>NZ_LABZ01000164.1 GCF_001043955.1 Methylobacterium tarhaniae | reverse complement strand
CACCGGGGCGGGGCCGGCGGGACGGGCGGCCGGCATCGTCGGGGCCGCCGCTCCGGGTCTCCTGCCGAACATGGGATCAGCGGCCTTCTCGGGAAACGGGGTGAATCGGGAGCAGGCGCCCCGTCCGGACGGCTCGGGACGCCGGCCGGATCACGACGCCTTGCGGCGGGCGAAGCGGGCCAGCAGCGGTTCCAGGAGGTTGGCCCGGCCGCGGCGGGTCTCGACGCGGCCGGTCAGGCTGCCGGCGAGCTCGCTCACGATCTCCGTCGCCTTGGCGCCGGGCTGCACCTCCGCCAGCATCTGGCCGTTATTGGCCGCGGTGCCGAACAGGGCGGGCTCGAACGGGATGGCGGCGGCGACCGGCGCGTCGAGGGCCTTGGCGAATTCCGCCACGGCGATCTCCGGGCGCTTGGGCATGCCGACCCCGTTGAGGACGAGGCGCGGCATGCGGTCGTGGGGCCGGGCGCTGCGCAGAAGCTCGAACAGGTTGCGGGCGTTGCGCAGGGAGGCGAGGTCGGGGGCGGCCACCACCACGATCTCGTCGGCGCCGATCAGCATGCGCCGGCACCAGGCCGACCAGGCATGCGGCACGTCGAGCACGATGCAGGGCACGCTCGCCCGCAGCACGTCGATCACGCCGTCGAAGGCGCCCTCGACGAAGTCGGTCGGGCGATCGAGGGTCGCAGGCGCCGCGAGCAGGCTCAGGTTGTCGGTGCACTTCGACAGCAGGCGGTCGACGAAGTTCGCATCGACCCGCTCTGGCGCGAACACCGCCTCGGCGACCCCTTGCGGCGGATCCTGGTTGAAGTTCAGTCCGGCGGTGCCGAAGGCGACGTCGAGATCGGCGATCACCGTCGCGGTGCCGTAGTCCCGGGCCACCGACCAGGCGATGTTGTGGGCGAGCGTCGAGGCGCCGACGCCGCCCTTGGCGCCGACCACCGCGATCGTCCGCCCCAGGGGCTCGGCGGCGGGATCGCAGAACAGGTCGGAGATCGTCGCGATCACGGCGACGGGCTCGATCGGCGCGATCAGGTACTCGCTCACGCCGCGGCGGATGAACTCCCGGTAGAGCACCACGTCGTTGACGTGGCCGATCACCACCACCTTGGTGCCGGCGTCGCAGACCTCGGCGAGGCTGTCGAGGGCGGCGAGCGGGTTGCCCCGGCCGGCGCCGATCTCGACCATGATGACGTTCGGGGTCGGCGCGTTGCGGTAGGCCTCGACGGCGGCGGGCGCGCCGCCCATCTGGACGCGGGTATGGGCCTTCTGCATCCGCCGGTCGCCGGCGGCGGCCTCGATCACCGCGGCGACCTCGCCGCTCTCGCAGAAGGCCTGCACGGTGATGCGGGGGACCGGGGCGATGACCCGGTCGGTGGAATCGCGCGGTTCAGACATGGCGCGGCGCCCGCCGGGACGGAAGCCGTCCCGTGTCCGGTCCCCGGCCCAGGGCGGTGCCGACGCGCCTCGCCGCGGGCGCGGCAGCGACTGTCGTCCGGCGCGTCCTCATCACTGTGCCACCTGGTTCTTCACGCTCGCGCGGCCATCCTGCTTCCAAGTGGTTGACGGATCCTTTCCGGTGCGCAGGTCGATCAGGTTCTGGGTCCGGGTCACGGTGTCGATCCGGCCCTCCTGCCGGCCCCGCACGAGGTCGACCGGGTCGGCGACCTGGCTCGCGAGGTTCGACTGGCTGGCGCAGCCGAAATTCCAGTAGGTCTCGTTACGGGTGTTGAAGCCCGCATCCGCCGAGCCGAGATCCTGCGGCCAGAGCCCGCAGGCGCCCGCGACCTTGGCCTGCATGCGCTGGAAGCTGAGGCGCAACGGCGCGCTCACCGCCACGTTGGCGACCGGATAGGGCGCGACGACGATCTCCCGCGGCGCCACCCCCCGGGCCACCGCCCGGGCGCGCACCCCCTCGAGGGTGCGGTCCACCGCGCCGCCCGGCACCTGCGAGCCGCGAGGCACCTCCAGGACCAGGACGCCGCGGCCGTAGCGGCGGTACTCGGCGAGGAAGCCGTCGACGTCGTCGGCCTGGCGCGGGTCGATATGCCCGGTCCCGGTGACGAACACGTCGAGATTGCGGGGCGTATCCGTCAGCACGATCGGATGCCGCTCGGGGACCGTCGTCGGATAGGTCGAGCCCGTGGTCAGCCGCCGGTCGGCGGCGCAGGCCGCGAGGCTGGCCGAGGCGGCGAGGATGAGCAGGCGGAGGGCGATGCGGGTCATGGTCGGCGGTGCCTCGGCGGGCCGGCCTGCAGCGCAACCCTGCGGGCCGGATCTTCGGAGGGGGTCTTCTGAAGGGAGCGGTCTCAGTCGGTGATGAAGCCGACGCGGCCGCGATAGCCGGAGCCGAGGGGGGCGGCGCCGACCACGCCGTAGAGCCGGTTGAAGCGGCCGAGCAGGACCGCCTGGCTGTCGCTCGACTCGGTGAAGCCGTCATCGGGCTTGCGGACCTGGCCGGGATCCATCGGCTTGGCGATGTAGGGGGTGACCATGATCATCAGCTCCGTCTCCTGGCGCTGGTAGTCGCGGGAGCGGAACAGGGCGCCGAGGATCGGCAGGTTGAGCATGCCCGGCAGGCCGCTGATCGCCTGGCGGTTGCGCTGCTGGATCAGGCCCGCGATCATCATCGTCCCGCCCGAGGGCAGCTCGATGGTCGTCTCGGACTTGCGCACCGTGAGACCCGGCACCGAGATGGTGTTGTTGCCGTTGGAGACCGGGATCGCGGCCTGCGGATCCAGCTCCGTGACGTTGGTGCCGACCCGGATCGAGATCCGGTTCTCCGACTGGACCACGGGCGTGAAGTTCAGCGCCACGCCGTAGGGCTTGTAGTCGATGCCGACCGCGCAGTTCGAGGAGTTCGACGCGACGACGGCCGAGCAGGTCTGGCTGGTGGGGACGGGGATCTCGCCGCCGGCGGTGAAGGTCGCGGCCTCGCCGGAGATCGCCGTCAGGGTCGGCTCGGCCAGGACCCGCGAGACGCCGGCCTGCTCGAAGGCGCGCAGGGTCGCGGTCAGGGAGAAGCCGCCCGAGCTGAGCGTGCCCTGGATCGTGTTGCCGGCCGGGAAGGAGCCGCCGGTCAGCGGGAACGGGACGCCGTTGACGAAGTTCATCGCGCTCCAGTTGGCGTTCAGGTTGACGCCGAACTGCTTGAGCACCAGGCGGGAGACCTCGACCACGGTGACGCGCAGCATCACCTGGTCCTTGCCGCGGATCGTCAGGTTGTTGATCACCGCGCCGCGGGTCGTCGCCCCGCTCCCGCCGGCGCCCACGAAGGCGTTGGCGATGTCGACGGCCTGCTGCGCCTCCGCCGCGGAGCCGACCGCGCCGGTGAGCAGCACCGAATCGCCCGCCGGGCGCACGTCGAAGCGGCCGTTCGGGATGCTGCCGGCCAGCGTCTGGCGCAGCACGTTGAGGTCGCGCCCCACCGTGACGTCGAGGGCGGCGATCTGGCGCCCCTCGCCGTCCATCACGAAGATCGAGGTGGCGCCGTTCTCGACGCCGATGATGAACACCTTGCGGGTCGAGCGCACCACGGCGTTCGCCACCTTGGGGTTGGCGACGAAGACCTCCTTGGCGTCCCGGGGCAGGTCGATCACCAGCGAGCGGCCCATGGTGAGGTCGACGCGGCGCGACACGTCGGCCTCGTCGGGGCCGACATTCACCACCGGTGCCGGCACCAGGCCGCCGCGCGGGCCGGAGCCGCGCAGCCCCACGCCGTCCACGGCGGCGGCGGGCCCGGCGGCGAGGAGGGCCATCGCGCCGGCGGCGAGGACGGCGCGCAGAGCCGCCAGGGGAGTCTCGGGCATCGTCATGGAACGGGGACTCGTGGGGCGCGGGGACTCGTGGGGCGGTGGCCGGTCGCGCGGTCATGGCCGGACGGGCGCGCGCTCATCGGCGGGGCATCTGCTTGGCGACGCCGTAGCGCACGATGGTGACGCCGCCCTCGGCCTCTGGCTCCGGCGCGGCCGGGGCGGTCTGGCCGGCATCCGCGAGGCTGCGCAGGGCGAGGGAGAGCTGGCCCACCCTCTGGGCCAGGGTCACGGCCTCGGCCTGGGCCGGGGTCAGCTCGAGCGTCGCGGTGTCGCCGGTGACCACCCGCTCGCCGTTGCGCTCCTGCACGGTCTGGCCGACCGCCAGCACCCGGATGTTGGTGAGGATCGTCACGGAGGTCTGGACGTCGCCGCGCGACCCGTCCTCGTCGCGGGAGGTGCGCAGCACGTCGACCCGGTCGTTCGGCAGGATGAACCCGCCGGCGGTATTGCTGCCGCGGGCATCGATCGAGATCGCGACGGCGCGCATCCCGGCCGGCAGGATGGCCGACAGGAAGCCGCTGCCATCGGCCTTGATCAGCTTCTCGCGCCGGATCGGCTCGCCGGAGAGGAACGGGTTTCGCACGATCGACCCGACGGTGTCCTGGAGGGCCGTCGGGGCGCTCGCGCGCTGGAGGAAGCCGTCGCCCGCCGCGGATTTCGGCCAGGGCTGCCAGCGCAGGTCCGCCGCCTTGAGGGATTGTCCCATCGGCAGCTCGGCGGAGGCGACCAGAACCTCCACCATCTCGATGGCCGGGGCTGGGGCCGGCGCGGCGACCGGCGCGACCGGCGGCGGCGGCTCGCGGCCGCTCATCATGATGAACGCCCCCGCGCCGGTCACGACGGCGACGCTGACGAGGAGCAAGCGCGATGACTTCATGCGGGGCCAACGAGAGAGCACGGCAGGGCGCGGCGCGGCGCCGCCCCCTGCCGGACCTCATCAGGCATTCCTCAAATTAAGGTTAATTCCCCTTAGGGTTAACGAGTCGTGCCGGGTCCGCGACGCGGTGGCGGTGTGCTGCAGGCCTTGAGGGCAACGGTCCGCGGAGGCCTGCACGCGTCGAAGCGGCGGATGAGGGCGCGTCGCGCCTCTCCCGCCGCATGGCCGGCATTCATGGGCCAGCATCATGGGACGCTCAGCCCGGCAGAACCAGGCGCCAGAGCGGGGCCGACGGGCAGACGACGAGGGCGGCTGCCGCCAGGGCGATGCCGTAGGGCATGACCGCCCGTCCGACCTGCAGGCGCACCGCGAAGGTCCAGGACGCCGCGAAGCCGGGGAGGGGATACCGGCGCAGGGCGAGGACGCCCGTGGCGAGCACGCCGCCGAACAGGGAGGTGACGAGGACGTAGTCGAGCAGCGAGCCGTAGCCGAGCCAGAGCGCGGTCGCCGCCGCGAGCTTGGCGTCGCCCCCCCCGATCACGCCCGCCGAAAACAAGGCGAAGCCGATCACGAGAACCAGGGCACCTGCGCCGGCATGACCGGCGATCTCGGACCAGCCGAGCCCCGCCGCAGCCGCCAGCACCGCGAAGGCGGCGATCAGGATCACGCTGACCCGGTTGGGAATCGTCATCGTCAGGAGGTCGCTGGCGGCCGCATAGGCCATCAGGAACGGGAAGACGACGAGGAGGCAGAGGCTGGCCATGCGGGCTCGCGGCTGGAATCTTCATGTACGGCCTCGCGGCCGACCCACCGGGACCCGTCAGGGGCCGCCCTTCGAACAGGCCCGCCCGGCGCCATGAGGCGGCCGGGCTGCGACCGGTGAGGAGCGCGGATCGGGCCGGCCGGGCGAGGGTCGACTCAGCGCCGCACGCGTTCGGGGATGCGCCGACCCGCCCGACGCGGACCGGCGTTGCGGCCCTTAATTCCCGGCGCCAGCAGTACCACCGCCACCGCCAGTCGCCGGCGCCGGCGCGAGGTTGGCGGCGATGTTGGTGAACTGGCTCGACAGGTTGGAGCCGACCGTCCGGGCCGCGCCGATGATCGCGAGGGCGATCAGGGTCGCGATCAGGCCGTACTCGATCGCCGTGGCGCCCGATTCGTCGCTGACAAAACGCTTCAGCTTGGTGATCATGACTGTGTTCCCGCCTGATTGATCTCGGTAAGTCCGCCGACAATCGACTGGCGCCGATCGGGACCGATGACAACCTAGGTCGAGGCGCGTTGAGGTTGAGTTAAAACGATCGTTGGCTCTGTCCGTTCGAGCCGAGATTCCAGCGGTGGTTAACAATCGATAGGCCAGACGCTCGAATTGCTTGGCCCGAGGTCAGCCCGCGCCGACGCGCCGGCTTAGCGGTTTATCAACCGTCAGGCGCTTGACTGCCGGGAGAGACAGTCGCGTCCGAAAGACCAGACCACCGATGAGCCCGCCCCGCCGCCCGAGCCTCCCGCGTGCCGTGCGCCTCCTGGCCTTCGCGCTGATGGTACCCGCCGCCGCGCAGGCGGGCGACGGCGCCACCGTCACGGTCTCGGTCGACAATGCGAAGGTGATCCGCCTGCCGGAGCGCACCGCGACCGTGATCGTCGGCAACCCGATCATCGCCGACGTCTCGCTGCAGCGGAACGGCATCGTGGTCCTGACCGGCAAGAGCTTCGGCAGCACCAACCTCATCGCCCTGGATGCGGCGGGCACGATGCTGGCGGAATCCGCAATCAGCGTGCGCGGCGGGAGCCCCTCGGTGGTGACGGTGCAGCGCGGGCTCGAGCGCGAATCCTATTCCTGCACCCCTGCCTGCCAGCCCTCGATGCAGCTCGGCGACGCGCAGCGCTACTTCTCCGAGATGAGCGGGCAGACCGGCCAGCGCAACGCGATGGCGACGAAAGGCGACGCCGGCGGGCAGGCGCCGATGCGCTGAGAATCGGCGTTTCGCGCAACCGAACCGAAACCCCTCCCTTGTATTCGGCAGGTTCCTGAGCCGCTGACCCGGCTCGCTCCGGACGTGACCCGCCATGTTCCGACGTCGCCCGATTCGCGCCCCAGCTCCGCCGGCCGGGCAGGCCGCGGCGACGCACGGCCTGTCGCTCGCGCCGCCATCCGGCCGCGGGCCGCGGGGGCGCCTCGGCGCGCCGCGTCGGTGGGCCGCCCGCTTCGCCTCCGCCCGCGAGGGTGTGACGGCGGTGGAGTTCGGGCTGATCGCGATGCCGTTCCTCTGCCTCGTGGCGGCGATCGTCGAGACCGCGCTGGCGTTCTTCGCCGGCCAGATCCTCGACAACGCGGTCTCGAATGCGGCGCGCCAGCTCTATACCGGGCAGTTCCAGGCCGCCCGGCCCGCCAATGCGAGCGCGAAGGAGACGTTGGCGACGTTCGGCGAGGCGATCTGCAAGAGCCGGGTCACGCTCTTCGACTGCCGCAGCGTCAAGATCGACGTGCTGAACATGACCGGCAAGACCAACTACGCGCCGCCGAGCCCGATCGACGCAACCAGCAGGACGTGGCGTGAAAAGCCGACGAAATTCGGCGAGCAATACGAGAATCCGGGCTCGAACGACATCGTGCTCGTGCAGGCCGCAGTGGAGTTCCCGGTCTTCTTCAGCTTCCTCAACCCCGGCACCCTGGCGAACGGCAAGCGCGTTCTGCAGAGCACCGTCGCCTTTCGCACGGAGCCCTACCAATGAACGTCCGGCGGCGGCGGGCGCCCGGCCTTCGGCGCGCTGCCGCGGACTTGGCGAGGGCACAGGAGGGCGTGGCCGCGATCGAGTTCGCGATGGTGCTGCCGATCCTGCTGCTTCTCTATGTCGGCACCACCGATCTCGCCGGCTACATCAGCAACCTGCGCAAGGTGACGCTGGCGGCCCGCACCGTGGCCGACCTCGTGGCCCGGGAGGCGGGCGACGTCTCGGCCACCCAGTTCGCCACCATCGTGAGGGTCGGGCGGGCCGTGCTGGCGCCCTATGACGGCGCCACCGCGCGCATCGCCGCCAAGGCGGTCGGGGTCGACAACGCGAAGGGCGGGGCCAAGGTCTGTTCCTACGCCGTGGATGCCGGCAGCGCCGCCGTGCAGGCCCCCACCGGCGTGACCGCCGTGCCGCCGGTGCCGGACGCCTTCAAGACCCCCGGCGCCCGCTACGTCGTCGTCGAGCTGACGATGCCCTACAGGCCGATCCTCGGCGCGGCCTTCGCCTCTCGGTTCAACCTCGGCGCCATGACCGAGACCGTGATCTGGCCGGTGCGCAACGGCAAGATCTACAACGTCTCGGTCACCTCGGCGCCGGAGATCGTACTGCCGACCGTCGTGAAGGCCACCAATGGCGGGGCCTGCCCGGGCACCTGAGCCGACCTCCTCCCCGCGCGGTCATCCCCGCAGGGTCATCCGGCCCGCCGCACCCTCGAACCCGCGCAGGCGGCGCAGGAACGACATGCCGAGCAGGCTGGTCTCGAGGCGCCCGCCCGGCAGGACCATCGCCTCGACGTCGCGCACCGTGATCCCGCCGACCCGCATCTCGCGCACCCGCACCGGGGCGGCCGGAACGGTGCCGTTGGCCGTGGCGGCCCTCGCCGTGAAGTCGCGCTCGGCGACCTTCAGCCCGATCCGGGCCGCATCCTCGCGGGTGAAGGCGCAGAGCGTCGCCCCGGTATCGACCAGCATGCGCAGCACCGTCCCCTCGACCTGCGGGTGGGCCCAGTAATGGCCGGACAGGTCCTGGGCCAGCGTCACGGTGGAGACGTCGCGGGGATGAGGCGGCGGCGTCCCGGCGGCCGGGTTCGGGCTGCCGAGGGAGAGCTTCGCGATGCGCTCGGTCATCCACCCGCCGGTGAGGGCGGCGGTCGCGAGCACGCCGAGGGCCCAGAGGATCGGGCGCGTCACGGACAATCTCCGGCGAGGGATCGAGGGGGGAGCCCGGCAGGTGCGGGGCGCGCCGGCAGGGTCATGGCGGACCGGTTAAGGATCCCTCCGGCGATCGGCCCCAATCCGATGCATCTCCCGATCCTGCCCGTCCTTGCCATCGGGGTTCGCGTCTGCTAGCAGCACCCCGCCCGCCGGACACCCTTGGAGGCCGGATTCCCCTGACGGGAACGGGCGTGGCGACGTCGGTTCACAGGGCCGTCCTCGAGGGGGCGGCCTTCGGCGTTTGAGCCATCCGCAACATCAGTTTTAAGGATCACGCCATGAGCGCCGTGAAGCCGCTTGAGGCCGTGGCACGCGACCGGGTCGGCAAGGGGGCCGCCCGGGCCGTTCGTCGCCAGGGCCAGGTGCCGGCCGTCATCTACGGGGGCAACCAGCCGCCGCAGGCCATCGCCGTCGACCTCATCCGCACCCGCACCCTGATCTACGCCGGTGGCTTCCTGACCACCGTGTTCGAGATCAGCGCCGGCGGCCGCACGGTCCGGGCGATCCCGCGCGACTACCAGCTCGACCCGGTCTCGGGCGTCCCGCTGCACGTCGACTTCCTGCGCGTCGTCGCCGGCCAGTCGGTCGAGGTCGAGGTGCCGGTGCATTTCTCGAACGAGGATGCGGCCCCGGGCATCAAGCAGAACGGCGGCACGCTCAACGTCGTGCACCACACCGTGACGGTCTCGGTCGCCCCCGAGTCGATCCCCGACGCGATCACCGTCGACCTGACCGGCAAGAACATCGGCGACACCATCCACGTCTCCGACCTGCCCGTGCCGGCCGGCGCCACCTTCGCCCTCGACGGCGCCGAGGTGGTGGCCACGCTGGTGCCGCCGACCGTGCTCGGCGCCGAGGTGGAGGCCGAGGAGGCCGCGGTGGCCGAGGCCGCCCGCGCCGAGTCGGCGGCCGAGGCCGCCGAGGAGACCGCCGAGGGCGAGTCCAAGGAGGGCTGAGCCGCTTCCCGGCTCGACCTCACCTGTCATCGGGACGCCCCGGTCGCGAGACCCGGGGCGTTTCCGCTTTCTCGGGGAGCTGTCTGTCGCCATGCGGCTGTTCGTCGGCCTCGGCAATCCCGGCACCCGCTACGCGGGCAACCGGCACAATATCGGCTTCATGGCGCTCGACGTGATCGCGCGCCGGCATCGCGCCGCGCCGTGGCGCCGCAAGTTCCAGGGCGAGAGCACCGAGGCGACGATCGGAGCCGAGCGCGTGCTGCTGCTCAAGCCCCTGACCTTCATGAACGAATCCGGCCGCGCGGTGGCCGAGGCGCAGCGCTTCTACAAGATCCCGCTGGAGGACGTGGTGGTGTTCCACGACGAGCTGGATCTCGCTCCCGCCAAGCTCCGGGTGAAGAAGGGCGGCGGCAATGCCGGCCATAACGGCCTGCGCTCGATCACCGCGCAATGCGGCAACGAGTATTGGCGCGCCCGCCTCGGCATCGGGCACCCGGGCGACAAGGCGCTCGTCCACGCCTACGTGCTCAACGACTTCGCCAAGGCCGAGATGCCGTGGGTCGAGGACCTGTGCGACGCGATGGCCGACGCCGCCGACCTGCTCGCCTCGGGCGAGGATGCCCGCTTCCAGAACAAGGTCCACCTCGCCATGGCCGGGCGGGGCTGGGACGAGGTGAAGCGCGTCGGCGAGAAGCCGGCTTGACCCGTGCACCCCGACGCCGCAAGTCCGATGCAACCAAGTGCGATGCAACACCGCCGCCGGCCGGCGATCTGCTTGAACTGAACGGAACGATCTGATGGGCTTCAAATGCGGCATCGTCGGCCTGCCGAACGTCGGCAAGTCGACGCTCTTCAACGCGCTGACGCAGACCGCGGCGGCGCAGGCGGCGAACTACCCGTTCTGCACCATCGAGCCGAATGTCGGCGAGGTGGCGGTGCCGGATAGCCGGCTCGACGACCTCGCCCGGATCGCCTCCTCGAAGGAGATCATCCCGACCCGCCTGACCTTCGTCGACATCGCCGGCCTGGTGCGCGGCGCCTCGAAGGGGGAGGGCCTGGGCAACCAGTTCCTCGCCAATATCCGCGAGGTCGACGCCATCGCCCACGTCGTGCGCTGCTTCGAGGACGGCGACGTCACCCACGTCGAGGGCAAGGTCGACCCGATCGCCGACATCGAGACGATCGAGACCGAGCTGATGCTGGCCGACCTCGACAGCCTCGAGAAGCGCGTCACCGCGCTGGAGAAGAAGGCCAAGGGCGCCGACAAGGAGGCCAAGGAGACCCTCGACCTCGTGCAGCGGGCGCTGCCGCTCCTGCGCGACGGCAAGCCGGCGCGCCTCGTCCAGCGCAAGGCGGAGGAGGAGCGCCTGTTCTCGCAGCTCGGCCTGATGACGGCCAAGCCCGTCCTCTACGTCTGCAACGTCGAGGAAGGCTCGGCCGATTCCGGCAACGCCCATTCGGCCGCCGTCTTCGCCCGCGCGAAGGAGGAGGGCGCCAAGGCGGTCGTCGTCTCGGCCAAGATCGAGAGCGAGATCGCGGTGCTGCCGCCGGCGGAGCAGGTCGAGTACCTGGAGGCGGTGGGCCTCGCCGAGCCCGGCCTGAACCGGGTGATCCGCGCCGGCTACGAGCTGCTCGGCCTCATCACCTACTTCACCGTCGGGCCGAAGGAGGCCCGGGCCTGGACCATCACCAAGGGTACCCGCGCGCCTGCCGCCGCCGGCGTGATCCACACCGACTTCGAGAAGGGCTTCATCCGCGCCGAGACCATCGCCTTCGCCGACTACACGGCGCTGAAGGGCGAGGCCGGGGCCCGCGAGGCCGGCAAGCTCCGGCTGGAGGGCAAGGAATACCTGGTGCAGGACGGCGACGTGCTGCATTTCCGCTTCGCCAACTGACGGCACGCCACGAAACGGGCAAGGAACCAGGATGGACCTCGTCCGGCGCCACGACTGGGACCTGACGCCCACGGAGGCCGTGGCGCTCCAGCGCCGGCTCGCCGCCGAGATCGTGGCCGACCGCCCGATCGACCTCGACGCCGTGCGGTTCGTCGCCGGCGTCGATGTCAGCGTGAAGAACGATCGCTCGCACGCGGCGATCGTGGTCGCGACCTATCCGGATTTCCGGGTGGTCGAGACCGTGACGGCCCTGATGCCGACGCCGTTCCCTTACGTGCCGGGCCTTCTCAGCTTCCGCGAGGGCCCGGTGCTGGAGGAGGCGTTCGGGCGGCTGAAGGCCGAGCCGGACGTGTTCCTGTTCGACGGCATGGGGACGGCGCATCCGCGCCGCATCGGCATCGCCAGCCATATGGGGCTGTGGCTCCAGCGCCCGACGATCGGGGTCGGCAAGACCCGGCTCTGCGGCCGCAACGCCCCCCTCGACGAGGAGAAGGGCGCGCATCAGCCGCTGATCGACAGGGGGGAGACCATCGGCGCGGTCGTCCGCACGCGCACGGCCAAGCATCCGCTGTTCATCTCGCCGGGACACCTCGCCGACATCCCGACCAGCGTCGCCCTGGTCCTCGCCTGCGCACCGAAATTCCGCCTGCCGGAGCCGATCCGCCTCGCCCACAAGGCCGCGGGCGCTTTTTCTTAGGGCCGCGGGCGCCTTTTCTTTGAGCCGCGGGCGCTTCCGTGTCAGACCTTTGCCGTGCTAGCCCGGCGGCCCCGCAACGCCGCCGGACGCCGACAGCCATGCCCCGCTATTGCTTCGAGGATCTCACGCCCGGTGTCCGGCTCGATTTCGGGCCCCTCGCGGTGAGCCGCGACGACATCGTGGGTTTCGCCCGCGAGTTCGACCCGCAGGGATTCCACACCGACGAGGCGGCGGCTGAAGGCAGCTTCGTCGGCGGGCTGATCGCCTCGGGCTGGCATACCTGCGCGCTGGGCATGCGCCTCGTCGCCGACGGCTTCATCCTGCAATCGAGCTCGATGGGCTCGCCGGGCGTCGAGGAGGTGCGCTGGCTGCGTCCGGTCCGCCCCGGTGACGCCCTGTCGATGCGCATGAGCGTGACCGAGAGCCGGCCCTCCGGCAGCAAGCCCGACCGCGGCTTCGTGCGCTTCCTGCTCGAGATCGCGAACGGCGCCGGCCAGCCGGTGATGACCCAGGATTTCTGGGCGATGTTCGGCCGTCGCGGCACGCCGCCCCTGCCGCCGCGGCCCCGCCCGCCCGAGGAGCCGGCACTGGCCGAGCGGCCCGAGGGCGAGGCGCTGCCGCCGGCCTATCTGGAGGACATGCCGCTGAACCGGCCCTTCGATCTCGGCGCGCACCATTTCACCCGCGACGACATCCTGCGCTTCGCCCGCGCCTTCGACCCGCAGCCCTTCCACGTCGACGAGGCGGCGGCGGCGCGGACGCATTTCGGCGGCCTGTGCGCCTCGGGCTGGCACACCGCCGCGGCCTGGATGAAGCGCATGGTGGCGGCCCGCGACCGCGGCCGGGTCCTGGCGGCGGAGCGTGGCGAGCCGGTGGTCGAGGGCGGGCCCTCGCCGGGCTTTCGCGACCTGCAATGGTTGAAGCCGGTCTATGCCGGCGACACGATCCGCTACGACGTGACCCTGACGGAGGCGAGGCCGTCGCGCACCCGGCCGGGCTGGGGCGTGGTGAGCCATACGGCCACCGGGACCAACCAGCGCGGCGAGCCGGTGTTTCGCTTCGCGGGGGCGTGGCTGGCGCCGAGCCGGGGGGCGTGAGGCGGCGTTCCGGGCTCCGCTGCGCGGCCCCGGGACGACCCTGTGCGGGGGAAGCGACGCCCCCGTACTGCGCCGGGGACAGTCAAGCCGCCGCCCGCCGCTCCGGGTACAGCCCCAACAACCCCTCCGGCGTCGCCTCCGCCACGCCCCGCTCGGTGATGATCCCGGTGACGAGGCGCGCCGGGGTGACGTCGAAGGCCGGGTTCGCGACCGGGCTCCCCGGCGAGACCACGGCGACGGTGGCGAAGGCCCCGTCGTCGGTGCGGCCGGTGAGGTGGGTCACCTCGCGGGCGTCGCGCTCCTCGATCGGGATGCCGGCGACGCCGTCGGTCAGGGTCCAGTCGATGGTCGAGAAGGGAAGGGCGGCGTAGAACGGCACGCCGCAATCGCGGGCGGCGAGCGCCTTCAGGTAGGTGCCGATCTTGTTGCAGACGTCGCCGGTCGAGGTCGTCCGGTCCGAGCCGACGATGCAGAGATCGACCTGCCCGTGCTGCATCAGGTGCCCGCCGGCATTGTCGGCGATCACCGTGTGGGGCACGCCGTGGGCGTTGAGCTCGAAGGCGGTGAGCGCCGCACCCTGGTTGCGCGGCCGGGTCTCGTCGACGAAGACGTGGACGGCGAGGCCGGCATCGTGCGCGACGTAGATCGGCGCCAGGGCCGTGCCCCAGTCGACGGTGGCGAGCCAGCCGGCATTGCAGTGGGTCAGCACGTTCACGGGCCCGGCCTTGCGGCGGGCGATCTCGGCGATCAGGGCCGCCCCGTGCTCGCCGATGGCCCGGCAGCTCGCCACGTCCTCGTCGGCGATGCGGGCGGCTTCCGCGAAGGCGGCGGCCTCGCGCCCGCCCGGGGAGAGCGGCTGCAGCAGGGCCGCGACCCGGTCGAGGGCCCAGCGCAGGTTGATCGCGGTCGGCCGCGTGGCGGCCAGCCGCTCCCGCGCCCCGTCGAGGTTGCGGTCGGACGGATCCTCGCGCATCGCCAGCGCCAGCCCGTAGGCGGCGGTGGCGCCGATGAGCGGCGCGCCCCGCACGATCATGGTGCGGATCGCGACCGCGGCCTCGGCCTCGCTCCGCAGCACCTTCGTCTCGAAGGCGAAGGGGAGGCGGGTCTGGTCGATGACGCAGATCCCCTCGCCGTCGGGCGCGGGGAAGATGGTGCGGTAGTGGCGGCCGTCGATCTTCATGGCGGAGGTCTAGCACGGGCGGGGCCCGTCGCGCGACCGGGACCGCCCTCTCCGGACGGTCCCCCCGAGGCTCGCGCAGCGGCGGCCGGCCGCCTACGCCGCGGCGCCCCGCAGCGAGGCCCGGAAGAGCGCCCGGAACTCCTCCGCGCCGACCGGCCGGCCGTTGGTCGCCGTCGAGTGGTCCTCGACCGCGCGGGGAACCAGCGCCTCGCAATCGGTCTCGGTGACCCCCATGGCGGCAAGATCGGCCGGGAGGCCGAGGTCGCGGTTCAACGCCTCGATCGCGGCGGCGAGGTCGGCGCCCGCGGCGAGGCCCATCGCCTGGCGCAGGGCGCCGTACTTCTCCTCGCAGGCCGGGGCGTTGAAGCGCAGCACGTGCGGCAGGATCACGGCGTTGAGGGTGCCATGGTGCAGGCGCTTCGCCTTCAGGCCGCCCAGCGCGTGCGACATGGAGTGGACGGCGCCGAGGCCCTTCTGGAAGGTCATGCCACCCTCCAGCGCGGCCATCATCATGTCCTCGCGCGCCGCGATATCGCTGCCGTCCCGGACCGCGCGGGGGAGCGAGCGGGTGGCGCGGGCGAGCCCGTCGAGGGCGATGGCCTCGGCCGGCGGGTTGTGGCGGGGGCTCAGGTAGGTCTCGATGCAGTGGGTCAGCGCGTCCATGCCGGTCGCGGCAGTGAGGCCCGCCGGCAGGCCGAGGGTCAGCTCGGGATCGCAGATCGCCACGTTCGGAATCAGATGGGGCGAGATGAAGCCGAGCTTGCGCCCGTCCGCAAGGGTGATGAGGGCGGCGCGGCCGACCTCGCTGCCGGTGCCGGCGGTGGTCGGCACCGCGATCACCGGGGGCTGGTCGGCCCGGATGCGCGGGATGCCGCCGAGGATCGCCGCGTAGGTCGCCAGCGGCTCGTCGTGGGTGGCGAGGAGCGCCACGCCCTTGGCGAGGTCGAGGGGCGAGCCGCCGCCGACCGCGATCACCGAATCGCAGCCTTCGGCCCGGAAGCGGTCGCGGGCCTCCAGCGTCGCCTCCTCGGTCGGGTTCTCGGGCGTGCCGTCGAAGACCGGGGTGGCGGCGGGCAGGCCGGCGGCGTCGAGGACGCGGGCGATCAGGCCGGCCGCCACGACGCCGCGATCGGTCACGACGAGGGGCCGGCTCGCGCCGAGGAGCGCCAGTTCCTCGGCGATCAGCCGGACGGCACCGCGCTCGAACTGGATCCGGGTGAGATAGGTGATGAGGCTCATGGGGGCTGCCTGCTGTGACGGGAGCCCGGCTCGGACGCACGGAGGCGCCTTGAGAACGCCGCAGCGCCCGTCCCGCTCCTCCCTCACGCCCTGTCCCGGGCCTGCATCGTTCTCTAACACAGGCCTTCCGAGATCAGCATTGCGGGAGCGGCATGCAGGGCCGTCACGAGCCGTCCGCCAACCCGGCCGCCGCCAGCAGCGCCGCCGTGCCGAGGCTCGTCGCGTCGAGGACCGGCACGCCGTCGAGTGCGGGCGGCAGGCGCCATCCGGGCAGGTTGGTGCTCCAGATCAGCACCGCGTCACTGCCGGACGCGGCCTCCCGCGCCGCGTCGTCGAGGCGGGACGGATCGACCTCGGCCGCCAGGCGGTTCTCGGTGATGCCGAGGGGGCGGACCCTGCCGACGGCGATGCCGGCCCCGGCGAAGCGGGCGCCGACCAGCCCGGCCTCGTCCGCCCCTCCCTGCACCACGAGGCCGAGGCGGCGATAGCCGGCGCGACGGATCCGTGCCCGGGCGGCGAGCGCCGTCGTCACCATCGGCAGGCCCGTGCGGCGGGTCACGGATGCGCAGAGGCGTTCGTCGGGCGCGAAGCCCAGGGCGGCGCCCCGCGTGGCGTTCCAGCACAGGGCCGCCACCCCGGCATCGGCCAGGAGATCGGCGGCGGTGAGGAAGACCGCCTCGTCATAGGCGCCGTCACCGGCGAGCATCGCCCCGTAGGGCACCCGCGCGTAGCAGGCGGCGACCGGGCGGCCGGCGAGCCGCGCTTCCGTCGCCCGCTCCACCACCCGGTTCGAGGAGGGCAGGATCACCCCGAGTGCGATATCGGTCATCGTCGCGGATCCTCCAGGCGGATGGGTCATGACCAGGGACTGGCTGCGGGTGGTGAGGGACGGCATCGAGGCGCAGGCCGGCCGCTGCCGCGGCGGCCGTGCCGTCCGGCCATGCCCGCCTGGTCGGGACGGTGCCAGGATCGTGCCTGCGACATCGATCTTGCTGCCACGGGCCGTCGCACATCATCTGCCCTCAGCAAATCATTTGCCCTCAGCAAATCATCTGCCAAACCCAGGAAAGCCCATGCCGGACCACGACCCGATCGCCGCAGGCACCGCATGAGCGCGGAGCTGTGGCGGCTCTCCGCGATCGAGCTCGGCCGGCTCTTCGCGGCCGGGCGCGCCTCGCCGGTCGACGCCCTCGATGCGGCGCGGGCACGGGCCGCGACCTGGGAGCCGCATCTCAACGCGATCACGCGGGAGAATCCGGGCGCGCGCCGGGAGGCCGAGGCGAGCGCCGCCCGCTGGCGCGCCGGCCGGCCGCTCTCCGCCCTGGACGGCGTGCCGATGACCGTGAAGGAGTTCCTGGTCACGGCGGGCCTGCCCTCGACCTATGCCGAGCCGGGCGAGGCCGCTCCCAGCCCCCATGACGAGCTGCCGGTGGCGCGGATGCGCCGCGCCGGCCTCGTCACCCTCGCCAAGACCACGATGCCGGAATTCGCCGTGCAGGGTTACACGGCATCGGCCCGGTTCGGCGTCACCCGCAATCCCTGGAACCCGGCCCTGACGCCCGGCGGCTCGACCGGCGGGGGAGCCGCCGCGACGGCGGCGGGCTACGCGCCGATCGCGCTGGGCACCGATGGCGGCGGCTCCCTGCGCCGGCCCGCCGCCCATACGGGCCTCGTCGGGTTGAAGAGCAGCCTCGGCCGGGTGCCGCGCCACGGCGGCCTGCCCTCGCCGCTCCTCGATTTCGAGGTGGCGGGCGCGCTCACCCGCACCGTCGCCGACAGCCGCGCGGTGCTCGCCCTGATGCAGGGGGCCGATCCGCGGGTGCTGTGGTCGACCTTCCGGCCGGAACCGCATCCCGAGCGGCCGTTGCGGGCCCGCTACGTCGAGCGCATCGGCGATGCGCCGCTCGAGCCCGTCGTCGCCGCCTCCTGCCGACGGGCCCTCGCCCATCTCGACGCCATCGGCGTCCAGGTGGAGGAGGGGCCGCTGCCCTTCGACATCGCCGGGCTGAACGCGCTGTGGCCGGAGATCGGCAAGATCGGCCTCGCCCGCCTGTTCGAGGCCGATCCGGCCCTGGCCGCGCGGGTGAGCGCGCCCTACCGGGCGATGGCCGAGGAGGGCGCCCGCACCCCCGCGACCCTGCTCGCCGCGATTCTCGAACGGGTGCAGGCCCTGCGCAACGCGGCGAGCGCCGCCTTCGCGGAGCTGGATCTCCTCGTCACCCCATCCGCCGCGGCGATGCCCTGGGCGGCGGATGCGGTCTATCCGGAGGTGATCGACGGCCGGCCGGTCGGCCCCCGGGGCCACGCGGTCTATTCCGGCTGGGTCAACGCCGCGGCGCTGCCGGCCCTGAGCCTGCCGGTCGATCCGGCGCCGGACGGGATGCCGATTGGCCTCCACATCGTGGCGGGGTTCGGCTGCGACGACCGGCTCCTCGACCTCGCCGAGGCGCTGGAGCGGCAACTCCCCTTCGCGGATCGCTGGCCCGCCCTGCCCGGGGAGGCGCGCCGATGAAAGTCCGCGTCCGCGCGATCCAGGCCGTCGACCCGGCCGCGCACCACGACCCCTTCACGCGCCCCGGCTGCGTCGCGGACCGGGGAACGCGACGGCCTCCCCGAGCATCGGCGCGAGCTCGCCGAACGGCACCGGCCGGCCGAGCAGAAACCCTTGCGCTCCGGTGCAGCCCGCCTCCCGCAGGCCGGCGAGCTGCGCTTCGGTCTCGACACCCTTGGCCGTGACTTCCAGGCCGAGCGCCTCCCCGAGGGCGACGACGGCGCGCAGGAGGCCGGAGGCCTGCGGCAACGCGGCATCCCCGGCGAGCGCGCGGGCGAGCTTGATCCGCCCGAAGGGCAGGCGCCGCAGCGCACCGAGGGAGGAGGCGCCGGCGCCGAAATCGTCGAAGGCGAGCCCGATCCCGAGATCGGCGAGGTCCGCCAGCCGCCCGCCCGCCTCCGCGAGGGCGCCCTCGGCAATGTCGAGCTCGAGGCGCCCGGGCGGCTCGCCCGCCGCCGCCAGGGCGGCCCGCACCGCGCCGGGGAGGCCGTGCTGGCGCAGCTGCGCGCCCGCGACGTTCACCACCACCCGGATCTCCGGCGGGAGCGCCCGCGCGTCGCGCAGGGCCGTGCGCAGGACCCATTCGCCGAGCGGGACGACCAGGCCGGTCTCCTCGGCCAGCGGCAGGAAGGCGGCGGGGTCCAGCCGGCCGCGGGTCGGGTGGTTCCAGCGAAGCAGCGCCTCGACGGCGGTGATCCGGCCGCCCGCGAGATCGAAGACCGGCTGGTAATGCAGGGCGAAGGCGCCCCGCTGCAGCGCGAGGCGAAGGTCGAGTTCGAGGCGCCGGCGCTCCTCCGCCGCCCGGTCCATGGCGGCGGCGAAGTGCCGGTAGGTGTTGCGGCCCTCCGACTTCGCCCGGTAGAGCGCGCGATCGGCGCGCTTGATCAGGGTGTCGCCGTCGAGGCCGTGCTCGGGCGCGACGGCGATGCCGATGCTGACGCCGATCGTCGCCTCCTGCCCGCCGAGATCCACCGGCTCGCGCAGGGCCGCGATCAGGCGCTCGGCCGTCGCGGCGGCATCGGACTCACCGCCGAGCAGAACCGCGAACTCGTCGCCGCCGAGTCGCGCGGCCAGGTCCTCCCGGCGCAGGACGGCGCGGATCCGCCCCGCCACCTCGCGCAGCATGGCGTCGCCGGCGAGATGGCCGAGGGTGTCGTTGACCGCCTTGAACGCGTCGAGGTCGAGGCAGAGCAGGCCGCAAGCTCCGCCGTGCCGCCGCTGGCTCGCCAGGCGCCGGTCGAGGCTGTCGCGAAACAGGGCGCGGTTGGGCAGCCCGGTCAGGGTGTCGTGCCGGGCCATGTGGGCGACCTGCGCCTCCGCCGCCTTGCGGGCGGTGATGTCGGTGTAGGTGCGCACCGCCCCGCCGGTGGGGAGCGGCACCGTGCGGACCTCCAGCACCGTGCCGTCCGGCCGCTCGCGCTCGTAGGTGCGGGGATGCGTCGGGAGCGGCCCGTGCGCGACCTGCTCGCGCAAGGCGGCCTCGCAGCGCGCGAAGTCGTCCCGGGCAATCTGGTGGCGCCGGACCTCGTCGAAGGTCGGGGCGTTGCGCATCAGGTCGCGCGGCAGGTCGAGGAGCGCGATGGCGCGCTCGTTGCAGACCCGCACGATCCCGGCCTCGTCGACCATCATCAGGCCCTGGTCCATATGCTCCAGGGTGGCGTCCAGGAGGGCGGTGCTGGCGCGCAGGCGGGCGGTGCGCTCCTGCAGCTCGGCCTGGGCGCGGTCCATCTCGGTCACATCCTGGGCGCTGCCGAACAGGGCCGCGGCGGCGCCGGTCTCGTCGCACTCGCAGATGCCGCGCGAGACGATGACCCGCTCCTCGCCGTCGCGCCGCAGGATCCGCGCCTTGAAGGAGAAGCCGGCCCGGCGCTCCCGCGCATCGGTGACGAGGGCGGCGATCCGCCCGCGATCCTCCGGGTGGTAATAGGACAGGGCCTCCTCGATGCAGGCGGCCGGGTCTCCCGGCGCCCGCCCGTGCATGCGGCAGACCTCGTCCGACCAGGTCACCGCGCCGGAGGCGAGGTCGACCCGCCAATGGCCGATATGCGCCATCTGCTCGGCCAGCGTCAGGTTGCGGCTGGCCTGGGACAGGGCCTCCTCGCTCGCCCGTCGGCGCAGGGCCTCGGTCTCGCTGGCGACGCGGGCCTCGTAATGCCGGAGCTGGGCCACCACGACGGCGGTGAGGTCGGAGAGCCGCGCGCTCTCATCCTCCGAGAGCCGGCGCGGGACGGTGTCCGCGAGGCAGAAGGTCCCGAGCGGCAGGCCCGGCCGCAGCATCAGCGGGAGGCCGGCGTAGAACCGGACGCCCTGCGGCCCCGTCACCAGCGCGACGCCGTGAAAGCGCGGGTCGCTCCTCGCGTCCTCGACCACCAGGGGCGCGTCGCTCAGGATGGCGTGGTGGCAGAAGGCCGCGTCCCGGGCGGTGGGCCCGAACTGGATGCCGGCGGAGGCCTTGCACCAGAGCCTTTCGGCATCGACCAGCGAAATCCAGGCATAGGGTACCCGGAACAGCGTGCGGGCGAGGCGGCAGACCGCATCGAACTGGGCCTCCGGCGGCGTGTCCAGAATGCCGAGGGCATGCAGGTCGGAGAGCCGCTCGGCCTCCCGCTCGGGACGAAGTTGCACCGCGACGCTCCTTGCCGGCGGATCGGCGCCGGGACGCCAGGCGAGCCTCGACACAATGTCAAAAAAGTTACGAAGTTATTAAAGCACCGCCGTTACCTCGTTCGCACGCGGACGAGGCGCCACCGATCGAGCGATCTCCGTCACAGTGGGGAGGGGCGAGGACGGGCCGCATCCTCTATCCCACGGCGCTGAATTGCTGCCGGACGGATGAGGATTTCCACCTCTAGGGCATGCCACAGTACCGATCTGCGGTTTTTACTACCGGTACCGTGGCGCTTTCGACCGAAGCCGTTCGAAGGCGCCGGCATAGTCCGAATGGGTCCGCGCCGGAGCGGCCGGGCACAGATGCGCCGGACGCTGTGCCATCGGCATGCCGATGCACAGCGCACTCGTGCGAGCGCCGCCTGGCCCCGGATCCGGTGCCCGCGGCGCCTACGGCAGGTCAGGCCGTCAGCGCCCGGCTGATCACGATCCGCTGGACGTCGCTGGTGCCCTCGTAGATCTGGCACACCCGCACGTCGCGGTAGATCTGCTCGACGGGATAATCCGCGAGGTAGCCGTAGCCGCCATGGATCTGGATCGCGTCGGAGCAGACGCCTTCCGCCATCTCGGAGGCGAAGAGCTTGGCCATCGCCGCCTCCTTGAGACTGGGCTGCCCGGCATCGCGCAGCCGGGCGGCGTTCAGCACCAGGAGGCGCGCGGCCTCGATCCGCGTCGCCATGTCAGCGAGGCGAAAGGCGACCGCCTGGTGCTGGGTGAGCGTCTGGCCGAAGGTCTCGCGCTCACCCGCATAGGCCAGAGCCGCCTCGAAGGCGGCGCGCGCCATGCCGACGGCCTGGGCGGCGATGCCGATCCGCCCGCCCTCGAGGTTGGAGAGCGCGATCTTCAGGCCCTCGCCCTCCTGGCCGAGCATCAGGTCGGGCGTGAGCTCCATGTCCTCGAACACGATCTGGGCGGTGTCCGAGGCGCGCTGGCCGAGCTTGTGCTCGATGCGCGCGACCTTGTAGCCCGGCGTCTTCGTCGGCACGATGAAGGCGGAGATGCCGCGCTTGCCGGCCTCCGGGTCGGTCACCGCGAACACGATGGCGAGATCCGCATTCGCCCCGGAGGTGATGAACTGCTTGGTGCCCGACAGGATCCAGGCATTGCCGCGACGCCGCGCCCGGGTCTTGAGCGCGGCGGCATCCGAGCCGGCGCCGGGCTCGGTCAGGCAGAAGGCGCCGAGCTGCTCGCCGCGGGCGAGCGGCCCCAGGAAGCGCTGCTTCTGCTCCGTGCTGCCGAACTTCAGGATCGGCATGCAGCCGACCGAGTTGTGCACGCTCATCACGGTCGAGACCGCACCGTCGCCCGCCGCCACCTCCTCGATGGCGAGCGCATAGGCGACGTGGTCGACGGCCGCCCCGCCATGCTCCTCCGGCACCAGCATGCCCATGAAGCCGAGCGCTCCCATCTCGGCGATGGCCTCGCGGGGGAAGCGCGCCTCCCGGTCCCAATCGGCCGAGAACGGCTTCAGGCGCTCCTGCGCGAAGCTGCGGGCGGTGTCGCGGATCAGGATCTGATCGTCGGTCAGCATCGCGCCGTCTCCCCTCGCTTGAACCTGACTCACTTGAACCTGACCTACTTGGGCTGCATGCGCAGGGCGCCGTCGAGGCGGATGACCTCGCCGTTGAGCATCGGGTTGTCGATGATGGCGAGGGCGAGCTTCGCGTATTCCTCCGGCCGGCCGAGGCGGGAGGGGAAGGGCACGGAGGCGCCGAGCGAATCCTGCACCTCCTGCGGCAAGCCGCGCATCATCGGCGTCTCGAAGAGACCCGGCGCGATGGTGCAGACGCGGATCCCGGCGGGGGCGAATTCCCGCGCCGCCGGCAGGGTGAGGCCGACGACGCCGGCCTTCGAGGAGGCATAGGCCGCCTGGCCGATCTGGCCCTCATAGGCGGCGACCGAGGCGGTGGAGATGATGACGCCGCGCTCGCCCCCCTCGAGCGGATCGAGCGCCAGCGCACCGGCCGCCACGAGACGCATCAGGTTGAAGCTGCCGATCAGGTTGACCTGGATCACCTTGGCGTAGCTGGCGAGGTCGAGCGGGCCGTGACGGCCGACGATCCGGCCGGCCGTCGCGACGCCGGCGCAGTTGACCAGGATCCGGGCCGGGCCGTGAGCCTCCGCAGCCCGGGCGACCGCCGCCTCGGCACTGGCCGCGTCGGCGACGTCGCAGGAGAGGGCGAGGCCACCGATCTCTCCGGAGACCTCGGCGGCGGCGCCCTCGTTGAGGTCGAGAAGCGCGACCTTCGCGCCCGCCGCTGCCAGCGCCCGGCCGGTCGCCGCGCCCAGACCCGATCCGCCACCCGTGACGATGGCCGCTACGCCGTTGACCTTCATGCCTGATCCTCCCTGTTCCTCGTCCCCACTCGAACGGTGGGTGACGGGCCCTCCGCGTCGCGCGACCACCCATGACGGGGGGCGGGCCGGTCTGCTAGGCGGAGGGTGGCTTGAGACCCATCGCTATGGGTCGGGCCGGGCATCGTCAAGGCGCCGATGGCGAAGCGACAACAGCCACCGGATCACGGGGGCGTCACGGGGGGAGGGAAGGGATGAATCCAGCCGGGCAAGGCGGGCCGCTCGCGGGCTTGCGCATCGTCGAGTTCGCGGGCATCGGCCCCGGCCCCTTCGCCGCCATGCTGCTCGCCGATATGGGCGCCGAGCTGGTGCGCCTCGATCGACCCGGCGGCGCCGATCCCTATTCCAGGAACGTCGTCTCCCGCGGGCGGCCAACCGTGACGGTCGACCTGAAGGATTCGGCCGACCGCGCCGGCACCCTCGCGCTGCTGGATCGCGCCGATGCCCTGATCGAGGGGTTCCGCCCCGGCGTGATGGAGCGGCTCGGCCTCGGGCCTGACGCGGTGCTCGCCCGCAATCCGCGCCTCGTCTACGGCCGGATGACCGGCTGGGGCCAGGACGGTCCGCTGGCCGCCGCGGCGGGGCACGACATCACCTACATGGCGGTGACCGGAGCGCTCGCGGCGATCGGGCCGGAGGAACACCCGGTGCCGCCGCTCAACCTCGTCGGCGATTACGGCGGCGGCTCGCTCTACCTCGTCGCCGGGATCCTCGCCGGGCTGCTCTCGGCCGGCCGAACGGGGCAGGGCCAGGTGGTCGACGCGGCGATCTGCGACGGCTCCGCGTCCCTGATGGCGATGTTCTCGGAACTGACCTCGCAAGGGCGCTGGAGCGACCGGCGCGCGGCGAACCTGCTCGACGGCGGCGCGCCCTGGTACCGCACCTATGCCTGCAGCGACGGGGGACACATCGCTCTCGGGCCGCTCGAGCCGCAATTCTACGCCCTCTTCCGCCGCCTCACCGGCCTCGATTCCGACCCGGATTTCGACCGGCGCGACGATCCGGCGGCGTGGCCCCTGCTGCGGCGCAAGCTCGAGGCGCTGTTCGCCGGCAGGACGCGCGACGAGTGGTGCCGCCTCCTCGAAGGGACGGATGCCTGCGTGGCACCCGTCCTCACGCTCACCGAAGCCGCCGACCACCCGCACCTCGCGGCACGGCGGACCTTCGTCACCGTCGAGGGCATCGTGCAGCCCGCGCCGGCACCCCGGTTCTCCGGCACGCCCACCGCGATCCGGCCACCATCCGCGCCGCTCTCCTTGGCCGAGGCAATCACGCGCTGGAGCGGGGAGGGGAGTTTTCGAAGCTGAGCCGGGAAAATGAGTGTTGACGGCCCAGGGAACGGGGACTATACGACCACCCATCGGCGCCGGCCGCTCC
>NZ_LABZ01000163.1 GCF_001043955.1 Methylobacterium tarhaniae | reverse complement strand
CTCGTCCGTCCAGCGGCCGGTCGCGTCGAGCTTGGCGAACTCGGCGGAGACGAGGATCTCGCAGCGCGATCCCGGAAGCGACCGGGCCAGCTTCATCAACGGCTGGAGGGTCGCGATGTCCTGCACGAGGTGAACGTGGAAGACGATGGACGACGGCACCCTCATGTGACGCCGCTCCCGGCCGTCGCCGCCGCGGGCGGACGGGCATCGCGGTGCAGGGCGGCGAGGGCCGGGAGCGGCGTCACATGAGGGTGCCGTCGTCCATCGTCTTCCACGTTCACCTCGTGCAGGACATCGCGACCCTCCAGCCGTTGATGAAGCTGGCCCGGTCGCTTCCGGGATCGCGCTGCGAGATCCTCGTCTCCGCCGAGTTCGCCAAGCTCGACGCGACCGGCCGCTGGACGGACGAGCTGGGCAGGCTGTGTGCGGATCTCGACGTGCCCAAGACCACTTACGCCTCGGAATACGAAGCCTTCCGCCACCTCCAGGACAAGCGTGGGCTCATCGTCGCCGGCAGCGAGTCGACCCTGCCCAACCATGCGGTCACCCACCGCCTGTTTGCCTCTGCCCCAAGCTCCTTCACGACCATCACGTTGCAGCACGGGTTCGAGTGCGTCGGCTTCCTGCACAACGTCGCCCACGACGCCTCCGCGGGCCGTGCCGTAGGCTTTGCCGCGGACATCATTGTCGGCTGGTTCGCCCCGGCGCGCCTGAGTTCGGTCATGGCGTCCGAGCGGGCCAAGCTCTACGTCGCGGGGCCTCCTTCCATGATCGAGAGGCCGGCCCGCGCAGCCCGGCGCGCGATGGTCG
>NZ_LABZ01000162.1 GCF_001043955.1 Methylobacterium tarhaniae | reverse complement strand
TGCGCTTCAAGTCGGCGACCACGCGAACCGGGTTTCTCGAGGAATTCACTCAGTTCGAGCAGCGCGTGAAGGCGCTCGGCACGCGGGTCCATCTCCGCTCGCATCCCGCCGGCCAGTTCACCGAGAGGAACGCCGTTACCCTGGAGGCGTGCACGGTGCGCAGCACGCAGCCGCTCTACCGGATGGATCTGACCCGTTTCGCGTACGCGATTTCTGCGCCATCCTCCATTCTGTTCGACTTCATGCTCGCCGGCGTGCCGGTCGCGGTGTGGCATGACGGCGACAACACCATCGACCTTCGCAACTTCGCCTCTTTCGCGCGCGTCTCGACGGGCGAGGATTGGTGGCGCTTCGCCGTAGCCGCCTCCACCGATCCCGGCCGCTTCGTGACTCGGCAGGACCGCTTCATCGAGGGACTGATGATCCCCGACGATGTCCGCCAGCGCTACGCCGCGCTGCTATCGGCCACCTGAGCCAGGCTCGGGGGCCCTTCCAGGCCGAACAATGTCCGCGCAGGCCGACAGCGACGTGCGAAAGGAGCATCGATCCGTGACGCTGCTCGAAAACGTGAACCGGAAGGATAGTGCCCTGATCATCAAGGCTGGACAGATCGACACCGTGCGTCGGCGCTCGCCGTATGCCTTGCCGTGCGTCGCAACGGGATCGGCCATGACTCTTCGGGCGCATTCCTCAATTCCGGACGCTCTATGCTGACGCCTACGACGAAGACATTGCCGCCGTTGCCGGACAATAAATTTTTCGCATTGCGCAAGCGATCTCGTAGGGATCGTTTGACGAAATCGGTCGGACATCGGCCGTGTATCGGATGCGCCGCCGTCCAACATGGGCGTGCGTCCCAGGCACAGCGAGGTTTTTCAGGTCGTCATGGCTCCATCCTCGCAAACGGAGGAGTGACCGGAAAACCAGGTGCGATTGAAACCAACGTCAATCCAGTTCGCGGCGCCGGCCTGCCGCTGATCACGCTCGCATCGTTAGTGAATTTGTGCTAAGAACAGCTTGTCCCCTGTCTCGTCTGATGGGGCAGCCTCAGCGCTAGTCAGAGAGCGGATAAGCAAAATGACAAACAACGCCGGCAAATTACGGTCGTCAGTATACAAGAACCGGCATTTATATTTTTTCCAGTATTAATAATTTAACATAGACAAGAAATGAATCAGGCGGAGCAATATACAAGATGAAGATAAATCACAAATTGAATGTGCCAAGCGTCGATGCAGCATTCACGAAAATTATCCATGATCGGCAGCTTGAAAATGCAGCTAAATTTAGGGAAGTTTTAGATAATTGCAAGTCAAGACGCCTGGCGCTCGATGTCGGGGCCTATGTCGGCGAATATTCTTATTTTCTCGCGCAAAATTTTCTGAACGTGGTATCCTATGAACCCCACCACGATGCTTACGCGTGCCTGCAAGGCAATTTGAAATCATACCCGAACGTTCAAGCTGTGCGGATTGCCCTCTCATCAGGGCGGTCAGTGGGATATCTCGGGCGGCAGTCCTCGGATATTTTCGGGAATTTTAATTTGCTTGAAAAATCCGGCCCGAAAACGACCCGTGTTCCGGTGATGTCGGTTGATGATCTCGATCTCGAAAACGTTGATTTGATCCGAATCGCGTCTTTTGCCGATTGGGAAAAAGTCTTGATAGGCGCTTTGAAAACCATTTCTAAATACAAGCCTGGACTCTGGCTTTCGAACGATCCGTCCGCGCTGCCCACAGATGCAGTCATGCACCTTGGCTCTCTTGGGTATCGGAAGATCGGCAGATCACATCTATACATATCTTCCCAAAAAAAGGATGGTTTTTTTGACGTTTCGGATGAAGTTGTATTGCAAAATAATGGGAAAAAATGGCTCACTCTCCGGAAACCGAAGCAAGACACTAAGCCTGAGCGCTATTTCGGCGCGGTTGTTGACCGTTTTTATACTATAGCGTCGCAGCGTACGTCGCGATCCAATAAAGGAATTTCAGATATATTTTCGATAAGTGTTCCGCATTCGTTCAACGCGAATTCAAAACACAAGATTAACATACCAAATCGCGAAGTTTTTAAAATAGATCCTATTTCTAAAAATCCGATTGAGATCAATTCCTCGGCAGAAATTATTGCAGCAGAAATAACTGACGGCACTATCGTATTGAAGTTGCACTGGTCTGCGGCTGGGCAATTCAGTCACGTCCTGGTTGAGGCCGAAATCGGAGAGCGTGATCGAATAGCAGTCGGCAAAATTCCTATTCATTCTCTGGATAATATCGAAGATGTAAGGCTCGATATTCCCGACGTGCTTTTATCTCCGGAAAGAGTGGCGCTTCGTATCAAGCTGCTGTCGAGCGAACACGAAGTACCAGAAGTTGTACGAATTCTCGAAGCACCACGGGATAAAGTCTCTTCAAAAACTACGCGCTGCTACCTCAACCATGGCGGAGGGGGCAACGATGTCATCAGGGCAATGGCAGAAGGTCTGAAATGCCCGTTGAGTTATGCGGAGGGCGGACTTCGGAGCGGAATCCCGATCGTCTGGGGTGTGCTCCGCGGCAGCCGTGACGTGCTGCTCCAAGCGGAAGAGCGCGGCCGGCTTTGGATGTATATCGATCACGCGTATTTTGGGCGCGGGCATCTGGCCAATTACAGGATCTCCCTGAACCGGTTCGAGGCCGGTGCCGTTCGTGCTTGCCCGAGCGATCGCCTTGATCGTCTCGGCATCCCTGTCGAGCCTTGGAAGACGGAAGGGCGCACCATCCTCGTCTGCCCGCCGACCGAGCATTTTATCAAGGCCCATGGCGTCGGCTCGTGGCTGGAGGACACGCTCGCCGAGCTGGCGAAGTACACTGACCGGCCAATCGTCGTCAGGCAAAAACCGCAACCCGGCGAACCATCGATCCCGCTCGCGGAAGCACTCGGAACAGCCTATGCTTTAGTCACGCATTCGTCCAATGTTGCAATCGAAGCTGCCGTCGCGGGTGTTCCGGTTTACGTCTCACCCACCAGTGCGGCGGCGCCAGTCGGAAATACGTCTCTGGCGACGATCGAAGAAAGGTCGTTCCCAGACCGGCGTGCTTGGCTGCAGCATCTTGCTTATTCGCAGTTCTCATTTGACGAAATAAAATTGGGCCGAGCCATCGACATTCTTCTTGAGCATGCAGACATGCCGCTCGTCACCGAATATGCGATCTAGCCTCGACTGGACATATCATTATGCGGTCCTTCACGTTCGTCACCACCTGCTCGCAGCCTGGCTGGATCGAGTACGCGGAAACCATGGTGGAGAGTTTCGACAAAAACTTTCCACCCGAGGTCAAGCTGATCGTCTATATTGATTTCAAGGCTCCCCCCGACAGGGCCAGGGTGGAATTTCGGCAAATTGCCCAGACCGGCATGAGGCTGGAAGATTACCATTTTTCTCTGAGCGGGCTTCAGTTCGCCCTCGGTCGAGCGATACCTTACAGCGAGCATGATCTCGCCAACTCGTATGATATCATCTGGAACGCTCGGAAATTCTCGTTCAAAGTTTTCACGATTTGCCACGCAATCCGAACATGCGACACAGATGTCGTCGTCTGGCTCGACGCCGACTCGA
>NZ_LABZ01000161.1 GCF_001043955.1 Methylobacterium tarhaniae | reverse complement strand
CGGCTCGGCCGCGGCGCCGGCGGCGGGCTGCCTGGTGCCGGCGGGACAGGCCTGCGCGGTGGGCGCCGACCCGGATGGGGCGTTGCGGTGGCAGCCGGCCTGGAAGCGGCGGGCGGCCGGGCGGCAGGCGCAGGCCGCGCTTGCCCGCACCCGCTCGCGACCTGGCTCGGACGCGAGCCCCCGCCTTGCGGACGAATATACAGTGATACAGTATAGTTTGATGCGGGCATCCCGGCCTGAGCCTCGCGACCGGACGTGCGCGCATCGACGGTGGTCCCGGATTGCCGCCTTGTGCCCCCTGCTTGCCGAGACCTGTTTCCATGATCACGCCCACCGCGCCGAGCAAGAAGGCGCTCTTCGGCATCCCGGGACTCGACGACATCCTGGGCGGCGGCCTCACCCGGGATCGCCTCTACCTGCTCGAGGGCGATCCAGGCACGGGCAAGACCACGATCGCGCTGCAGTTCCTGCTCGAGGGTGCCAGGGCGGGTGAGGTCGGCCTCTACATCACCCTCTCGGAAACCAGGCAGGAGCTGTCCGAGAACGCCGCCTCCCATGGCTGGAGCTTCGACGAGCACATCGCCGTGTTCGAGCTCGTTCCCCCCGAGAGCCTGTTCGAGGAGAGCCAGCAGCAGAGCCTGCTCTATTCCTCCGACCTGGAACTCGGGGAGAGCACCCGCGCCATCCTCCAGGCGGTCAAGGAGCGCGAGCCAGCCCGCATCGTGCTCGACAGCCTGTCGGAGATCCGGCTGCTCGCCGGCGGCTCCCTGCGCTACCGCCGGCAGATCCTGGCGCTCAAGCACTACTTCGCCGGGCAGGGCGCCACCGTGCTGATGCTCGACGACCTCACCGCCGACGTCATGGACAAGACCGTTCATAGCGTCGCCCAGGGCGTCATCCGGCTGGAGGAGATGGCGCCGGAATACGGGGCCGAGCGCCGGCGCCTGCGCGTCACCAAGTATCGCGGCCAACACTTCCGTGGTGGCTACCACGATTTCACCATTGCGACTGGCGGTGTGCAGGTCTTCCCTCGTCTGATCTCGCTGGAGCACAAGACCGCGTTCGCGCGCACCAAGCTGGTGAGCGGCATCGGCGAACTCGATGCACTCCTGGGCGGCGGCATCGAGCAGGGATCGAGCACTCTGATCCTGGGGCCGGCCGGCACCGGCAAGTCGCTGCTGACCATCCAGTACGTGCTCGCGGCCGTCGCTCGCGGCGAGAGGGCCGCGATGTTCGTGTTCGATGAGGAGCTGGACATCCTGCTGGATCGAACCCGGCAGATCGGCATCGACCTCGCGGCGCTGTGTGAGCAGAAGATGCTCTTCCTCGAGCAGGTCGATGCGGCCGAGCTGTCACCGGGCGAGTTCGCGCATCGGGTGCGCAATTGCGTCGACGAGCACGCGGTGAAGACCGTGGTGATCGACAGTCTCAACGGGTACCAAGCCGCCATGCCGCAGGAGAATGCCCTGATCCTGCACATCCACGAGCTGCTGCAATACCTCAACCGCCAGGGAGCCGCGACCTTCCTGACGGTGGCCCAGCACGGGCTGGTCGGTGACATGAAGGCACCGGTCGACATCACCTACCTGGCCGACACGGTCGTGCTGTTGCGCTACTTCGAGGCGCGCGGGCAGGTGCGGCGGGCGATCTCGGTGGTGAAGAAGCGGACCGGAGCGCACGAGGACACGATCCGCGAGTACCGCATCAGCTCATCGGGCCTGACGATCGGCGCGCCGCTGGTGAGCTTCCAGGGCGTGCTGCGCGGCGTGCCGGTCTATGTCGGGGAAGACAGCCAGCTCGACCTGCTGCCGGGCGAGGACGCTGAACGATAGCTGCCCGTTGCCAACGGGCCAGCCCTGGCTCACCTAAGCAAGACCAGCGTCGATCCGATCGATCATCTCCACGATCATTCGGCGATGCTCCTGAAAGGTCGAGAGCGTCTCCTCCATGGTCTCGAGAAGGCGCTCGGCATCCTGCGTGTCCCGACCGGCGGCGCGTCGCTGCTCCAGGATGAGCCACTGGTCAGTGATGTGGCGCTCGGCATCCGCGATATGGCAATCCGCTAAGTTCAGCCGTCGAACCTCCGCCTCGCGATCGATGCTCATCGCTTGCCTCCCAGCGTGCCTCGCGGCTCGCGCCGACAGTACGAAGCGTCGGCGCAGATGTCACACGATGACCCGCTCGCGAATAGTCGCTCCGAGGCGCGCAGGCGGCCGAAGATGTCGCTGATGCATCGCAAAGTGCCAGCTATCGGCCACGCTGGAACGCCTCCAGCAGGAGAACATTGGTCCGGCAGTCACACCAGTCCTGCCGCCGCTCGGCCGCTCGGCTGGCGTCACTGGTGGGCCGGGTCTCCGTGACGGGAAAACCTCCCCGGCCCGCCACATGATCGGCATGCAGCGGGTCTTCTACCCCGCACTCTGGTTGCGCGCCGACCTGGACGGGCCCCTCGCCTTTGAAGCATTCGTGTGCATTGGAATGCCCATTCGTAAGATCGCGATGCCTTGAGCCTGGTCGGACTGGAACGAAGTATCGTGTATCTCGGTTGGCCTCGTACTACAAACAGGGAGTATGCCATGCATGTAGGCACTGTACTGGCGGGGACAGGCGCGGCCCTGCTGCTCACGGTGACGGTTGCTGCCGCTGGCCCGTGCGACACAGGCCCCCGCGATCCGCACCGCACGACGTCCAACGCCAACCCGTCGACCGCCAGCAAGGTGACGCCGGGCACGCGTGCAGAGACGACGGGCTCCCTGGGCGGCACACAGGAGGGGGGCGGCAAGACGGCAATGCCGGGCGATACGTCCAAGATGTCGCCGCAGGATCAGGCCTCGGCGCAGCGGCCCAACGACTGCTGACCTCTTTGCGCTGACGCTGCGAGATGTGCCGGCAGAGATTTGCGCTGCCGCAGTGAGCGCGGCATGATCCGTACGTTCGACGACATGCGCCCGCAGGCTGACCGCCTGGCGGGCGCTTCGCGTTTCTGGAGGCGGCTTTGCTCGATCCCCGCGGGGAGGCGCGGCAGCTCACCACCTTCGCCGATCGCCTCGCCCGTCTCGTCCCCTGCCACCGCGATCCCGAGCGCTTCCACGCCGAGACGCACGCCCTCGTCGGCGATCTTCGCCGGGCCGCCCGGGAGTTGGAGTTGCTCGCCCGCTCGCAGGCGGTCCTCGCGGGTGCCGCCAGGCCGGCGCCGCGCGGTCGTCGTACCGGCCGCCTCGCCGGGCTGAACGCGGCAGGCTCAGGCCGCGCTCGCCCGCATGCGGGCCTCGCGGCGCTGAGGGGCCGGCCACGATCGACCGGAACGGGCGGCTCGGGCGCATGCTCATCGATCGAGGCAGGTGATGCCAAGACCCCGCTTGAGCAGCGATCAACACTGTTGGAGGCAATCGATTTGATTTTTGATGAGATGGGTCGGGCGGCTAACGTTAGTTAGCGCTATGATATGCTGTCTGTCAGCCTGGCTGCCTTTATAGGTGGCTGCGGGCAGGAGTGGCGGCTCACGAGTGATGGTTCACAACGTCTTGATACGACGGCTGGAGCATGCGGGCCCTCTGTCTGAAGCGGAGCGCGATGCTCTTCGGCAGTTGACGCTCAAGCCTTATTGCATAAATTCGAGAGAAGACATCGATTATAAAAGATCCTATCATGCCGTGCCCTTGATCATGAGCGGGATTGCCTGCCGTTACAAGCTTCGCCCCGAGGGGCAGCGCCGGATCGTGCATTTCCTGCTACCAGGAGATTTCTACGATCTCCATGCGTCCGCCCACTTCGCTTCGGATTGGCATCTGGGGGCGCTCACACGCTGCTGCGTCGTTGATGTTCATCGCCAGACAATCGAAAGCTTGTCCGCGCAGCATGCGGGCATCGCTCGAGCTTTGTGGTGGGCCACTTTCGTGGAATTGGAAACCGAGCGAGAATGGCTCTTCAATGACAGTCGTCCAGCCGACAAGCGCTTGGGTCATCTGTTTTGCGAGTTGTTCGTCCGCCTGCAAATGATCGGGTTGACGTCGGATGATAGCTGCGAATTGCGCTTGACACAGATCGACCTGGCGGACGCGACCGCGGTTTCGTTCGTGCACATGAACCGCATCATTCAATCTCTGCGCTCTAACAACTTGATTTACTATCAAAGGGGGCAGATGCGGATTCCTGATTTCAAGCGATTGAGCGAATTCTCGGAATTCGATCCGTCTTTTTTGCATGTCTCATGAGGATCTAATCGCTGGCGGTGACGGCATCGGGAAGAGGAAATTTTAACTTATACATCATGCCGCGCAGCGAAAATTGCAACGTTGCCGTCGCATCGAGGTCGCGTGGCATGATGTGCTCCAGGTATTTCATGCCGAAGCCACGTCTCGTAGGGGGGCCTGCCAGGTCTGACGTTCCTGTCTCCACCCACGTGACGGTGGCCCGAGGCATCGTTCCGCGAGACTCGACGCGCCAGCGGACCGTGACCGACCCGCCCGCCTCAGACAGCGCACCAAACTTGAGCGCATTCGTCGCAAGCTCGTGAATGCCGAGGCCGATGATTTCTGCCATCCGCGGCCGGAGATAGATCTTTGGGCCTTTCGTAGTCACCCTGTTTTCGCTTGGCGTGTCGAATGCCAGCAGTTCCTGTGTGATCAGCCAGCCCAATTCCAGGCCGTAACCGCCTGGCTGCACGGCAGCACTCTTCACGCGCGAGATGGTGTTGATCCGCCCATCGAGGTGCATGACATAGTCCTCGGCCGTCTCGTAGGTCTCGGCCGTTCGGCGGGCAATCGAGCGTATCGCGGCGAGGGTGTCACGCACGTGCATCTGAAGGTCGCGGGTCTCTGTCGTGCATCGATCCCGACCTCGGCCCGCTGTGTCAGTCGGTCGAACCATGCCGGACAAGCGCGCTGCCGCCTGGTCGGTGATCTGGCGGACACGGCGCGCCCCTTCCTCGAACGGCGCGTCGGCGGCTGCGTCAGGCTTGATTTCGCGTTGGAGGGCAATCCAATGCGTCAGTTCTCCAGCTTGGTTTCGCATGGGCGTGATGTGCCAGTGGAGCAGGTAGGGTGTGCCGTCCTTGCGATAATTGATCGCCGTGCCCTGAAAAGCCTCTCTCGTCTCAAGGGCGGACCGTAGGCGGTCCATCACTGCGCGGTCCGTCAGGGGCCCCTGGAGCATGCGCGGGGTCTTCCCGACAGCTTCCTGGGCGGAGTAGCCTGTCATCCGGCAGAAGGCGGGATTAACGTATTCAATCACCGGCCCAGGCCGGCTGAGTTGCCGACTTGTGATGATGACTGCCTCTCCGATGCCATCCATGGCAGTTTTAAAAAGCCTTAAATCCGACTGAGCGGTGAGAGAATCCGCTTCGATTTCATGAATATATGTCTCGTCGTGTGTCATTTTGCCGGTCTTATGTCGCGCCTTGTCGCATCAACTGTCATTGTATCCTGATCGCTGCGCGCCTATGTGGCAGGGAGCGAAAGGAAGCCCATATTAAGCTGATTCAGCGCTGCAAATATTAAAGGATGTAAAGAGGGTGCTTCGAAATTATGCAGCACATCCATCGCCTTCGGCGCTAAGGCGCGATGTCGGTCCCGTTCCAGCGTAGCTGTTCCTGTGACGAGGTCCGAAGTATATGGTTGCGGTGAACCGCCTCGGGTTTCCCCGGACGCTCCAACTTCTGACACGATGGAGCCATGACGAAGCGCACAGCCCCGTTTCCCCCTGAGGTGTGCGAGCCTGCGGTGCGGATGGTGCGCGACCACGAGAGCGAAGACGGGGCGCCTGGGTCGGCGATCCAGTCGATCGCCGCCAAGATCGGTTGCGCGGGCGGGACGCTGAGGAACTGGGTGCGCCTGGCGATGCTGCTGGCGCACCCGCCCGGCGCGATCCCGACGGTGGTCTGAGATGACCCATGCACTCTGAGATGACCCATGCACCGAGCGGATCCGGCGCCCGGGGGGCTGCCGGATTGCGGCGCCGTCCGGCCTGGCCCCTCCTCGTCGCCCTCGCGCTCCTGGTCACGGCCTGCTCGGACGACCGCGACGACCGCCGCCGGGCCTTGGGCGACTCTCCCCGCTTCTCCGACCTGATGCGGGTGGCGGATCCGGCGCGCGGCGAGCACTTGTTCGGGTCGTGCGCCGCCTGCCACATGGTCCGGAGGGGAGCCGGCGACCGCAACGGCCCGAACCTCTACGGCGTGGTGGGTAAGCCCCCCGCCGAGACCAGCCGGCGGTTCGGCTATACGGCGGCGTTGCGGTCGCTCGGCGGCGTCTGGACCGCGGAGCGGCTCGATGCCTGGCTCGCCGACCCGGCCAAGATGGCGCCCGGCACGAGCATGGGCTTTCGCGGGGTCCCGGACGCGCTCGACCGGGCGGACATCATCGCCTACCTGAAGACGCAATCCGCCGGCGTGAGCGACCGGAGCCCGTCTTCGGCCGCCCGGTAGCCCGCCGGCGACCCTGCGGTGCCGTCACGGCCGCGGGGCGCAGATTTTTGTCGCAAACCGGCGACCACTTTTGCGAGATCTGCTTAGCGCTGGTTGCGCCGGTCGAGGGCC
>NZ_LABZ01000160.1 GCF_001043955.1 Methylobacterium tarhaniae | reverse complement strand
TGGCCGAGGCGCTGGCGGCGGGCCGCCGGCCGGCAGGCGACGACGCGGCCTTGCTCGCCGCGATCGCCGGCTACCGCGACGCCATCGACGGGATGCGCCAGCGCCAGGTGACCCGCACCCTCTCCACCGACGGCGTCGGCCGCATCTTCTGGCTCGCCTTCAGCCTGGAGCAGCTGCGGCGCAACCTCGACGACCTCGCCGAGCGGGCGGCGGACTTTTCCGGGCCGGCGGCCGGCGGCGACGCCTGAGGAGGCGACGAGGGCGGCGATCGCGCCCGCGCTCAGCCGGCGACGGCGCGCCAGACCGCGAGTGCGGCGCAGCCGACGAGGAGTGCCGCCAGGACGAGGCGGGCCGGGCGCCCGGTGCCGGCGAGCCGCGCCCGGCAGGCCGGCCGCGCGAGGACGAGGCCGATCAGGCCGAACCATGTCGCGGCCATGCAGAACACCGCAGCGCCCGCGACCGGCACCGCCGCCCGGCCCGGATGGGCCAGGAAGAAGCCGGCGAAGAAGGCGAGGCTGACCGGGTTGGTCACCGCTGCCCCGAGGCCGAGGGCGAAGGTGCCGGCATCGCGTCCCGGTGCGAGCCGGGCCGGGTCGTCGAGACGGCCGGCCCGGCCGCTCGCCAGGCGATGGGCGGCCCGCAGCATCAGGAGCGCGAACAAGGCCGTGCCGAGGCCGGTGACCAGCCGGCCCGCCGGCAGGAGCGAGGCACCCAGCCCGGCGACCGCCGCCGCCAGGGCCGCCCCGCACGCGACCCCGAGGGCGGCGACCACCGGGCCGCGCCCCGGCGCCGCGACGCTGGCCCGGAGCACCACCAGCAGGTTGGGGCCGGGCGTCGCCAGGACGGGGGCATAGGCGGTGAAGAGCGGCCCCAGCAGAGCAGACCACGCATCGGCGTCGGACATCCGGCATCCCCCCGGCGCTCCGGCGCCGTTCAGGTGCCATAAAGATGCCAAAACCCGGTCCGTCGCGTCGTCCGAGTGAAGGACGCGAGGTGCGCTGGCGCACGGTCCGGCGGTGTCGAGGGCAAGTCTTGCGGCAGTCCAGCCGCTCCGCGCCTGCGCGCGGAGAAGTCTACGGGGTGACGAGAGCCGATGGCGGGCCGCCGGCGGGGAGCGCCGGGCGAAAGGAAGCGGCGGCAGGGTCACCCCTGCCGCCGCCTGCCTCACGTCACGGGATCGCCGTTCAGCGCCGCTCGGTGCCCATCGGCTGACGGGCCGGGGGCAGCTCGTCCTCGATGCCGACATGGCGCTCGCGGGTGGTGCCGGGCAGGCCGGGATCGACGGTCTGGGTGGTGGGCGCGGCGCCGGCCGCGAAGGGCATGCCGCCGGTATTGAGGCCGGTGGTGGTGCTGCCGGCAGCGCCGACCGCCGACGAGCCGCCGGCGACCGCCGCCGGGTTGGTCATCGAGGGAGCGGTCTCGTCGTGGCGACCGGTCCAGCCCTCCTGGCGCCAGCCGCGGGCGCGGTCGTCCATGTCGACCGAGCCGTGCTCCTTGAGGATGCTGTGGACCCGGTCGGCATGGGCGTCGTCCGCCCGCACGGTGACCAGGGTGCCGCCGCGGCGCACGCCCTCGGCATAGGAATGGGCCTGCTCCTCGCTCAGCCCCGCCCCGGTGAGCGAGCCGATCAGCCCGCCTGCCGCGGCGCCGACGCCGGCGCCGGCCAGCGTGGCGACGAGCCAGCCCGCCGCGACCACCGGGCCGACGCCCGGGATGGCGAGCAGGCCGAGGCCGGTGAGCAGGCCGGCGCCGCCGCCGAGCACGGTGCCGATCGAGGCGCCAGCCCCGGCGCCGTTCGAGGCGTCGTGGGCAGTCTCGCCCGTGGTCGTGCCGGTCGTCGTGCGGTCACGGCCGACATGGCTGGAGTAACGCTCGTCCTGGTTGTTGGCCACGATGCTGATGTCGGCATGCGGCACGCCGGCCGCCTCGACCTTGCGCACGGCGGCGGAAGCCTCGTCGTAGCTGTCGAACAGGGCGGTGATGGTACGGGTCGCCATGGGCGTCGTCCTCATGTTTCGAGAAGCGGGATGCGGAGCCAGGCGCGCTTACCGCGCGGTCGCGACGTTGCCCTTGAAGTCGAGGCCGACCATCACCGTGTTGCCGGACTGCATGGCTTGGCCGCGCCAGATTCCCTGGTCGTCCTTCTTGAGGTCCTTCACGTCCTTGAAGCCGGCCTGTTCGAGGCGGCTGCGGGCCTGGGCTTCGGTGAAGCTGTTGGCGCCGGGCTCGAGCTTGGCGTTTGTGGTGACGGTGCCGGTGGTGCCCGGGTTGTTCTTGTCCATCATGTCGGTGTTGGGCCGGGTCACCGCTTCCTGGCCCTGCGACTGGGTGCTGGGCTTGGCGTCGCGGGCCGGGTCGCCCGTCACGGTGGTCTGGGCCTGCGCCGCGCCGGCCCCGATCATGCCGAGAGCCGCGAGGGTGATGAGGGTCTTGCGCATGGTCTCCTCGAACCTTGTCTGACCGATCGATGCCATTTCAATCATTGCCGCGCGTCTTGGTTCCGCAGGAGGAACGTTGAGGTCCGGAGGGGATACGAATTCTCCAAAAATTCATATTCAGCTTGACCGTTGAGGTCGGGTGCTTTGTTTTTTCGCTGATGCTGCGACGCACAAAACTAGAACGTCAGGATTGTTCCAGTCAGAAACTGAACATTCGCTCACCTTGCGTCGCCGGCGAAGCCGGGGATCGACCGTCCGCGCCCGGCCGTCTCCGGGAGCCCGAGCGTTAACCCTTCCCTAACCATGGGCCCGGCAGGAATTGCCGGGTCGTTGGTGGGTGAAAATTCGATGAGCGAGACGGGGGCACTCGGCGCGGGCCACATCTTCGCCCTGCCGACGCGGGCGGACCTGATGGCGCTGACGCGCCGCAGCGACCTGGTCCTGGCCGTCTCGGTTCTCGGCATCCTGGTGGTGCTGATCTTCCCGCTGCCGGCTTTGCTCCTCGACCTCCTGCTCGCGGTCTCGATCATCCTGTCGGTCCTGATCCTGATGACCGGGCTGTTCATCGAGAACCCGCTCGAGTTCACGGTCTTCCCGACGGTGCTCCTCATCACCACGATGCTGCGGCTGGCGCTCAACCTCGCCTCGACGCGGCTGATCCTCGGCCACGGCCACGAGGGCACGGCGGCGGCCGGCCACGTCATCGAGGCGTTCGGCCACTTCGTGATGGGCGGCAACTTCCTGATCGGGATCATCGTCTTCACGATCCTGATCATCGTGAACTTCGTCGTCATCACGAAGGGCTCGGGGCGCATCGCGGAGGTCGCGGCGCGCTTCTCCCTCGACGCGATGCCCGGCAAGCAGATGGCGATCGACGCCGACCTCTCGGCCGGCCTCATCGACGAGAAGACCGCGCGGACCCGCCGCCAGGCGCTCGAGGACGAGTCCTCGTTCTTCGGCGCCATGGACGGCGCCTCGAAATTCGTGCGCGGCGACGCGATCGCGGCGCTCCTCATCACCTTCATCAACGTGGTGGGGGGCATCATCATCGGCGTCGCCCAGCAGGGCATGGGCTTCGGCGACGCCGCCAAGACCTACACCCTGCTCACCGTCGGCGACGGCCTCGTCAGCCAGGTCCCGGCCCTGATCGTCTCGACCGCGGCGGGCCTTCTCGTCTCCAAGGCCGGCGTGCGCGGCGCGGCCGCCCGGGCGCTCGGCCGCCAGATCGCCAACTACCCGAAGGCGCTCGGCATGTCGGCCGGCGTGATGCTCCTGATCGGGCTCCTGCCCGGCATCCCGATGCTGCCCTTCCTCGCCCTCGGGCTCGGCGCCGCCTACCTCGCGCGCCGCATCGCCCTCCTGCCCAGGCCCGCGGAGGACGAGGCGCCCGGCGGCGCGCCCGCCGCCGATGGGGCCGGCGCCCCGGCCAAGGAGGAGACGGCGGCCGACCTCCTGAAGCTCGACGACCTCAAGCTCGAGATGGGCTACGCGCTCCTCGCCCTCGTCAACGGGCCGGGGGGCCAGGACCGCCTCACCGACCAGATCCGGGCCCTGCGCCGCCAGCTCGCCGCCGAGCTCGGCTTCGTGATGCCCTCGGTGCGGATCCTCGACAACGTCCAGCTCGACGCCAACACCTACGTGGTCCGGGTCAAGGAGATCGAGGCCGGTTCGGGCCAGGTCTTCCCGGGCCAGTTCATGGCGATGGACCCGATGGGCGGCCAGGTGCAGCTGCCCGGCCAGCACCTGCTCGAGCCGACCTTCGGCCTGCCGGCGACCTGGATCGACGCCGCGTTGCGCGACGAGGCGCAGCTCAAGGGCTACACCGTGGTCGATGCCGCCACCGTGGTCTCCACCCACCTCACCGAGGTGATCAAGGCCCACGTCGCCGACCTCCTCAACCACGTCGAGGTGCACAAGCTCCTGAAGGAGCTGCCCAAGGAGCACGGCGAGCTGCTCAAGGAGGTGGTGCCGGGCCAGATCGCCACCACGGGGATCCAGCGGGTGCTGCAATACCTGCTCGCCGAGCGGGTCTCGATCCGCGACCTCGGCACCATCGTGGAAGGCATCGCGGAGGTGGCCGGCCACATCAAGAACCCGCGCGACATCGTCGAGCACGTCCGTGCCCGCCTCGGCCGCCAGATCTGTGCCCAGTACCAGGGGCCGGGCGGCGTCCTGCCGATCATCACCCTGTCGCCGGCCTGGGAGAGCGCCTTCATGGAGGCGATCGTCGGCCATGGCGACGAGCGGCACCTCGCGATGCAGCCCTCGAAGCTGTCGGACTTCGTCACCACCGTGCGCGACCGCTTCGAGGAGGCGGCGCGCCTCGGCGAGATGCCGGTTCTCGTCACCTCGGTCCAGGCCCGGCCCTTCGTGCGCTCGATCATCGAGCGGTTCCGCCGCGAGACCCCGGTGATGAGCCAGGCCGAGATCCACCCGCGGGCGCGGCTGAAGACCGTCGGCTCCGTCTGACGAGAAGACCCGAAGTTCTCACCGGAATGCCCGCGCGGCGGGGCCGTCGCCTGACTTGCCGCGCACGGCCCCGCTCCCGTCATTCATGAGAATAGATACTCCCGGACTGTTCCCGACCGTCTCCGCGGCTCCGCTCCGGTGCCCCGAAAGGGGTAGGATGCGACTTAATCCTCCCCTGGAGTGTGGGCCGCTCCCCGGCCCTTTGCGCCCGCCCGACTTGCCACACCTTGGTCTAGCCTTCGCGGCGCAACATGCGATCGGGGAGCAGGTCAGGTGGCGAGCATCGGCATCGTCGGCACGGGGTTCGTGGCCGATTACTACATGCGCTCCCTGGCGACCCTGCCGGACGTGACGGTCGCGGGCGCCTGGGACATCGACCGCGACCGGCTGCACGCCTTCCGCAAGTACTGGCGCGTGCCGGCCGCCACGAGCCTCGACGACCTGATCGGCCGGCGGCCGGACCTGATCCTCAACCTGACCAATCCGGGCTCGCACTACGCCGTGACCCTGGCCTGCCTGGAGGCCGGCCTCGCGGTCTACTCGGAGAAGCCGCTGGCCACCCGGCTCGACGACGCCCGCCACCTGCACCGCGTCGCGACCGAGCGGGGCGTGATGCTCGCCTCCGCGCCGTGCAGCCTCCTCGGCGAGAGCGCCCAGACGGTGTGGAAGGCCCTGCGCGAGCGCATCATCGGCACGCCCCGCCTCGTCTACGCGGAGATCGACGACGGCTTCCTGATCCGGGCCCCGCACGACCGCTGGCGCAGCGAATCCGGCGCGCCCTGGCCGGTGCAGGACGAGCTGGCGGTGGGCTGCGCCCTCCAGCATGCCGGCTACTACCTGACCTGGCTGATCGCGATGTTCGGCTCGGTGACGCGGGTCGCCTCGGCCTCGGCCGAGGTGCTGGGTCTCACCCTCGCCGACGGGTCGGCCGCGGCCCCGACCTATGCCTGCGCCTCGCTGTTCTTCGAGAGCGGGGTGGTGGCCCGTCTCACCTGCTCGGTGGTGGCGCCGCACGACCATTCCCTGCGCATCTTCGGCGACGACGGCATCCTGGAGGTGGGCGAGTGCTGGTCGAACGACGCGGCCGTGCGGCTGCGGCGCCGCCACGTGCTGCGCCGGCGCCTGATCGATTCCCCCCTCACCCGCCGCCTGCGGGTGAAGCAGCGCACCCACGCCAAGATCGGGCGCAAGGGCGCGACGGCGATGAACTTCGCCCTCGGGCCGCAGGAGATGCTGTCGGCCCGCGCCGAGGGACGGGCGAGCCGCCTCGACGCCGATTTCGCCCTGCACCTGACCGAGGTGGCCCTGGCGATCCAGAATGCCGGCGACGGCACCGGCCACCAGGAGATCGCCTCCCGCGCCGGCCGCGTGGCGCCGATGCCGTGGGCGGCCGACGACAGGGCCGCGGGCTGACGGCGCCGGCCCGGCATGCGAAAGGAGTCGGATCAACCGGAGGATCCGCCGATGCCGCTCTATGCCCTCGACACCGTCAGCCCGGTCGTGCCGGATGACGGCAGCGCCTGGATCGCCCCCGACGCCCACGTGATCGGGCGGGTGCGGCTCGGCCGCGAGGTCGGGGTGTGGTTCGGCGCGGTCATCCGCGGCGACAACGAGCCGATCACGGTCGGCGACCGCACCAACATCCAGGAGGGCGCGGTGCTCCACACCGATGCGGGCTTCCCGCTCACCCTCGGCGAGGGCATCACGGTCGGCCACGGCGCCATCGTGCATGGCTGCACGGTGGGGGACAACACGCTCATCGGAATGGGCGCGACGATCCTCAACGGGGCCAGGATCGGCCGCAACTGCCTCGTCGGCGCCAACGCCCTCGTCACCGAGGGCAAGGAGTTTCCCGACAACAGCCTGATCGTCGGCGCGCCGGCCAAGGCGGTGCGGGTGCTGGACGAGGCGGCGGTGGCGGGCTTGCGCGCCTCGGCCGACCGCTACGTCGCCAACGCCAGGCGCTTCGCGCAGGGCTTGCGGCGGGTCGACTGACCACAGCACCCGCGGCGCCTCACGCCGCCGCCTCCTGTCCGGGCGTCTCGCGCGTATGCTCGGAGAACAGGGCGATCGGGCCGGGGCGGCCGAGGAGGTAGCCCTGCGCCTCGTGGCAGGCCTCGGCCCCAGGAAGTCGAGCTCGGCCTTGGTCTCGACCCCTTCGGCCAGCACCGGCAGCCCGAGGCCGCGGCCGAGGCCCAGAACCGCCCGCATGATCGCCGCGGTCTCGCGGTTGACATCGACGGCGCGGATGAACGACCGATCGATCTTGATCTTGTCGAACGGGAAGGCGCGCAGGTTCGACAGCGACGAGTAGCCGGTGCCGAAATCGTCCATCGCGACCCGCACCCCCAGCGCCTTGATCCGGCGCAGGGTCGCGAGGGCGCGGACCGGATCGCGCACCAGGGCCGTCTCGGTGATCTCGAGTTCCAGGCGGGCCGGCGCGAGGCCGGTGGTGAACAGGACCTCGTGGACGAGCTCCGCGAAGCCGGGAGCGTGGAGCTGCACCGCCGAGACGTTGACGGCGATGCGCAGCGGATTGTCCCAGGAGGCGGCCTCGCGGCAGCTCTCGCGCAGGACCCACTCGCCGATCCCTAAGATGCTGCCGGTCTCCTCGGAGATCGGGATGAACAGGTCGGGCGGCACGGTGCCGCGCTCCGGATGGTGCCAGCGCAAGAGCGCTTCGAACCCGACCACGGTGCCGCTGTCGATCGCCATCTGCGGCTGGTAGACGACCCGCAGCTCGCCCCGCTCGACGGCGTGGCGCAGGTCGTGCTCCAGGGAGCGCCGGTCGCGGATCCGGGCGGCGAGGACCGGCTCGAAGAACCGGTGCACGCCCCGTCCGTGGCTCTTGGCGCAGTAGAGCGCGGCGTCGGCGTGGTTGAGCAGGGTCTGGCTGTCCTCCGCGTCGGTCGGGCAGAGCGCGATGCCGATGCTGGTCGCCAGGATCGGCCCGCTGCCGGCCCGGGCGTTCCCCTCGCGGATCACCCGCAGGATCTCCTCGGCGATCCGGCCGGCCTCGGCCTGGTCGACCTCCGGCAGGAGGATCGCGAACTCGTCGCCGCCCAGGCGCGCCATCATCTGCCGCGGCCCCAGCACCGGCGTGACCCAGCGCGCCAGGGCTTGCAGCAGGCTGTCGCCCATGGCGTGGCCGTAGAGGTCGTTGACGTCCTTGAACCGGTCGAGGTCGAGGCACATCACCGCCACCCGCCGCCCGGAGGCCTTCGCCAGCGCGATCTCCTCGTCCAGGCGGGTGCGGAAGGCCGCCCGGTTCGGCAGGCCGGTCAGGGTGTCGTGGTGGGCTAGGAACTGGATGTGCTGCTCCGCCTCGCGCCGGGCCCGCAGGTCGCGCACGGCGATGGCGTGGCAGGGCCGGTTGCCGAGCCGCCGGCGGATCACGTCGACCGGCAGCACGGCGCCGTCCGCGCCCGTCAGCTCGGCCTCGAAGGCCCGGCCGTTCGGGCCGGCCTCGAGGCGCAGGACCACGGCCTCGGGAACGATCTCGGTGACCGGCTGGCCGATCAGCGCCGCCGGCGACCGGCCGATCAGCTCGGCGAGGCTGCTGTTGACCGTCACGATGCGCCGGCCGTCGCAGACCGCGATGCCCTCGACCGCGGCATCGGCGAGGCTGTGGATCAGCTCCTGCGCCTCGCGCCGGCGCCGGGCGCGGCCGTCCAGGGTCACGCCCGTGACGGTGAGGACGAGCAGCGTCAGGCTGACAAAGCCCAGGGAGGCGGCGAACTGGCCGTCGGCCGTCGCCGGGGCGAGACCGTCGCCGGCCACGACGAGCCAGACGGCGTGCGGGAGCAGCACCGCGAGCGACAGGGCCAGGGCCGCGCCGGCACGGCTCCCCGGGCTGTCCCGCAGGCCGCCGCGCAGGGCGATCGCGGCGAGCACGATCCCGGCCATGCCGGACAGGCCGAGCCCGATGAGCCAGCCCGGCCGGCCCGCCCCCGGCAGGCACGCCGAGACCGTGGCGCTGACGGCCGCGAGGCCGAGGCCGAGCAGGACGCCGCCGAGCGCGACCGCGAGGCGGGGCGGCGCCGAGATCGCGGTCCGCAGGCCCGCCCCGGCGAGGAGAACCATGAGCACGAGGCCGAGCAGCAGGGGCTCGCTCTCGCGCAGCATGCCGGCGGGAAGGATCGACGCCTGGGCGATGACCTGGCTCGCCCACAGCCCGAACCCGCCCGCGATGGCGGCGGCCGAGATCCAAATCCCCCGGCTGCTGCCGGTGGTGGCGCGGGCATGCTGGAACAGCTCGATCGTCGTGACCGAGGCGAGCAGGCCGGTCAGGAGCGACAGGCCGACGAGCCGCCCGTCATGCAGGGCGAGCAGGGGTTCGGCGATCTGCAGCATGAGAGGTTCGCGGTCCGTCCTCGGCTGACGGCACCGTGGCGGCGTGCCGGTTGCGAAGAAGTAAAATGCATCCGGCAAATCGCCGCTACGCGCACCAGCGGGCACAGAATTGCACCGATGACACGACGTAAGTCGCAGTCGATCCCCCGCCATCCGTACCCTTCGACGCTCGGGAAGAGCATCCGTCTCGTCATGCCATGAAGCGGCGCTGACGCAGGGAACGGTCGTGCCGCATCACCGGCAGGTGCGGTCGCAGGCCTGATCCTCGTCGAGACGCAGCCGCGTGATCGCGCAGCCCCGTGCCACCAGACCCGCCGGGTCGAGGTCGGGAAACAGGCCGGCATAGCGGCGCACCAGGGCTGCCGCGAGGGCGTCGGCATCGCGGATCGCCGGCAGCGAGGCCGCGAACAGATCCGGCGTCACCGCCGTCACCGGCACGCACTGGCGCACCGCGATGCACAGGCCGGTCCGGAACCGGGTCGGGTCGAGAACCGGCAGCTCCTCGGTCCCGTCGGGCCGGCGACGGCCGGGCCGCAGGATCGGCAACAGGGCGTAGCGCGCCCCGACCCGGTTGATCGTGCGCTCGAGGTTGAAATGGACGAGGTCGCGGCCGAGGCCGGCGAGACCGTCGAAATCCTCCGCATGCAGGCGGATCAGCGCATCGGCACCCAGGGACGCGGCGAGGTCGGCCACCGCCACGACCCGCGTCCGGCCGCCCTCCGCCACGGCGACCCGGCGGCTGTTCGAGATCGGCAGCGACACGGGGCTACCGGAACGGTGGCTCGTCGAAGCTGCGAAGCTTGCGCGAGTGCAGGCCGTGGCGGTTGCGCCGCAGGGAATCGAGGGTGGCGAGCCCGATCAGGAGGTGCTCGCCCACCGCCCGCTCGTAGAACGCGTTGGCGGCACCCGGCAGCTTGATCTCGCCGTGCAGCGGCTTGTCGGAGACGCAGAGCAGCGTGCCGTAGGGCACCCGCAGGCGGTAGCCCTGCGCCGCGATGGTGCCGCTCTCCATGTCGACGCCGATCGCCCGCGACAGGTTGATCCGCCGCCGCTCCTGCGACCAGCGCAGCTCCCAGTTGCGGTCGTCGTAGGTCACTACCGTGCCGGTGCGCAGGCGCTGCTTCAGCGCCTCCTCCCGCTCGCCGGTGACGCTGGCGGCCGCCTCCTGGAGCGCCACCTGGACCTCGGCCAGGGCCGGGATCGGCACGTCGGGCGGCACCAGCTCGTCGAGGATCCGGTCGCGGCGCAGGTAGCCGTGGGCCAGCACGTAGTCGCCGATGGTCTGCGACTGGCGCAGGCCCCCGCAATGGCCGACCATCAGCCAGCAATGCGGCCGCAGAACCGCCAGGTGGTCGGTGATCGTCTTGGCGTTGGAGGGGCCGACGCCGATATTGACGAGGCTGGTCCCCTGCCCCGGCTGTCCTTGGCCGTCGCGCGCGACGAGGTGGTAGGCCGGCATCTGGAACCGGTGCCAGGGCGAGGCGGCGATGAGGGCATCGGCCTGGGCTCCCGCCGCCTCCCCGGCCTCGACCACGATGCCGCCGGGCAGGACCAGCCGGGCATAGCGCTCCGGCTCGGCGGCGAGCGCCTTCAGGCCGACCCGCACGAACTGGTCGACGTAGCGGTGATAGTTGGTGAGCAGGATCCAGGGCTGGATCTGGCGCCAGTCGGCCCCGGTGTAATGGACGAGGCGGCGCAGGGAGTAGTCGACCCGCGGCCCGTCGAACAGGGCGAGCGGCCGGGGCTCGTCGCCGGCCTCCAGCCACAGCCCGTCGGCGATCTCGTCGCCGACGCTCGACAGCATCGGGGTCGGGAAGTAGCGCGCCAGGTCGCTCGAGGTGACGCCGCGGGCCAGCTCCGCCCCGGGCTCGACCACGTAGGGGTACGGGATCTCCTGGGCGCTCAGGCCCACCTCGATCGTGGCGCCGTAATCCTGGACCAGCGGCCGCAGCTGCTCGAGCAGGTAGGCGCGGAAATGCGCCGGCTGGGTCAGGGTGGTGGCGTAGACGCCCGGTCCCTGGAACTTCGCGGTGGCGCGGGTGATCCGCGGCAGCGGTCCCGTGGGGCGGTAGGTCAGGCGCAGCTCGGGATAGCGGAAGGTCAGCCGCTCGGCGGCGTCGGGGGGCACGCCGTCCGCGAGGAACCGGGTCAGCGCATCCCGCAGGCTCCCGGTGGCGGCGGCATGGAGCGCCGCCAGGCGGTCGACCGCCGTCTCGGGATCGGCCACCGTCTCCATCGGTCTCAGCTCGTCGGCGAACACGGTCGATCGGTCTCCCTGATGCCCTCCCGGCCAGCCTATACCGGGCGGAGCGGCGGGGCGACCCGGATCCCGCCCTGATCGATGGGACGCATGATGAGCGAAGCGGATTTCGGCCCGCGGCCGGGCGAGGAGATCGTGGACCTGCCGGCGGCCTTCGATGCCGGGCTCTACTTCGTCGGCCGGGTGCGCACGCCCTGGACCGAGCGGGCGCAGTGTCCGCGCAACTCGGCCCAATCGGACGCGGTCTGCACCCTGGAGGTCGATCCCCGCTTCGCCCCGGCCCTGCGGAGCCTCGCGGGGACCACCCACCTGATCGTGCTCTACTGGATGGACCGGGCGCCCCGGAACCTGGTGGCGCAGCAGCCCCGCCACGCGCCGGAAGCCCGCGGCACCTTCGCCCTGCGCTCCCCGGCCCGCCCGAACCCGATCGCCGTCTCGGTGGTGGAACTGCTCGGCATCGAGGGCGAGACCCTGCGGGTGCGCGGGCTCGACTGCCTCGACGGCACGCCGCTCCTCGACATCAAGCCCTACTTCGCCTCGACCGACGCGCGGCCGCAGGCCCGGGTCGGCTGGCGCGAGGCGGAGGCGGACGGAGAGGTCAGCGGCCGCGAAGGCCGGCGAGCCGCGCCTTGAGCCAATCCTTGGCGGCGTGCTGCCGCCGCGCCCGGGCGGCGAGGCGATCCGGCGAGGGCCCGCCCGGGGGCGAGACCACGATCTCGGCGATGCGGATGCGCTCGGGATAGAGGTCGTCGAGCACCGGGCTCGCCAGGGTCGCCGAATCGAGCCTGTCGGCGAAGCGGGTCTCGTGCAGGACCCGCACGATCTCGGCCTCGAGCAGCACGCCGGGAGCGAGGGCGCGCAGATCCTCGTCATAGGCGGTCTTGAGCAAGGTCGCGGTGCCGCCGCAGACCAGCGCGAGGCTCGCGGCGACCACCCGCCCGTCGAGGCGCAGCAGGTCGGCGCGCCCCGTCACCGGCCCGTCGCCGGCGCGGAACAGGGTCCGGGCGAAGTCCGCGGTCTCCGGCCGGCAGGCGAGCGCGGTGCCGGCCCGGCCCTTCCAGCCGCGCCGCTCCAGCGCGAGGAACTCCGCGACCGCCTCCGCCAGGTTCCCGTCCGGCCCGACCGCCTCGACCGTGACGGCACCGGCCTCGTCGAGGCGCCGCCGGCGCCGGCGCAGGTCCTTGAGCCGGCCCTTGTGGGGGTGGTCCCTGAGGAAGGCGTCGTGGCTCGCGCGCCGGTCGAGGACCGGGCGCAGGAAGCCCGAGACCTCCGCGCTGCTCCAGCCGTCGCGGGCGAGCGCGGCGAGGAGGGGCTGGTCTTCCGCCGGCAGGAGCGGCCACCACCACGGGAGCCCGAGCGCACGCATGCCGCCCACGAGCGCCGCCAGGGCGGGCGGGCCATCCGCACCCCCCGCCACCAGGGGCGCCGTCACGGTGAGGTAGGGCGAGGCGAAGGGCCGGGCGATCCGGCCGAGCCCGAGGGGGCCGCGCCCGGTCCGGAACGGCAGCAGCGCCAGCAGGTCCGGGCCCGAGCGCACGGCGAGGCAGGGCAGGTCCGCCGGCGCCAGGCCGTGGTCGCGATGCGCGCCCAGCACATGCCGCGAATAGTCGGGCGTCGGCCCCGCCGCGCGGGCGGCCAGGGCGTCCCAGGCCTCGGGCTCCCGGCTCAAGGAGGCCAGGGTCGTGACCGCGCAGGCCGGGGCCGCGGCGGTCGGGCTGACGGGCGGCGCGTGCGCGGTCATCGGGCGAAGGCCGGGGTGAGAAGGCCGAGTCGGCGACGCGCCAGGAGCGCCAGGGCGCCGCCCCGTCCGGCGGTCGCGAGGGACGCGGCCAGGGCCGCCCCGGTAAGGCCGAGGAGCGGCACCAGCGCCAGGGTGAGGATCACCGCCGCGACGAGGAGCCCCACCGTGACGGCGGCGCAGGCGCGCTCGGAGCCCAGCATGGTCAGGAGGTCCTCCGCCGGCCCGAAGGCGGCGGCGAGGCCGTGGCCGGCGACGAGCAGCGCGAGGAGCGGCAGGGCTTCGCGAAAGTCCGGCCCGAACAGGCCGAGGAGCAGCGGGCCCGCCGCCACGACGGCGAGCCCGGTCGCCAGGGTGGCGAGGAGCGTCAGCCGCGACCAGCGCCGGACCAGCGCCTCGAGCCCGGCCCGGTCGTCCCGCGCCTGCGCCCCGGCGAAACGCTGCGCGGTGACCGAGGAGGCGGCGTACTGGACGAAGACCACGAATTGCAGGAGGCGCGTCGCCGCGAAATAGGCGCCGACCTCCGCCGGCGGCAGCAGGAAGCCGAGCACCAGCACGTCGACGAAGTTGAAGCCCGAGCCGGCGAGGTCGATCAGCGCCATCGGCAGGGCCGCCCGCACCCAGTCTCGCCACGGGTAGCGCGCCCGGCTCGCGGAGCGCTCGGCCCGCAGCCGCCGCATCACGGTCGCGGCCTGCAGCGCGAGCGACAGGGCGGTGGCGGCGAGCGTGCAGGCGACGGCGACCGCGGCTTCGGCCGGCGCGCCGAACCCGATTGCCGCCAGCATCATCCCCATGATCAGGCCCTGGCGCAGCAGATAGGGCGGCACGACGGCGAGCAGCGTCCAGTGGCGGCCCCGCGCCACGCCCTCGCAGAAATCCTGGAGCGCGAAGAGCGGGAGCACAAGCGCCGCCACGAGCAGCGGGCCGGCATAGGGGCCGGCGACGAGGCCGGGACGGAGCCAGAGGAGGGCCGCGCCCAGCCCCGCCAGGAGGGTGGCGGCGGCGAGGGAGAACACGGCCCCGAAGGCGAGGAAGCCGCGTTCCGGCCCGGCCGCGCCCTGCGCCCGGTAGGTCGGCAGGAAGCGGCAGGCCGCCTGGGACAGGCCCCAGGTCGAGGCGTGGCCGAGCAGGGCGGTCCAGACCCAGACCGTGGCGAAGATCCCGTATTCCTCACCCCCCATGAGGCGGGCCATCAGCACCTGGGCCACGAAGGCGCAGGCCGCCGCGGCGATGCGGACGCCGAACACCGCGAGCGCGGTGCCGGCACCACCGCCCGCCTCCGCCTCGCCGAGAGAAGCCCCGGCCGCCATCCCGCCGCTCCGATCGCGCCGCGTGAGGGTCCTTGTTAGCGTGGCGGGCTTGCGGGGGGGTTAAGTGGAGCGGGAGACATGCGGGGTGGGGATGGCCATGGGCCGACGCCCCGCGAGCGCGTCCCCGCGGAGGAAGGAGCGTCTAAGCAGACTTGCGTTGGCAGGCCACACAGTACACGACACAACAGGTTGCGCGGTGTGGGAGCGAGGGCCGAGAGCATGAACCCTCCCCCCTCTGCGGGGGAGGGTGACCCCTGCGTCAGCAGGGGGCGGGAGAGGGGCAGCGCGACGCTGATCCAGGAAGCGCCGGTCAGAACGGTCGCGACCTCTCCGGAAGCGGCG
>NZ_LABZ01000016.1 GCF_001043955.1 Methylobacterium tarhaniae | reverse complement strand
GGTTCCCCTCTCCCGCCCCGCTCCGCGGGGCACCCTCCCCCGCAGAGGGGGGAGGGTTCGCCGTCCAGTCCTTCGACCTACCGGTTTACTCCGCCGCCACCGGCATCCGGGCCCGCTCCATCTCGCGCAGCGCCCGCCGGTACTCGACCGGCATCACCTTCACGAACTTGGTGCGGTAGGTGTCCCAGTTGTCGATGATCGCCTTGGCGCGCACCGAGCCGGTATACTTCAGGTGGTTGTTGATGAGGCCGACGAGGCGCTCCTCGTCGTGGCCCGACATGTCGGCCAGGATGTCGATGCGCCCCTTGGTCTCCAGGTCGCCGTCCTGGTGGAAGCGGCGCATGAACTCGTCCTCCTCCTCGACCGGCTCCAGATCGACCATCGACAGGTTGCAGCGCTTGGCGAAGGACCCGTCCTCATCGAGGACGTAGGCGATGCCGCCCGACATGCCGGCCGCGAAGTTGCGCCCGGTCTCGCCGATCGACACGACGACGCCGCCGGTCATGTACTCGCAGCCATGGTCGCCCATGCCCTCGACCACCGCGATCGCGCCCGAGTTGCGGACCGCGAAGCGCTCGCCGGCCGCACCGCGAATGTAGGCCTCGCCGGCAATGGCGCCGTACAGCACCGTGTTGCCGACCATGATGGTGCGGTCCGACGGCGAGCCCAGGGCATCCGAGGGCCGGATGATCAGCTTGCCGCCCGACAGGCCCTTGCCGACATAGTCGTTGGCGTGGCCGGTCAGGCTCAAGGTGACGCCCGCGGCGAGCCAAGCGCCGAAGCTCTGGCCGGCGGTGCCGGTGAGCTTCACCGTCAGGGTGTCGTCCGGCAGCCCCTCGTGGCCATGCGCCTTGGCGACCAGGCCCGACAGCATCGCGCCCGCGGCCCGGTCGGAGTTGCGGATCGTGTCCTCGACGGTCACCGCCACGCCGGTCTCGATGGCGTCGCCGACGGCAGCGATGAGCCGCCGGTCGAGGACCTGGTCGATCGGGTGCTTCTGGCTCTCGACGTGACGGAGCGCGACACTCTCCGGCACTTCCGGCTTGTGGAACAGCCGGGTGAAGTCGAGGCCCTTGGCCTTCCAGTGCGAGATCGCCGCGAGCTTGTCGAGATACTCGGAGCGCCCGATCAGCTCGTCGAGCTTCGTCACCCCCAACGACGCCATCAGCTCGCGCACCTCTTCCGCCACGAAGAAGAAGTAGTTGATGACGTGCTCGGGCGTGCCCTTGAAGCGCTTGCGCAGCACCGGATCCTGGGTCGCGACGCCGACCGGGCAGGTGTTCAGGTGGCACTTACGCATCATGATGCAGCCGGCCGCGATCAGCGGTGCGGTCGAGAAGCCGAACTGGTCGGCGCCGAGGAGCGCCGCGATCAGCACGTCCCGGCCGGTGCGGATGCCGCCATCGGCCTGGAGCGCCACCCGGCCGCGCAGGTGGTTGAGCACCAGGGTCTGCTGGGTCTCGGCGAGGCCGATCTCCCAGGGACCGCCGGCATGCTTGATCGAGGTGAGCGGCGCAGCACCCGTGCCGCCGTCGAAGCCCGAGATGGTGATGTGGTCGGCGCGCGCCTTGGCGACGCCGGCCGCCACCGTGCCGACGCCGACCTCCGCCACCAGCTTGACCGAGACCTCGGCCGCCGGGTTGACGTTCTTGAGGTCGAAGATCAGCTGGGCCAGATCCTCGATCGAGTAGATGTCATGGTGCGGCGGCGGCGAGATCAGGCCGACGCCCGGGGTCGAGTGGCGGACCTTGGCGATCTTGGCGTCGACCTTGTGGCCGGGCAGCTGGCCGCCCTCGCCGGGCTTGGCACCCTGCGCCACCTTGATCTGCATCATGTCGGAATTGACGAGATATTCCGTCGTGACGCCGAAGCGGCCCGAGGCGACCTGCTTGATCGCCGAGCGGCGCGAACGGCCGTCCGGCAGCGGCCGGAAGCGCTCGCGCTCCTCGCCGCCCTCGCCCGAGTTCGAGCGGCCGCCGAAGGAGTTGACGGCGATCGCCAGGGTCTCGTGCGCCTCCTTGGAGATCGAGCCGTAGGACATCGCGCCCGTGGCGAAGCGCTTGACGATCTCGGCCGCCGGCTCGACCGCGTCGATCTCGACCGGCGAGCGGCCGATCTCCGCCGCGCTCTTGATCCGGAACAGGCCACGGATCGTCTTGAGGTGGTTCTCCTGCTCGTTCACCATCTTGGCAAAGGCCCGGTAGCGCTCCGGCAGGTTGAGCCGGACCGCGTGCTGGAGCGTCGCGACCGTGTCGGGCGTCCAGGTATGGGCCTCGCCGCGCAGGCGGTAGGCGTATTCGCCGCCGACATCGAGGGCGGTGCGGTAGACCGGCGCGTCGCCGAAGGCGTCGCGGTGGCGCCGCACCGTCTCCTCGGCGATCTCGGCCATGCCGATGCCTTCGATCGTCGTCGCCGTGCCGAAGAAGTCGCGCTCGACGAAGGACGAGTTCAGGCCGATCGCGTCGAAGATCTGCGCGCCGCAATAGGACTGGTAGGTGGAGATGCCCATCTTGGACATCACCTTGAGCAAGCCCTTGTCGATCGACTTGATGTAGCGATAGACGATCTCGTCATCGGTCAGTTCGGGCGGCAGCTCGTCCTTCATCGCGATCAGCGTCTCGAAGGCGAGATAGGGGTTGATCGCCTCGGCGCCGTAGCCGGCCAGGCACGCGAAGTGATGCACCTCGCGCGGCTCACCGGATTCGAGCACGAGCCCGACCGAGGTGCGAAGCCCCTTGCGGATCAGGTAGTTGTGCACCGCGGCGGTGGCCAGCAACGCCGGAATCGGGATCCGGTCCGGGCCGACCGCCCTGTCCGACAGCACGATGATGTTGTAGCCGCCGCGCACCGCCGCCTCGGCCCGGTCGCAGAGGCGGTCGAGGGCGCCCTCCATCGCCTGCGCGCCGGTCTCGGCCGCATAGGTGATGTCGAGGGTCTTGGTGTCGAAGCGGTCCTCGAAATGGCCGATGCAGCGGATCTTCTCCAGGTCCGCATTGGTCAGGATCGGCTGGCGCACCTCGAGGCGCTTCTTGCGCGAGGTCCCCTCCAGGTCGAGGATGTTCGGCCGCGGCCCGATGAACGAGACGAGGCTCATCACGGCCTCCTCGCGGATCGGATCGATCGGCGGGTTCGTCACCTGCGCGAAGTTCTGCTTGAAGTAGGTGTAGAGCAGCTTCGGCTTGTCGGAGAGCGCCGAGAGCGGCGTGTCCGTGCCCATCGAGCCGACCGCCTCCTGGCCGGTCACGGCCATCGGCTGCATCAGGAGCTTCAGGTCTTCCTGGGTGTAGCCGAAGGCCTGCTGGCGATCGAGCAGCGACACGTCGGTGCGCGATTCCCGCGGCTGCACCGGCCGCAGGTCCTCGAGCACGATCTGGGTGCGCTTCAGCCACTCCTTGTAGGGGTGCGCGGCGGCGAGCTCGTTCTTGATCTCCTCGTTGGAGACGATGCGGCCCTTCTCGAGGTCGATCAGCAGCATCCGGCCCGGCTGGAGGCGCCAGGACGAGACGATCTTCTCGTCCGGGATCGGCAGCACGCCCATCTCGGAGGCGAGCACGACGAGCCCGTCATCGGTGACGAGGTAGCGGGCGGGGCGCAGGCCGTTGCGGTCGAGGGTGGCGCCGATCTGGCGGCCGTCGGTGAAGCAGAGCGCGGCCGGGCCGTCCCACGGCTCCATCAGGGCGGCATGGTACTCGTAGAAGGCGCGCTGTTCCTCGCTCATCAGCGGGTTGCCGGCCCAGGCCTCGGGCACCAGCATCATCATCGCATGGGCGAGCGGGTAGCCGCCCTGGACCAGGAATTCGAGCGCGTTGTCGAAGCAGGCGGTGTCGGACTGGCCCTCGTAGGAAATCGGCCAGAGCTTCGAGATGTCGTTGCCGAACAGCTCCGAATCGACGCTGGCCTGACGCGCGGCCATCCAGTTCACGTTGCCGCGCAGCGTGTTGATCTCGCCGTTATGCGCGACCATCCGGTACGGGTGCGACAGGCGCCAGGTCGGGAAGGTGTTGGTGGCGAAGCGCTGGTGCACGAGGGCCAGCGCCGAGACGAAGCGCTCGTCCTTCAGGTCGAGATAGTAGTGGCCGAGCTGGTTCACCAGCACCATGCCCTTGTAGACGATGGTGCGCGAGGACAGCGAGACCGGGTAGAACTCCTTCAGCCGCTCGTCCTTGAGGGTGTAGACGGCGTTCGAGATCACCTTGCGGACGAGGAACAGCCGGCGCTCGAAGGCGTCCTGGTCGGCGCTGGAGGCGGGGCGGCCGATGAACACCTGGCGGTGGCGCGGCTCGCTGGCCTTCACGCTCTCGCCGAGGTCGCTCGGATCGACCGGCACGTCGCGCCAGCCGAGCAGCGCCAGACCCTCGTCGGCGATCGCCTTCTCGACGATCCCCTCGACGACCTTAAAGCCTTCCTCGTCCCGCGGCATGTAGAGCTGGCCGACACCGTAATGGCCAGCCTCCGGCAGCGCGATGCCGAGGCGCTCGGCCTCCGCCGCGAAGAAGCCGTGCGGGACCTGGACCAGGATGCCGCAGCCGTCGCCCATCTTCGGGTCCGCACCGACGGCGCCGCGATGGTCGAGGTTCTCCAGGATCTGCAGGCCCTGCTGGACGATGGCGTGGGTCTGGCGGTTGTGCATGTCGGCGATGAAGCCGACGCCGCAGGCATCCTTCTCGTTACCCGGGTTGTAGAGGCCCTGGCGGGCCGGCAGGGCCGGATCGCGCACGACGAGGGCGGGGACCGCCTGCCCGCGGGTGGGGTGCTGGGACTGGTCCGTGCCGCTCATGGTCTGGTCTCCCAAGGTCCGGTCTTCGTTTCGAGGCTCGCGGACGCGCGCGATCGTTCAGGCTGCAGAAGGGCCGGGCGTGCCGGCCGGGAAAGGGCGGCCTGCCTCCAGGGCAGGCGAACCTGCCTCAGCGGCAGGCTATCCCACCGCTGCGGGCGGGCGAAGTGATGCGGACAGCCGCAGGGGTGCCGCGGGCGCGCGGGCCGAGGGCACGGCCGCCGCCTGTTGTTCTTCAGTCCGCGGGAGGGTCGGTCGCGTCTCGCGAAGGGAGCGCCCGCACCTCGCGAGCGCCCGGCAGGCTGGTTTCAGCCGGCGTGCGCCCGCACCGCCCGAATGGCGGCGCGTTTGGTATCTCGTTTGGCCATCGTGCAAGCCACAAGCCAGCGCCCTTGCGACCCGGAGGCGCGGGGCCCGACCGGGAAAATGGGACAGCGGTACTGTCCTAACTCGCGGAACCTGCCAGATTTCAACCGCTCCAGCAAGGGGCCATTCGACCCGGCCTTGTGCTTTTCTTGCGTTTCGCGGCCGCCCTTCGCAATGAAACACCGAATCCGGGAAAGGATGCGCATCTTTCCCCCGCGACGGGGCCGCATTCTCGCCGAAGCATCACCGGCCAGGCATGACCGGCAGGACATGCCCGGCATGAGCCGGCGCGCCTCGTCCAGGCCGGCCGGCCCCGCCATGATGGCGGCGAGCCCATCGCAGGGAGCCTTCGAGCCGATGAACTTCGCGAGCGACAACGTGGTGGGAGCGAGCGCTCCGGTTCTGGAGGCGATCGTGCGCCACAATGGCGGGGCGATGCCGGCCTACGGCGCCGACCCGCTGACGCTCGGGCTCACGCCGCGCTTCCGGCAGCTGTTCGACCATCCCGACCTCGCGGTCTTTCCGGTCGCCACCGGCACCGCCGCGAATGCGCTGGCTCTCTCCGTCATGGTGCCGCCCTTCGGCCTGTGCCTCTGCCACGAGGAGGCGCACGTGATGGAGGACGAGTGCGGCGCACCGGAATTCTACACCCACGGCGCCAAGCTGCACGGGCTGCCCGGCACCGGCGGCACAATCGCCCCCGACACCCTCGACCGCTTCCTCGGCGGCCTGACGCGGCACGTGAAGCAGATGCCGCCCCGGGCGCTGACCCTGTCGCAGCTCACCGAGAGCGGGCAGGTCTACACGGTCGAGGAGATCACGCGCTTGAGCCGCGTCGCCCACTCGCACGGGCTGACCGTCCATATGGACGGAGCGCGCTTCGCCAACGCGCTCGTGGCCTCGGGTTGCTCGCCTGCGGAGATGACCTGGCGGGCGGGCATCGACATCCTGTCCTTCGGGGCGAGCAAGAACGGCGCGCTCGCCGCGGAGGCCGTCGTGGTCTTCCGCCCCGACCTCGCCGAGACGCTGGACTTTCGTCGCAAGCGTGCCGGCCACATCCTGTCGAAGGGCCGCTTCCTCGCCGCGCAGCTCGACGCCTACCTCGCCGACGACCACTGGCTGGCAAATGCCGCCCACGCGAACCGGATGGCGGCGCGGCTCGCCGCAGGCCTCGCCGAGATCCCGGGGGTTCGCCTGGCTTGGCCGGTCCGGGGCAACGAGCTCTTCCCGATCGTGCCGGCCGCCCTCGATCAGGCGCTGCGCCAGGGCGGCGCGGTCTATTACGACTGGGCGAGCCGCAGCCTGCCCGCGGGCGAGACGGTGCGCGAGGGCGAGCGGATGATCCGCCTCATCACCGCCTTCTCGACCACCGGGACGGAGGTGGAGGAATTCCTGGCTCTGGCGCGGCGGGCCGGGTGAGGCCGCATCCCCGCGGCTCCCCGAAAGGCCATGGTCCGCCACGGCCGCGCTCCCGCAATCCCGCCTCATTCGCGCGGTTAACAGAATCTTGTCCGAGCACGAGGGGAATGCGGGGCAGAGCCCGGCACGATCCTGGAAACAAGGGAATGCGGGACGATGACTGCACTGCCGTCGACGACGGGTAAGCGGTCCGTGACGGGCGCGGCCCTTCTGGCCGCGCTCGCCGCCGCGCTGCTGACGGGAGCGGCGATGCCCGGGCCTGCGCAGGCGCAGGGCTATCGCGTCGTCATCGAGGACGAGGCCGACGCGATCCTGCCGCCGCGGGCGGTGCTCTTCCGCCTCGGCCGGGCCGGCTTCACCGGCATGACCCATCCGCGCTTCGACGGCGAGACCTACCGGGTCGAGGCCGACAGTCCCTGGGGCAACCGGGTGCAGCTGGTCGTCGATGCCCGCTCCGGACGCATCCTCGACCGCGAGCGCCTGGAGGCGCCGCTGGTTCCCCCCGGCACGATCCCCGGCGGTCGCCGCCCCGGCTACGGCTGGACGGAGGCCGACGTGCGCCCGCCGCCGCCGCGCGGCGAGATCTATGGCGAGCGCGGTCCCCGCGACGGCGGCTTTCGCGGCGGCGAGACCTACGCTCCCGTCCCGCTCTCCCGCGGCGAGCCGCTGCCGCCGGTGGAGACCCGCCCGGAGGAGCGCCGGGTCGCCGCGCGCCCGCTGCCGCCGGCCGCGCCCGCGTTCGAGGCGCCCTCCCCCGCCATGCGCGCGCCGCGCACCGCCGGGCCGAACCCGCTCGGCATGAACCCCGACAGCCCGGCCGCCCGCACCGGCGCAGCCCCGCGCCGCGAGACCACGCCCGAGGGCGCGAAGCCCGAGGCGCCCCGCAGGACGGCGGCCCGCCCGAAGCCGGCCGGGACGATCGAGACCCCGGCCGCCCTCGTCCCGCCCCTGGCGCCGAAGGCCGAGCCCGCGGCGAAGCCGGCCTCTCCGCCCGCGAAGGCCGCCGACGCCGCCCCGCCCAAGACCCCGGAGGCCAAGGAAAGCGGCTGGAAGACTCCACCCGACGGCAACCGCCCGGTGCGGGTGATCGGCGGCATCACCCAGGTCCCGGGCAAGGACGAGCCGGCCAAGGATTGAGCGGCGAGGATCGCGCGATGGGTGACGCGTCGCCCGTCCGCGCGACGATTCCATCGATCGAGCGACGGGATCGACGATCTCGCCATCGTCCAGGAATCGCGGCCAGGCATCGCGTAGCGGAACGCAGCCCCGGCGTTTCTGCGCTTCCAGCGCTGGTCGATCGCAGGTTCCGGCCCGCGGCGCGCCCCGGATTGACGCGGAACATCGTCGACGGCAGCCGGCTCGACTTGCGTGCTGCCTCAAGCAGAGCCTCAGCAGTTCGCCCCCAGTCCCGCCCGGCTTTCTAGATCGAAAGACGCGCTCGACAAGCGCTGCCAACTTGGGTTCTATCCGGCACCCCGATCCCCGTCCGCCAAGGTCGGGACGGCAAGAAACGGTCCCCGGAGGAATCCAGATGCGCTCATCCCTGACCGCGCTCGCGGCGGCGCTCGCCTGCGCGACCGCCTTCGCGGCCCCGGCCCTGGCCGCCGACCCGATCAAGATCGGCGTGACCGGCCCGTATACGGGTGGGTCCTCGTCGATGGGCGTGTCGATGCGCGACGGCGTGCGCTTGGCCGCTGACGAGATCAACAAGAGCGGCGGCGTGCTCGGGCGCCAGATCCAGCTCGTGGAGCGCGACGACGAGGCCAAGAACGAGGTCGGCGCCCAGGTCGCCCAGGAGCTGATCAACAAGGAGAAGGTGGTCGCCACCCTCGGCTTCATCAACACCGGCGTGGCGCTCGCCGCCCAGCGCTTCTACCAGGAAGCCGAGATCCCGGTGATCAACAACGTCGCCACCGGCACGATCATCACCAACCAGTTCAACCCGCCGGACTACGACAACAACTACGTCTTCCGCAATTCGGCCTACGACGTGCTGCAGGCCGGCATGATGGCCGACGAGGCGATCGCGCAGGGCTTCAAGAAGATCGCGATCCTCGCCGACTCGACCAATTACGGCCAGCTCGGCCGCGAAGACCTCGAGAAATACCTCAAGGCCAAGGGCGTGAAGCCGGTCGCGGTGGAGAAGTTCAACATCAAGGACGTCGACATGACGCCCCAGCTGTTGAAGTCGCAGGCCGCGGGCGCGGACGTGATCCTGGCCTACGGCATCGGCCCGGAACTGGCCCAGATCGCCAACGGCATGGCCAAGCTCGGCTGGAAGGTGCCGATGATCACCTCGTGGCCGGCCTCGATGCAGAGCTTCATCGATATCGCCGGGGCGAACGGCAACGGCGTGATCATGCCCCAGACCTTCATCGAGGATAAGACGCTGCCCAAGCGCAAGTCCTTCCTCGACGGCTACTACGCCACCTTCAAGGTCAACAAGATCCCGACCCCGGTGGCCGGCGCGCAGGGCTACGACTCGGTCTTCCTGCTGGCCGCCGCGATCAAGCAGGCCGGCACGACCGAAGGCCCGAAGGTGCGCGCCGCGCTCGAGGACCTGAACACCAAGGTCGAGGGCGTGGTCACCACCTACGACAAGCCGTTCACCGCGAAGGACCACAACGCCATCACCCGCAACATGGTGGTGTTCGGGCGTGTCCAGGACGGCAAGATCGTCTATGCCAAGGACGAGGACGCCAAGAACGCCGGCGTCGTCCGCGTCAAGGAGAAGGCCTCGAACTGAGGCCGTAACCGGCCCCGCGCCTGATGCGCGGGGCCTGTCCGTCGAGACGAGCCCTCCCCCCGAGCTTTTTCCCATGCAGATCTTCCTTCAGCTCGTGGCGAGCGGCGTCGCCGTCGGCATGATCTACGCCGCGATCGCCTTCGGCTACCAGCTCACCTTCGCCACTTCGAAAACCCTGAATTTCGGCCAGGGCGAGGCGCTGATGCTCGGCGCCTTGTTCGGCCTGACGCTGGTGCCCTTCACCGGCTACTGGCTGATGCTGCCGCTGGTCCTGGTCTTCGGCTTCGCGCTGGGCGCCGTGGTCGAGCGGCTCGGCGTACGCCCTGCCGTGAAGATCAAGTCCGAGTATGGGTGGATCATGGCCACCATCGCGCTCGGCATCATCTTCAAGAACGTCGCCGAGAACATCTGGGGCCGCGACGACCTGAAGTTCCCCTCGCCGCTGCCGGAGACCGCCATGACGTTCGGCGGCGTCCGCGTGCTGCCGATGGAGCTGATGATCGTCGCCGGCGCGCTCTTGATGATGCTCGCGGTCGAGCTGTTCAACCGCCGCTCGATCTGGGGCAAGGCGGTGGTGGCGACCTCGAACGACATCGACGCCGCCGGCCTGATGGGCATCAACACCCAGAAGGTCATCACCCTGTCCTACTCGATCAGCGCCATGACCGCCGCCTTCGCGGGCGTGCTCGTCGCCCCCGTGACCCTCACGGGCGCGACGATGGGCTCGGTGCTGGCGCTCAAGGCCTTCGCGGTGGCGATCATCGGCGGCCTCGAATCCGGCCTCGGCGTGATCGTCGGCGGGCTGATCCTCGGCGTCGCCGAGACCCTGACCGGCTTCTACATCTCGACCGGCTACAAGGACGTGCCCGGCCTGATCCTGCTCCTCGCCGTGCTGGCGGTGCGCCCGGTCGGCCTGTTCGGCAAGGCCGTGATCAAGAAGGTCTGATTTTTCTCCGCTTAGCCCCGCTCCCGGTTGCGGGAGCGGCCTCGTCGCTCCCCGTTCATCCAGGGTCCTTCACCATCATGGCGCAGTCCGCCTCCGCGCCGGCCCTTGCCCGGCAAACCGCCCCGCCGGTGCCTCAAGCCGGGTTCGGCCGCTTCGTCGGCCTCCTCGGGGCCGTGTGCCTCGTCGTCTTCCTGGCGGCCTTCCCGCACGTCGTCACCAGCCAGTACTACATCCACCTCCTGGTGGTGATCGCCATCTACGCGATCCTGATTCTCGGCCTCGATATCGTGGTCGGCTATACCGGCCAGGTCTCGCTGGGACATGCCGGCCTGTTCGGCGTCGGCGCCTACGCGGCGGCCGTGCTGTTCCTCAAGTTCAAGCTCGGGCTCTGGGCCGGGCTGCTCGCCGGCATCGGCGTCACCGCCGCCTTCGGGTTGCTGCTGGCGATCCCGGCGCTCCGGGTCAGCGGGCCGTATCTGGCGATGGTGACGCTCGCCTTCGGCACCATCATCCAGATCTTCATCAACGAGATGACCGATCTGACCAACGGCCCGCTCGGCATCACCCTGCCGCCGGCCCGCGTCCTCGATTTCTCGCTGATCGGCATGCAGGCGCCCTGGGGCGCGGCCGGGCGCAAGCTCGAATTCTACTATCTCGTCTGCGCCTGCCTGCTGCTGACCATCCTGGTGGTCAACCGGGTGGTGCGCTCGCCCTTCGGCCGCGCCTTCGAGGCCCTGCGCGACTCGCCGATCGCCTGCGACTGCATGGGCGTCAGCGTCTACCGCTACAAGGTCTACGCCTTCGTGATCTCGGCGGCGCTGGCTGGCCTCGCCGGCGCGCTGTTCGCCTGGTCGGAGCGCTACGTCGCGCCGAATTCCTACGGCTTCGAGCTGACGGTCCTGTTCCTGCTCGCCGTCACCATGGGCGGGCGCAAGTCGCGCGCCGGCCCGCTGATCGGCGCCGCCATCATCGTGATGATGCCGAACATCCTGGCCGATATCGGCCTCGTGCGGATCATGGCCGGCATCATCGCCGCGCTCGCCATCGTCGTGGTCGGCCTCGCCTTCCTGCGCAAGAAGGACAACCGGATGGGCCTGCTCATCCCGGGCGCGCTCTGCCTCGCCTTCTTCCCGGCGACCCTGGCGATGCAATCGGTGACCGACTTCCGCCTGACCGTCTTCGGCCTGATGATCCTGTTCGTGGTCTATTACCTGCCGGACGGCATCGTCGGCTTCCTCCGTGAGAAGCTGCCCTTCCTGCGCCCGGCCCATACGGGGGCGACGCAGGAGCTCGCGGCCTCCGGCGAGGCGCTGATCCGCCAGGGCGGCCGCTCCGGCGCCGACCCGCTGCTCAAGGTCGAGCGGGCGGTGATGCAGTTCGGCGGCCTCAAGGCCCTCAACGAGGTCGACCTCGCGGTGCGGCCGGGCACGATCCACGGGCTGATCGGCCCGAACGGCTCGGGCAAGAGCACGATGATGAACGTGCTCACCGGCATCTACAAGCCGACCGCCGGCGGCGTCTCGCTCGCCACCGGCACCGATGCGGTCAAGCGCCTCGACGGGCGCACGCCCTCCGAGATCGCCCTGTCCGGCGTCGCCCGCACCTTCCAGAACGTCCAGCTCTTCCGCGAGATGACGGCGTTGGAGAACGTGCTGGTCGGCCTGCATCACAGCTTCCAGGGCACGCTGTTCGACGCGATCCTCGGCACGCCGCGCCGGCGGCGCGAGGAGCGCGAGGCCCGGGCCCGCGCCATGGCGATCCTGGACTTCGTCGGCCTCGGGTCCCTGGCCCAGGTCGAGGCGCGCAACCTGCCTTACGGCAAGCAGCGCCTCCTCGAGATCGGCCGGGCGCTGGCGCTCGATCCCGTGCTGCTCCTCCTCGACGAGCCGGCCGCGGGCCTCACCGCGCCCGACATCGCCGAACTGACCCTCATCATCCGCAAGATCCGCGACGCCGGCATCACGGTGATCCTGATCGAGCACCACATGGACGTGGTGATGGGCCTGTGCGACCGCGTCAGCGTGCTCGATTTCGGCCACAAGATCGCCGAGGGCGGCGCCCGCGAGGTCCAGTCCGACCCCAAGGTCATCGAAGCCTATCTCGGCAGCCCGGTTGCCGACGCCGCGGAGTAGAGAGATGCTCGATGTCAGCGGCCTGTCGGCCGGCTACGGCCAGATCGAGGTCCTGCACGGCCTCACCTTCGCGGTGCCGAAGGGCCAGGTCGTCACCCTGATCGGCTCCAACGGCGCCGGGAAGACCACCACGATGCGGGCGCTCTCCGGCATGATCAAGCCGCGCGCCGGCTCGATCAAGCTCAACGGGCGGGAGATCGGCGGCCTGGAGAGCCACGACGTCGCCCGTACCGGGCTCGCCCACTCGCCCGAGGGACGGCGGGTCTTCCCGACCCTCTCGGTCGAGGACAACCTGACGCTCGGCGCCTTCCCGCGCCTCACCGGCTCGCGGCCGAAGGGCGACGTCAATGCCGACCGGGAGCGGGCCTACACCCTCTTTCCGCGGCTGAAGGAGCGCCGTACCCAGCTCGCCGGCACCCTGTCCGGCGGCGAGCAGCAGATGCTCGCCATGGGCCGGGCGCTGATGCTGCGCCCGGAGATCCTCCTCCTCGACGAGCCCTCGATGGGCCTCGCCCCGAAGCTGGTGGAGGAGGTGTTCCGCATCATCCGCCGGCTGAAGGAAGAGCAGGTGACGATGCTGCTGGTCGAGCAATTCGCCATGGCGGCGCTCGGCGTCGCCGACCACGCCTACGTGCTGGAGAACGGCCGCATCCGCTTCCAGGGCCCGGCGGCGCAGCTGCGCAACGACCCGCAGGTGCGGGCGGCGTATCTGGGCGGGGGGCACTGACGGCACCGGACCGGCGGGGTGCGCTCGCGTCACCGCCGGTTCATCGCGCGCTCCTATCCTCGTGCCGTCGGGACAGGAGACGAGCCGTGAAGCCGTTGTTTGCCGCCGCGCTGGTCACCGTCGCCGGCATCCCGCTGGCCTTGGCCCTGGGGAACCCGGCCTCCGCCTATTGTACCTCCATCGGCGGGCGCCTGGAGATCCGCAACGAGGCCAAGGGCGAGACCGGCTATTGCCACCTGCCCGACGGGCGCGTGGTCGAGGAGTGGCAGCTGTTTCGCAAGGCGAACGAGGCGAAGAACTGAGCGTCCGTTTGGCTCGCTCGGCATTCGCCAACAACCCTGCACCGTCATCCCGGGGCCGTGTGAGAGCCGGAAATTGCCGTCTCCAAATCCGACGAAATCGAATTCGCTCCTAGAGCATTTTCCGACGAAGTGGGTACCGGTTCGTCGGAAAATGCAGCAAAATCAAATATATAGAGAGCTTCGCGATTGCAACGCGATCGTCGAGTGCTCCAGACAAAATCCGAAACATCGGCGCCTGTTCGATGTGATCGACGGCATCACGGCCAATCAGTTCGTTCCCGCGCCGCATGGCGGAGCGTGACGCATCCGCCGGAAGTCCAGTCGATTGCGGGAAGCGACCACCACCCTGACGGCGGCTCCCCGGCCGTCCCACCCGAACGCCGCCGCTCCGGTTGCGCCGCCTCCGCCATACGGCGGAGTTCGCGCACGGCGGCCGCACCGCGCCCGCTCCGGGCCCCTTCTCCTCCAGCCTTCCGCCGACTGACAGCTGATCCTATCGCACACGTCCCTTTCCGTTGAGTTACAATCTTTTAATCAAGTATTACGGCAACCAGATCCATGCCAGAGGATTATCCAAATGTAGCCAACATGCCGGTGCCGCCAAGAAAAACGGCATCGATCTCCAGAGGAGGCATGGTTATGTCATACCGGAACGCTGTCGCTGCCGCTCTCGTCGCGACCACCGTCCTCGGCGGTGCCGCCTATGCGACCGAGCAGGCAACCAAGCCGGTCGCGACGCAGGAGAGCGCGGCCCAGCGGGCGGTCGACAACGATGTCGGCAAGCTCTCGAAGGACGGGGCCCAGGCATTCCGTGACATGCATCTCGCCCGGCTCGCCATCTTCGACGCCGACCCGGCCCAGGCCAAGAGCCTGATCGCCAAGGCGCAGGCCGCCCTCGGCAAGGCGAAGAGCGACGACGCCGTGTTCCTCAAGGCCGAGTCCGAGCTGAAGACGCCGGCCGACCTCGCGGCGGCCAAGGCGGCGAAGGCCGACAAGGCTGCGGATGCCAAAGCGACCGATGCCAAGGCGACCGATGCCAAGGCGACCGATGCCAAGACAGCCGACGCGAAGCCCGCCTCCAAGGACAAGGTCGCCTGGGTGCCCGTCGATGCCCAGCTGACGCTCGGCGAGGACTTCCTGGCGACGCCCGAGAAGGCCTCGGCCGTGACCGACGCGAACAAGAGCCTCGCCAAGGGCGACCAGAAGGGCGCCATCGAGACGCTGCGGCTCGCCCATGTCGACGTGAACTTCGTCATGGCGGTGATGCCCCTCGACAAGACCACCGCCGACGTGAACCAGGCGGCCACGCTGATCAACCAGGGTAAGTACTACGAGGCGAACGCGGTGCTGAAGACCGCCGAGGACGGGATGCGCTTCGACGTGATCGACGCGATCGGCATCCCGAAGGCCAACGTGACGGGCAGCACCAAGCCCGCGCACCAGCCGCCCGCCACGAAGCCGGACAGCAAGGCGACCAGGTAAGATCTTCAAGTCAGGCCGTCGAAGCGTTGAGTGACCGTGAGGGCCCGGGGCGGCATGCCCGTCCCGGGCCCTCCCCGTCCGGAGCCGGCCATCGGGAGTTCGCCATGAGAGGGGCACGGAGAGCGCTTCCCGTTCTGATCGGGCTGGCCCTGTGCGGCCCCGCGGCGGCGCAGGACGTCGATTTTCCCACCTTCACCCCGCGCGCGGCCTGCGGCTTGGAGCGCGGGGCCGGCGCCGATCCCGCGAGCTACCGGGGGTGCCTGTCGGACGAGCGCGCGGCCCGGCGCACCCTGCGGCGAAGCTGGGCGCGCTTTCCGATCGAGGATCGGCGGTCGTGCCGCCAGGAGAGCGAGATCGGCGGCATGCCGTCCTATGTGGGCCTGCTGACCTGCCTGCAGCTCGCCGACGATGCCCTGCCGCTCCGGCCGCCCCCGATGCCACCGGTCGCCCGGTGACCGCCGGTCCGTCCCCGCCTGCCGCCGCGGGTCACGACACCGCGCCCGACCGGCCGGCCAGATACGCCGCCAGGGCGCCGAGGATCAACGCCCCGGCCGCGTAGAGCGCCCCCTGCGAGGCCGCCTTGCGGGTCGCTTCGGCGGCCTGCCTGGCCTGGGCGGCGGCCTTGCCGGCGGCGTCGCGATACTGCGTCTCGTAATCCTGGACCTGCTGGCGGGCCTGGTCGGCCGGGATGTTCTTCGCCTTGGCCAGGGCCTCGGCGGCGCGGTCGCGGGCCTGCTGCTGCTGGGCGGCGTCGCCGGTCAGCGCCGCCCGCACCGCCTGGACGGCGGTGTCGCGCAATGCCTGCGGGTCCTGGCCGCCGGACGTGTCGCGAACTTGGCGCTCGATGCCGGCGAAGGGGTCGGCGACCCGGTTGAGCGCGGGGGCCACGGTCTCTGCCGCGCTCTTCACCGTGCCGCCGATGGCCTGGCCGGCGCCGCCGAGGGCCGAGGTCAGGCCCCCGAAGGCGCCGCCCACGAGGCCGCTCGCCGCCGAGGTCAGGAGGTAGACCACCACCAGTGTCGTCGCCACGAAGGAGATCAGGCCGTGATGGCCGGCCGTGGCGGCCGGCTTCCCCGAGAGGCGGCCGGCGAGGTAGCCGCCGGCCGCCGAGGCGAAGATGCCGGAGAAGACACCCCACAGCAGCGCGCCCTGGGACAGGGTGCCGGCCTCCGGATTGTCGCCCGTAGTCGCGCTCACGGCCGCGAGCCCGGCGCCGAGCCCGATCAGGTTCAGGATCAGCTGCACCACCAGGGCCGAGGCGGCGCCCGCGAGGACGGCGCCCCAGGACAGGCGATGGAGCATCACGGTGCGCAGGTCGTCCGTGAGGGGAGCGGCCCCGACGGAGACGGCGTCGCGCGGGGGCACGGCGGCGGGGCGGAGCGCCATGGCGAAAGACTCCTCTCGACGACGGCGTTCAGCGGCGGCCATGCACCAGGAGGGCGAGGCCATAGCCGACGGCACCGGCGACGAGCAGGGCCACGAGCGGCGTCTCCTCGACGTAATGCGTCACCGTGCGGGCGCCGTGACGTGCCGCGTGCCGGCCGCGCTCGTAGGTGTCCTCGGCGTAGTCGAGGGCGATCTCGGCGGCGTCGCGCAACCCGTCGCGGGCCTCGCCGACCAGGCTCTCGGCCTGCCCCTGCGCCTCGCGGAAGCGGCCCTCGACCTGCGCGCGGCGGTCGCCCGCGAGGTCGCCGATGCCGGCCTGCGCCTTGCCGCCGAGTTCGCGCGCCGCGCCGGTGATGCGATCCGTGTCGACCATCTGTCTCTCCCTCGCCGATGGGGTGTCCGAGAGGCGCGCCGGGACGCGCGTCATGTGACGACAGGTGGGACGGCCGGGGATCGCGGCAATGGCCCGGACCGCATTCCTTTCGGTGCGGTCCGGTTACCCGTTGGGTGCAGCGCCCTTTGCCGGGGCTGCACCGGTCCACTCCCGCCCCCCCGCGGGCAGAGGAAGGCCCGCGCCGGGCGGCGCGAGCCGCCCCGCTCAGTCGCGGTCGAGGACTTCCTTCGAGGCGACCGTGGTGTCGTCCTTCAGGCGGTAGACCAGCGGCACGCCGGTGTGGAGCTCGAGACCCGGGATGGTCTCGGTGGTGAGGCCGTCGAGCACCATCACGAGGGCGCGCAGCGAGTTGCCGTGCGCGGCCACCAGCACGCGCTCGCCGCGCATCACGCGGGGCAGGATCTCCCGCATGGTGTAGGGCAGCACCCGGGCCACGGTGTCCTTCAGGCTCTCGCCGCCGGGCGGGGGCACGTCGTAGGAGCGGCGCCAGACATGGACCTGCTCCTCGCCCCACTTGGCGCGGGCATCGTCCTTGTTGAGGCCCGAGAGGTCGCCGTAATCGCGCTCGTTGAGGGCGGCGTCGGCGTGGGTCGGCAGGCCGGACTGGCCGAGCTCCTCCAGGATCAGCGCGCAGGTGCGCTGGGCCCGGGTGAGGTCCGAGGTGAAGGCGACGTCGAACTGCACGCCCTTCGCCTTCAGCCGCCGCCCGGCCGCCCGCGCCTCCTCGACGCCGAGCTCGGTGAGCCCGGGGTCCTTCCAGCCGGTGAACAGGTTCTTCAGGTTCCACTCGCTCTGGCCGTGGCGCGCGAGGACGAGAAGACGCTCCATGATGCGTGTCGCTCCGTTGTCAAAGGGAAAGGTCAGAGGCCCAGCACGTCGTCCATGCCGTAGAAGCCGGGATCGCGCGATTGCGCCCAGAGGGCGGCCTTGACGGCGCCGGCGGCGAAGAGCCCGCGGTCGCTCGCCAGATGGGTGAGCTCGATGCGCTCGCCGGCGCCGGCGAAGATCACGCTGTGCTCGCCGACGACGCTGCCGCCCCGCAGGGTGGCGAAGCCGATGCTGCCGGGCTCGCGCGGGCCGGTATGGCCGTCGCGCACCGCGACCTTGCGCTGCTCGAGCGCCACGCCCCGGCCTTGGGCCGCGGCCTCGCCGAGGAGGAGCGCGGTGCCGGAGGGTGCGTCCACCTTGTGGCGGTGATGCATCTCCAGGATCTCGATGTCGTACTCGTCCCCCAGCGTCGCCGCGACCTTGCGCACCAGGCCCGCCAGCAGGTTGACGCCGAGCGACATGTTGCCCGACTGCACGATGCGGGCGTGGAAGGCCGCCGCCTTCAGCTTGGAAAAATCCTCCGGCGACAGGCCGGTAGTGCCGATCACGTGGACGATGCGGGCCTGGGCGGCGAGCTCGGCGTAGAACACCGTCGCGGCCGGCGCCGTGAAGTCGAGGACGCCGTCGGCCTCGGCGAAGGCCGGCAGGGGGTCATCCGTGACCGGGATCCCGAGCGGCGCCAGCCCGGCGAGCACGCCCGCATCCTGGCCGAGCGCCGGTGAGCCCTCGCGCTCGATCGCCCCCGAGAGCGTGCAGCCCTCGGTGCCGGCGACGGCCTGGATCAGCATCCGCCCCATGCGCCCGGAGGCGCCGACGACCACGAGACGCATGGCGGTCATGCTCCTTGCTCATCTGCCTTCCGCCCGTTGGCGGAGGCGTCCCGGCGCATCGGCGCCGAGGCCCGGCCGGGCCTGTCCCCTCGCCCTCGTCCGAGCGCGCGGGGGACAGGGGTCCCGACCACCCATCCGGGCCTCGTACAGGGGCCGGCGGGTGCTGCCAAGGCGGGGTGGGGGGATATGCGCGGGACGGCGAAAGCCCCATCTTCTCCCGCAATGCAGCATCGCGCCGGAGATCCCATGGCCTTTCGGTTCGTTCCAGGACGCGCCACCCGCCGCGCCGCCAGCGGCGCCGTGCGGATCCTGCGCGCCACCGCCAAGGCGAATGCCGCCGCGGCGCGCCGGACCGGCGCCCTGATGCAGCGCGGCGCCGAGGCGATGAGGACGGAGGAGCCGGCGCATACGCCGCTGGGCCGCTTCATCGAGGTCGACGGGGTGCGGGTGCACGCCATCGTCCGCGGCAAGGGCCGGCCGGTGGTGCTGATCCACGGCAACGGCACGATGGCGGAGGATTTCGTCATCTGCGGGCTCGTGGAGCAACTGGCCAAGTCCTACCGGGTCATCGCGATCGACCGGCCGGGCTTCGGCCATACCGAGCGGCCGCGGCACTGGGTCTGGACCGCCGCCGCGCAGGCGCGCCTCGTCGGCCACGTGCTCGCCGCGCTGAACGTCGAGCGGCCGGTGGTCGTCGGGCATTCCTGGGGCACCATCGTCGCGCTGGCTCTCGCCATCAACGAGGGGATCGACCTGCGCGGGCTGGTGCTGCTCTCCGGCTACTATTATCCGGGCCGGCGGGCCGACGTGGCGCTGATCGCGCCGCTCGCCGTGCCCGGCGTCGGCGACGCGGCGCGGGCGATGATGCCGGGGGCGGTCGGGCAGATGCTGGCGCCGCAGGTCTTCCGCCACGTGTTCAAGCCGCAGCCGGTGCCGGCCCGGTTCACCGCGCGCTTCCCCGTGGCGCTGTCGCTCTCCGCCACCCAAGCGCGGGCGAGCGCCGAGGACACCGCCAGCATGAACACCGCCGCCGCCCTGCTGCAGCCGCGCTACGCCGGCTTGCGGCTGCCGGTGGCGATCCTGTCGGGGGATGCCGATGCCGTCGTCGATCCCGGCGAGCAATCCTGCCGCCTGCACGCGGAGGTGGCAGGCAGCACCCTGACCCTGCTTCCGGGCCAGGGCCACATGATCCATTACTCGGCCAAGGCCCGGATCCTGCGGGCGGTGGAGGCGCAGATGGCCCTCAACGGCCGAACCCTGGCCTGGCGTTCGCGATGAGGGGGCCGAGCACGTCGGTGACGCCGGTCAGGGTGATCTGGGTGCCGACGCAGAGGAGCAGGAAGGCGGCGAGGCGCCCGAGCACCCGGGCCCTCGCATGGCCGAGCCGCTCCACCAGCCGGTCGGCGGAGGCGTAGGCCAGCAGCACCATCAGGGCGATGACGAGGGAGGCGGCGGAGGCGCCGGCGAGGTAGGCGATCCGGTCGACGCCGCCGTCCGGCCGGCCGGCACCGAGGGCGATCGCCACCGCGATGGTGCCGGGCCCGGTGGTGAAGGGCAGGGTCAGGGGGAAGAACGCCACCTCGGCGAGGGCCGCGGGCTCGGGGTGCTCCTCGCTCGCCTGCACGGGCTCGGCCTGCGCGGTCTTGCGGGCCTCGCGCTGCTCGGGCGCGGCCAGCAGGTTCCAGGCCTGCGCCGCCACCACGAGGCCGCCGGCGATGCGCAGCGCCGAGAGCGAGATGCCGAAGAAGCTGAGCACCCAGGCCCCGGCCCAGAGCGAGACCAGCATCACGGCGGCCGCGTAGGCGCCGATGCGGCGCGACAGCCAGGTGCGCTCGGCGTGGCTGCGACTGGCCGTCACCTGCGCGAAGATCAGCGCCGCACCGGGCGGGTTGACGATCGAGAACAGGGCCGAGAAGGCCAGAAGGAAGCTCTGCAGCGCCGCTTCCGCGCCCGGGAAGGGCATCACGCGCCTCCCGGGACGGGGGCGGGCACCGGCACCGGCACCGGCGCCAGCACCCGGGCGCCGAGGCGCGCCGCCTTGCGGGCCTGGACCGCCACCGGGCGGTGGAGCTGCTTCGTCGCCTCGACCACGTGCAGCCCGGCGAAGGGCAGGGACAGGCCGGTGCCGACCCGCTCCCAGGCGCTCGCGGTCTGCAGCGTGAGCCAGCCCTCCACGGGGGGCACGTAGAGGGTCTCGGCCCAGTCCTCGGGGGAGAAGAGCGTGTCGCGCATCAGGCGGCCGAGCTGCGAGCGGCTGTAGGGCTGGCCGTGGCCGAAGGGCGTGGCGTCGCGCCGCGCCCACAGGCCGCGGCGGTTCGGCACCGCGACGATCAGCCGTCCGCCGGGGGTCAGCACGCGCCAGACCTCCTGCATCAGCTCGGCCGGGCTCTCCACCGCCTCGATGGCGTGGATGAGCAGCACCCGGTCGAGGGCCGAATCGGGCAGCGGCATCATGGTCGGATCGACGAGGCAGGAGGCCGAGCGGCCGGAGCCGGGCCAGTTCACCACCCCCTGGGCCGCCGGCATGAAGGCCAGCGTCCGCTCGGCGGCGTGCCGCACCGGGCCGAGATACGGCACCGCGTAGCCGAGGCCCATCACCCGCAGCCCCGAGACCGAGCCGAGCATGCGGTGGACCGTGCGGCCGACGAGCCGCTGCGCCACCGCCCCGAGGGGGCTGGCGTAGAAGGCGCGCAGGTCGGTGACGTCGAGGCTCATCGGTTCTCGGGACGTGCGGGCGACGGGCGCAGCGCGCTCATGCCGTGAAGGCCAAAGGGTCCAGGACTCGAGGGGTCCAGGACCATGAATGGGGAGTGGCGCGAAGCGCGGCAAGGCGTCAACCCATGACGGGCCCGCGCGCTCCCCGCTATTCGCCCCGACCCGGTCGCGCGGGCGCGGATGCGCCCTATCTCGCTGCATGGGAATCCTGCCAGAGGCGGCCCTGCCGAGACGAGTCCTGCTTGGACGAGTCCGGCCGGAACGCGGGTCGGGAATCCTGCCGTTGAGAGTCCTTCGAGGAGGCGCCACCATGCCCGAGATCCGCCCCGAGATCCGCACCTTCCCGTGCCGGAGCGACAATATCGGCGTGCTGATGCGCGACCCCGAGACCGGCGCCTGCGCGGCGATCGACGTGCCGGAGGCCGCCGCCGTCCTGCGCGCCCTCGACGAGACTGGCTGGCGTCTCACCGACATCCTGGTCACCCACCGCCACGGCGACCACGTCGAGGGCATTCCCGAGGTGAAGGCGCGGACGAAGGCCCGGGTGACGGCGCCGGCCAGGGCCGGCAGCGCCGTGCCGGGGGTGGATGCCACCGTGCGCGAGGGCGACGTGGTGACGGTGGGATCGCTCGCGGCCGCGGTCTGGGAGACGCCCGGCCATTGCGACGACCACGTCACCTACTGGTTCGAGGAGGCGGGCCTCGCATTCGCCGGCGACACGCTGTTCACCCTCGGCTGCGGCCGGGTGCTCGAGGGTCCGCCCCAGGTGCTGTGGCGCTCGCTGTCGCGCTTCCTGCCCCTGCCCGACGAGACCGTGATCTATTCCGGCCACGACTACGTGCTGTCGAATGCCCGCTTCGCGCTGGCCGCCGAGCCGGGAAACCAGAATCTCAAGGACCGGGCGGCCGTCGCCGAGAAGGCCAAGGCGGAGGGGCGCTTCCTGGTGCCCACCACGCTCGGTGAGGAGAAGGCCACCAACCCGTTCCTGCGCGCGACCGAGCCGGCCCTCGCCCGGGCGGTCGGGATGGAGCCCGGCGCCGACCCGGCGGCGGTGTTCACGGCGCTCCGCGAGTGGAAGAACCGGTTCTGACGACCATGCAAAACCTCACCGCCGCCGAGGTCGTGCGCCTGCTCGACCTGAAGCCTCATCCGGAGGGCGGGCATTTCCGCGAGACCTTTCGCGATTCCCGCGAGATCGACGGGCGGCCCGCCTCGACCGCGATCTACTACCTGCTCGACATCGGCGAGACCTCGGAATGGCACCGGGTCGACGCGACGGAGGTCTGGCTGTGGCATGCCGGGGCGCCGATGGTCATCACCACCAGCCCCAACGGCCACGACGCCGAGGCACGCCATCTCGGCCCCGACCTCGCCCGGGGCCACCGGCCGCAGATCGTCGTGCCGGCCCATCACTGGCAGACCGCCACCAGCCTCGGCGCCTGGACGCTGGTGAGCTGCACCGTGGCGCCGGGCTTCCGTTTCGAGGGGTTCGAGATGGCGCCGCCGGATTGGCGGCCGATGCCGCGCTGAGATCGGGCCGGGAGCCTGCGGCGCACCCGTTTCGGGCGTGACGCGCACCGCCGTCCCGCTAACGGGGCCGCGCCGCGTGGGTGATGCCGACGTCGACCGCCCCCGGGAATTGCGCCCGACGGCGCGCCCGGACGACAGCGGCCGTCGCGGGCGCGATCCGCCGACCCCGACGGCCGGTCCGGCGATGCCGTGAGACGGAGAGCGAGAAGAATAAGACGCCAAGCATGCTATCAGCAGTATCAAGCACAGGCCGTTTGTGCATGGAGAAAATTCCTTGCCTTACAAATCGTAAACATGGCATTCCTTGAGTAGTCCAAGCCTGAAAGCTCGAATGCACAGTATGTGTTGCAGAAAAATCATATCATGCCTTTGCGGAATCGGGCATATTGCCGCTCGCGACACTCCATTGTTGGTTGTACAGATGAATAAGTTCCTGGCCTCCCTGGCCGCGTTCACCGCCCTCACCTCGGTTGCCGCTGCGGCCGACCTGCCGCGCCGCGCGGCTCCGCCGCCGGTCTTCACCCCGGTGCCGGTCTTCACCTGGACCGGGTTCTACCTCGGCGTGAATGCCGGCTACGGCTTCGACGCCAACAGCCACAGGACGTCCCGGTATCAGTTGCCGGCCGGGTCGGTGTTCGACTCGGAGAACACCAACGGCGTCGTCACCCTCAACACGAACCGGACCAAGAACTCCGGCTTCACCGGCGGCGCGCAGATCGGCTACAATTACCAGTTCACGCCGGGGTCGGGCTTCGTGGTCGGCCTCGAGGCCGACGCCCAGTATGTCGATTTCGCGCGCCGCACCCGGGGCACGCTGAACTACGGCTTCACCGGCACGCCCGGCTTCGCCTTCGCGCCGCCCGCGGCCACCGTCTTCACCAGCGGCAACGGCCTCGACTATTTCGGCACGGTGCGCGGCCGCGTCGGCTACGCCTTCGACCGCACGCTCGTCTATGGCACCGGCGGCTTCGCCTACGGCTCGGGCGACGAGGACCAGAGCTTCGCCCCCAGCAAGAAGCTCCGCGACAGCTTCCGCACCGGCTACGCGGCCGGCGGTGGCATCGAGTACGCCCTGCCCACCGACTCGTTCTTGAACTTCTTCCGGTCGAACGCCGTCACGCTGAAGGTCGAAGGCCTCTACGTGAACCTCGATAGCAAGAAGAACGCCTATCGCGGCGTTTACGATGCCGACCTCAATGCCGTCTACCTGCGCGGTGCGGCCGCCAAGACCGAGTTCGCCGTCGTCCGCGCCGGCCTGAACTACAAGTTCGGCTCGTACTGAGAGGCGGCCCACGCATCGTCCGACGAACCGGAAACCGTTCGTCGCAGGCCATGCGGCACGGTCGACGACAACGACCGGCGCCCGATCGCCATGGATCGGGCGCCGCACCAAGCTCGACGATTTCCCGCCCGCTCGACGACGAGCCGGCGGGTCCGAGACCGGCAGGAGGACCGCACGATTTGACGTGAGTTTCTGATCGACCTCCGGATCCCCAGCCCCGATCAACTGGCCCGCGAGGTCGGCCCCCGGACGCAGCCGCTGCTTTCGGGGGTTTTGGTCGTTCGATCGGCCGAAGTCCCTGAACCTTCCGATCGGCCTCTGCCGCCTGGACCCTTTCGGCAGACTTGCGTTGGCAGG
>NZ_LABZ01000159.1 GCF_001043955.1 Methylobacterium tarhaniae | reverse complement strand
CCGCCCGGCCCCCTGGCCGCGGGCGAGGGGGGCGGGCCCCGTTTCCACCCCCGCCCCCCCGGGGGTGGTAAACAGCCAGCCCGCCCGTTTGTGGCCGTGGGCGAAGAAATGCCGGCCGGGGTTGGGAACCAAGACCGGTTGGCGGCCCCCGCCCGCCTCCAGCACCAGCACGCGCCGGGGGGGATCGGCCGAGAGGCGGTTGGCGAGGACGCAGCCCGCCGAGCCCGCCCCGACCACGATGTAGTCGTAGGTGCCGAAATCCTCGAAATCGCCGCCGGCCATGGTGCCTGCCATCGCGCTTCCCGCCCTGATCTGTCGTTCCGGCGGGTTTAGCGCATTCCGCTGGCGACGGCGCAAGAGGTTGGGGCTAAGCTTCGTTGAAACGGGGGAGGCGACATGGGGCGGAAGATCGGAATCGCGGCGGGCCTCGCCGCCGGGCTGATGGCGGCGCCGGCCCTGGCCGGGGAATGCGGTGCGCTCGCCAGCCTCAAGATCGAGGCGGTGAACCTCCACTCCGCCGCCGAGGTGCCGGCCTCCGGTGACCTGCCGGCCTATTGCCGGGTGCTCGGCACGGTGCGGCCGGCGATCAGCTTCGAGGTGCGGCTGCCGTTGCAGAACTGGAACGGCAAGTATTACGGCACCGGCTGCGGCGGCTTCTGCGGGACCCTCAATTCCGATGCGCCGGGCTTCACCAACGCGATGAATTACGGCCTGCGCCGGGGCTATGCCGCCTCGACGATGGACGGGGGCCATTGGGGCACCGGCTCGGTCGACGGGCGCTGGGCCGTCGGCGACCTCGTCGCCCGGATGGATTGGGGCCAGCGCGCCGTGACCGAGACCGCCCGGGTCAGCAAGGTGCTGGTGCGGGCATTCTACGACCGGCCGCAAGCCAAGTCCTACTTCGCCGGCTGCTCCACCGGCGGCCGCATGGCGGCGATGGAGGCGCTCAAATACCCGAAGGATTTCGACGGGATCATCAGCGGGGCGCCTGCCCTCGACTATACCGGCCTCGTCGCCACGACCTTCGCCTGGGTGACGAAGGCGAATACGGGCGCCGACGGCAAGCCGATCCTGACGACGCCGCGGGTCAGGCTCGTGGCGGATGCGGTGGCCGCCGCCTGCGGCTCCGAGGGCAACAAGGGCCTCGTCGCCGATCCGCGGCAATGCGGCTTCAAGCCGTCTTCCTTGCGCTGCACCGGCGAGACCTCGGACACGTGCCTGAGCGAGGCGGAGGCCGGGGTGCTGGAGAAATGGTATGCCGGCCCGACGGATGCCGCCGGGCGGGCGCTCTATCCGGGCGGAATCCCGCTCGGCTCGGAGGCGCATTGGCCGCGCTGGCTCACGGGCCTCGGCAACGCGCCGGCGATCCTGCCGCTCTTCTCCGCCGATTTCCTGCGCTACATGGCGTTCTGGCCCTCGCCCGGGCCGGCCTACCGGGTCGTGGATTTCGATTTCGCCGCCGATCCGGCCCGGATGGCGCCGCAGGCGCAGATCTACAACGCCGCCACCTACCACCCGGCGACCGCCACCGTGCGGCCCGCGGCCGACCTCGCAGCCTTCCGCGACGCGGGCGGCAAGCTCCTGATCTATCACGGCTGGGGCGACCCGCTGGTCACGCCGTTCATGAGCGTCGCCTTCTACGAGGCGCTGGCGAAAGGCGCCGGCGGTCCCGAGGCCCTGGCCAGGACCGCGCGCCTGTTCATGGTGCCGGGCATGGACCATTGCGGCATCGGCACCGAGGGGCCGGGCATCTCCGATACCGGGATCGATCCCCTGACGGCGCTGGAGCGCTGGGTCGAGGCCGGCGAGGCGCCGCGCGAGCTCGTCGCGACCAAGCGCGACGCCGCCGGGGCGGTGCAATGGTCGCGGCCGGTCTGCGCCTATCCGCAGGTCCCCCGTGCCGACGGCGCCGGCCTGACCTGCGCGGCGCCGTGAGGGTTTGCCTCAGCCGGCCGGCTTAAGACAGTTGTCCCTCCCCGGCGGAGGGGCAATCTCCCTCGTGTAACGTGTTAGCAATTGTTCAGGGCCGCTTTCGTGGCATCTGCGCCGCAGGAGTGGCAGGCATGACCGACGACGCACGACCCCGGGTTCTCTCGATCACCAGCATCACCGCCGTCAACACCATCGATGGCGGCGATACCCTCGCGGCTGAAGTGAGCGGGCCGGATGGCGGCACGGTCTTCCTGCTCATTCCCCTCGGCACGGCCGGCGCCCTCATCACCCAGCTCACCGACGCCGCCGAGCGTGGGGCGCAGGAGCGCCGCCTGCACAGCCAGGGACGCCGCCGGGTCCCGGACGCGTAGGACGCCCCGGTGCGGGGCCCGATCGTTCGAATGCGAGCGGTCGGCTGAACCGATCGTTTCGCGAGACGGGCGAGAACGGGCTTCCCGTCGCGGAGCTCCATCGTGTCGTTCAGGAATCGGCTCCGGTTCGAGCACCAGCTCGCCGCGCTCGTCGGCCTGCTCTGCCTCGCCCTGGTGGGGGCGACGGTGTGCGGAGCGGTCTGGCTCGAGCGCCGGAGCGCCGCCGAGCTGGCCGGGGATCGCCTCGCCCGCCTCGCTGCCTTCATGGCGGGGAGCCTCGACACGACCCTGCGCGAGCGGTTCCGCGAGATCCAGGTCGTCGCCAGCCTCGCACCGTTGCGCGAGCGCTGGAACGCCGACCCCGCGGCGACCCGCGGCGTCCTCGCCGCCATGCGGACGACGGCGCCGGACTATGCCTGGCTCGGCTTCGTGGCACGGGACGGCGTCGTGCGGGCCGCCACCGAAGGGATGCTCGAGGGATTGGCGATAAACGGGCGGGCCTGGTTCGAGACCGGGCTGACCCGACCCAATGTCGGCGACGTGCACGGGGCGGTGCTGCTGAGCCGCCTCATCGCCCGCGCCGAGCCGGAACCCCTGCGCCTCGTCGATCTCGCGGCGCCGGTGCGCGATGCCGGCGGTGCCGTCATCGGCGTGCTCGCCGCTCACCTGAGCTGGGACTGGGCGATCCGGGTCCGCCGCGGGCTCCTCGACGAGGGTCTGCCCGGCACCGACCTCTGGGTGCTCGACCGGAGCGGGCACGTGATCTTGGGGCCGCATCTCGGCGCGATGCCGTTCGGTCCGGCCCGGCTCGGCCTCCTGGTGGAGGAGCGCCGCGGCACCTTCGCGGAGGTCATCGACGGGGAGACGCGGCTGGCAGGCTTCGCCGCGGCGGCGACGGGCGAGCGCACCGGCATCGCGTCCGCCGATCCCGGCCTCGGCTGGATCGTGGTGGCGACCCGCCCGGAGGAGGAGGTTCTCGCCCCGGTGCGGCGGTCGGCGCAGGCGCTGCTCGGTCTCGGCGCCGCCGTCGCGCTGATCGGCGTCGTCCTCGCCTGGTGCCTCGGGCGCCGTGCCGCGGCCCCGCTCCGGCGGATGACCGCGGCGGTGGACCGGATCGGCCGCGACGCCGACGCCACGACCCTGCCGCGCCTCGACGGGGCTTCGGAATTCGCCGCGCTCTCGGCGGCTCTGCGCTCGCTGCTGAGGCGGATCGGCACCGTCGAGCGCGAGCTCACCGACATCACGATCCGCTCGACCCGCGTCGCCGCCTATTACCGGCGCCAGATCGAGGATCTGCGCCAGGTCGCCGGCTCGGACGTGCTCACCGGCCTGCGCAACCGGCGGGGCTTCGCCGCGCCGGCCGAGAAGGCCTTCGCGCAGGCTCGGGACGGCCGCTGCGGGGTCGCCGTGCTGGTCGTCGATATCGACCACTTCAAGCGCGTCAACGATCAGCACGGGCACGATGCCGGCGACGCGGTGATCCGCCATGTCGGCACCCTGCTGGCGGAGGCGGTGCGCGGCTCCGACACCGTGGCCCGGTTCGGCGGCGAGGAATTCGTGGTGCTGCTGGTCGGTCTCGGCGGGGCTGAGGCCGCGCTCATCGCCGACCGTCTCTGCATCGCGGTGCGCGGGGCCGCGATCACGCATGCCGGCTCTGTCATCATGGTCACGGTCAGCATCGGGGTCGCGACGGTGTCGGCGCATGATCCGGATATCCAGGCGGCGATCGCCCGCGCCGATGCGGCGCTCTACGAGGCCAAGGCGCGCGGCCGCGACCGTGTCGGCGTCGCGCCGGCCACCGGGAAGGCCGGGAGGGCGGCGTGAGCGCCGGCGGCGGCCCGCGCTCGGCCAGCCGGTTCGGGCGGAACCGGATCGCGCCAAGCTCCGTTCTTACTCCATAAGAGTATTAACGGAGTTGCGGAGGCGACAATGATGAAGGGTGGCCTGCTCTGGTTGATCGGAATACCGCTTCCGATCATCCTGATCCTGTTCTTCCTGGGATATCTGCACTGACCGCAGCGTCGGGCGACTGCCCGCCCTGATGTGAAAGTCCGACCTGCCCGGTCCTCGCGCGGTGGTCCGGTCGCGCGGGGACCTGCTTCACGGAATCCGCTTCAAGGGGAGCGCGCCAGGCTCGTGCGCCGTGATGGGCCGCTCAGCGCCGCGAGGCGAGTTCGCCCATCCGGGCGGCACGGCCCTGCTCGACGTGCCAGCGCGCATCGGCCACCTGCCGGCGCAAGCTGTTGCGGCGCCATAGATGGTAGAGACGAAGAGGGGGCGGGGCGGTGCCGGCCCTGGCCTCGTGGTGGCGCAAGCGGCGCAGCAGGCCCGGCAGGCAGGCGCCCGCCGCCTCGCCGGTGGCGATGTCGCCCAGGCGGACTTGGCGCAGCAATTCGGCCCGGTAATCCTCCACGCCCGATCCTCCCTCGCCCATCCGTTCAGGGGATGCTCTCGGTCTTCGGTTGTGCCGCCTCTCCCCGACGAACCGGCAGCCGGTCCGTCGGACGATGCTCCGGCAGGATGGGAAGGTTGCGCGGCGCTGGCAACGCGGCATCGTCGCCCGCGGCAGGGATCGGGTCCCGGGATCCTGCGCCGGGGTCCTGCACCGGCGCCCCGCGCGCAAAAAGAGGCCCTGCCGGCGGGAGCGAGCAGGGCGGTCAAGTTGACTTGGGGGCCTCAGCAACATCCCTGATGGTCGTCCACCCGGTCGAGACCGGGCCATCAGGGACGGTCGGGCAAGAATTGCCGCAACACTTGTGAGGTTGAAGCGCTTCTCCGGGCCGTTCCATCACTTATGTGAAAATCCGCCATCCGCGGGGATGATCGACGGGGACGAGGGAGGGCCGGGAGATCGACGCGCCGACGGTCAGGCGCCCGGGGCTCCCGCACGATCCGTGATCGCGTAATCCGCGATCGAGACCAGGGCCGGGACGTCGCGCAGGGTGATGGCGGTGGCGCGCTGCTCGATCAATCCGTCCCGGCGCAGCTGCTGCATCGTGCGGTTCATGTGCACCACGCTGAGGCCCAGGGCGTCGGCCAGGACCTCCTGGGTGATCGGGAACGAGAAGCGGTCGTCGTGCACCCGGTCCACCGCCGCCAGCCGCTCGCGCAGCTCCAGCAGGAAATGGGCGACGCGCTCATAGGCGGTCTGGCGCCCGAGGCGCACCACCTGGTTGACGAGCCAGATCTCTTCCATCTCGCGCGCCTGCCGCAGGGCGGCGGCCAGGCCGGTCTCGTGGCCCGGCGCGGTTCCGTGCGCGGCGGCGCGCTCCCGCAGGGGCGACGCCTCGCAGATCTGGGCCTGCGTCAGGGCGGCGACGGAGCCGAAGGGCAACGAGCGCCGGCGCAGGTCGAGGCCGATCAGGTCGCCGGGCAGCAGCACGACGACGATCTGGCGCCGGCCGTCGGCGAGGAGCCGCTGGCGGCAGGCCCAGCCCTCCACCAGCACCTGCGGCCGCGGCGCGGCCTCGCCGTCGCGAACCAGCTCGGTGCGGGCCGGCACCAGGACCGGGCGCGCCGTGACCTGGCGCAGCAAGGCCTCCTCCTCGGGCGTCAGCCGGGCGTAGCCGGAGAGGCGCCGCAGGACCGCGTCCGGCGGGGCGGAACCGCGCGGGGCGGGCTCACTCGGCATCGTCGGCCTCCGGGGATGGCGGGACGAATGACGGCGGCACGGAAGCCTGGGCCTGGGGCATCTGGATCGATGCCTGCGGTGCCTGAAGCGACGCCAGGGGAGCCTGGGCCGAGGCCTGCGGCGCCCGCACCGGCAGCTCGATGACGCAGCGCACGCCGCCCGGGCGGTATTCCAGGGCGGTCGTGGCCCCGAACTCGTAGACCAGGCCCTGCTCGATCAGCTCGCGCCCGAAGCCGCGGCGGGTCGGCGCGGTCGCGAGCAGGGTGACGCCACTCTCCTGCCATTCGAGCCGCAGCCGGCGCTCGGGCCCGGCGCCGTAGAGGTGCCAGCCGATGGCGATCCGGCCTTCCGGGCGGGCGAGCGCCCCGTACTTGATCGCGTTGGTGGCGAGCTCGTGCAGCACCAGGCCGAGGGTCTCGGCGGTCTTCTGCGGCAGGCGGACCTCGGGGCCGGTGAGGGTCACCTGGCCGCCGTCCCGCACCGCGTGGGACAGGACCTCCTCGCCGATCAGCTCGGCGAGGTCGGTGGCGGCATCGGGGCTGCGGGTCAGGATGTTCTGGGTCCGGGCGAGCGCCCCGAGCCGGCCGTCGAAATGCATCACGAAGTCGTCGAGCGAGGTCTGGCCCTCCGCGGTGCGGTTGGCCACCGAGCGCACCACCGCCAGGATGTTCTTCACCCGGTGCTGCAATTCGGTGAGCAGCAGGCGCTGGCGGTCCTCGGCCATCCGCCGCTCGTGGCTGTCGGTGCAGGAGCCGAACCAGGTGACGGCGCCGCCATCCGGGTCGGCCATCGGCTCGGCCCGGACGGTGAACCAGCGATAGGTGCCGGACGCCGCCCGGATGCGGAACTCGTGCTCGAAGGCCTCGTGATGCGCGACCGCCCGGACCCAGCGGCGCTGGTTCTCCTCGACGTCCTCTGGATGCATCACCGTGAGCCAGCCGAGGCCGAGCGCCTTGCCCTCCTCCAGACCCGTATGCTCGTAGAAGCGCGGATTGACGTAGAGCCATTCCAGCTCGGCATTCGCCGTGAACAGGAAGGCCGGGACGATGCGTTCCATCCGGCGGAAGCGCTCCTGGCTCGCGCGCAGGGCCCGCTCGGCCCGGGCCGTGGCGGTGATGTCCAGGAAGGTGATGACCACGCCGGCGATGAAGTTGTCGATCGAGCGGTAGGGCAGCACCCGGGCGAGGTAGCGCGCGCCGCTCTCCGGGCTGCCGACCTCGCGCTCGATCGTGCCGAGCGTGCGCAGCACCTTGCGCACGTCCTCGGGCAGCTCCGGATAGTGGATGCGCGCCGCGATATGGGTGATCGGCCGGCCGAGATCGGAATCGATCAGGTGGAAGATGTCGGTCACCGCCGGGGTGAAGTTCTTGACCCGGAACTCGTTGTCGAGGAACACCGTGGCGATCTGAGTGCTCTCGAGCAGGTTCTTCAGGTCGCTGTTGGCCCGCCCGAGGTCGTTGACCCGGTGGCCCAGCTCGCCGTTGACGGTCTGCAGCTCCTCGTTGACGGATTGCAGCTCCTCCTTCGAGGTCTCCAGCTCCTCGTTGGCGGATTGCAGCTCCTCGTTGATCGACTGGTATTCCTCGTTGGAGGATTTCAGCTCCTCGTTGGTGCTCTCCAGCTCCTCGATCGTGGCCTGGAGGCGCTCGCGGGTCAGGCGTAGCTCGCTCTCGAGGCGCTGGACGTGCTCGTCGCGCAGGAAGGACGGGGTCGGCTCCTCGGTGGCGTCGCCCTCCAGCGTCTCGCCCTCCTGGAACAGGATGACGAAGCTCGGCGGGCCCTCGCTGCCCGGCACCGGCTCCACCACCAGGGTGACGAGGCGCCGCTCGCCGTCGGAGCCCATGGCGGTGCGCTCGGCCTTGACGGTGCGGTGCTCGGCCCCCGCCTTGAGGAGGGCGGCGCGCAGGTCGAGGCGCAGGTCGCGGTGGACGAGGTTGAGCAGGTTGAGGCTCGCCGCGCCCGTGGCCGGATCGATGTAGCGCCCGGTGCGGCCGGAGAAGTGCAGCACGTCGTAGGCCTCGTCGACCATCACGTAGGCTGGAGCGTAGCGCTCCGCCACCCGCTCGGCCCGGCGGGCGAGGCTGCCCTCGACCGCCCGCGGGCGCAGGAGCCCGCCGCCCTCCGCCTGGCGCCGGTCGGGCGTCACGGTCAGGGGGAATTCCGGCAGCACCCGGGTGGCGCTCTCCAGGCGGCGGAAGATGCGGTAGCGCCGGTCCACGGGTGCGAAGAGCTTGGCGTGCCGGGTGACGTTCTCGGAATTGCCCAGGAACAGGAACCCGCCCGGCCGCAGGGCGAAGTGGAACAGCGGGATTACCCGGTTCTGCAGTTCCCCGTTGAGGTAGATCAGCAGGTTGCGGCAGGAGACGAGGTCGAGGCGCGAGAACGGGGCGTCCTTGATCACGTTGTGCTGCGAGAAGATGCACATCTCCCGCAATTCCTTGACGACGCAGTAGGTCGCGCCCTCCTTGACGAACCAGCGGCCGAGGCGGTCGGGCCGGACCTGGCGGGCGACCGCCTCGGTGTAGCGGCCGACCCGGGCGGTCGCCAGCGCCCGGCCGTCGATGTCGGTGGCGAAGATCTGCACCTGCGGCACCGCGTCGAGCTTGGCCATGTGCTCGCGCAGCAGGATCCCGATCGAGTAGGCCTCCTCCCCGGTGGCGCAGCCGAGAACCCAGATCCGGACCTGGTCGCTCGAGCTCTTGCCGGAGAACAGCCGCGGGATCACCTCGGCCTCGAGCAGCTCGAACTCGCGGCCGTCGCGGAAGAACTGCGTCACCCCGATCAACAGGTCGTTGAACAGGTTCTGCACCTCGTCCCCGTCGGCGCGCAGGAACTCGACATAGGTCTCGATCGTCTCGATCTGCACCACCTGCATCCGGCGGCGGACGCGGCGCAGGAAGGTGTTCTGCTTGTAGCCGTGGAAGTCGTGCCCGGTCTTGTTGCGCAGGATGGTGGCGATGCGGATCAGGGAATCGCTGGCGATCTCGGCCTCCGCCGTCCGGGCGACCTCGAGGCTGCGGCGCAGGTGGCGCGCATAGGCCAGGATCCGGTCCGCCATCTGCTCGGGCGGCACGACGTGGTCGGCCAGGGACGCGGCGGTGCTGCCGGAGAGGGACTCCTCGCCCTGCGGCTCGGCGAGGGTCAGGCCGCCTGCCGCCTTGATGGCGGTGACGCCGAGCGTGCCGTCGCTGCCGGTGCCGGCGAGCACCACCGCCACGGCATGCGCGGTCTGGTCCTCCCCCAGGGCGACCAGGAAGGTGTCGAGACTGCCCCGCCCGTCCGGCTCGCCCGCCCGGGCGGGCGA
>NZ_LABZ01000158.1 GCF_001043955.1 Methylobacterium tarhaniae | reverse complement strand
CGATGCGGGGATCGGCGACGAGGGCCTGGCCGACCGCGATGCCGGCATCGAGGAGGAGCGAGAACACGCCCTCCGGCAGGCCGCAGGACTTCACCGCCGCCTGCACCGCGCGGCCGACCAGTTCCGAGGTGCCGGGATGGGCCGGGTGGGCCTTCGCCACCACCGGGCGGCCGGCGGCGAGCGCCGAGGCCGTGTCGCCGCCCGCCACCGAGAAGGCGAGGGGGAAGTTCGAGGCGCCGAACACCGCGACCGGGCCGACGGCGATCTGGCGCAGGCGCAGGTCGGGGCGCGGCAGCGGCTTGCGCTCGGGTTGGGCCGGGTCGATGCGGGCTTCCAGGAAGCCGCCGTCGCGCACCACGCCGGCGAACATCCGGAGCTGGCCGACGGTGCGGCCGCGCTCGCCCTCGAGCCGGGCCCGGGGCAGGCCGCTCTCGGCCATGCAGCGGACGATCAGCTCGTCGCCGATGGCCATGATGGCGTCGGCGACGGCCTCCAGGAAGCGAGCGCGGTCCTCCAGCGAGGTCTCGCGGTAGGTATCGAAGGCTTCGGCGGCGAGCGCGCAGGCCCGCTCGACATCCGTCCCCGTCGCCGACGCGAAGGCCGGCTCCAGGCTGTTGCCGGTGGCGGCCTCGACGGCGCGGAAGCTCTCGCCCTCGCCGCGGCGGGCGGCGGCGCCGATCAGGTTCTCTCCGGTGATGGGCATGGGTCGCGTCCTCTCCTGTCCGTGTCGGTCGTTGCGCGCGCTTATGCCCCGGCGGGCTGGGAATGATCCACCGGGGCTGCGGATAAAAATCCGCTCACGAGAATCCTGGCCCGCTGCGACCGTCTGTCCCGAGCGCTTGCCGCGGGCCCGCGCGGGCCGATGTGCCCTCGACCGGCGTTAGTCCAACGCCGCGACGAAGGACACGATGCAGATCCATCTCGACGCCGTCGGGGGCGTGGCCGGCGACATGGTCGTGGCGGCGCTCCTCGACGCCTTTCCGGAGCACGAGGCGGGCCTGCGCGCGAGCGTGGCACGGGCGAGCCGCGGCCGGACGGCCTGCGCGCTCCTCGCCCATGGCGACGGGGTGCTCCAGGGGCGGCGGTTCGCCGTAACGGGTCCGGAGGGCGAGGCCCCGGAGCGGCCGGCGGACGAGCACGCCCATCATCACGGCGATCACCATCACCACCATGGCGACCACCCCCACGACCCTCGCGGCCATCACCATCACGGTGGCGGGCACGCGCACCGGCACTGGTCCGGCATCCGGCGCGACCTCGAAGCGAGCGGGCTCGCCCCCGCGGTGCTCGGCCATGCGCTAGCGATCTTCGGGCATCTGGCGCAGGCCGAGGCACAGGTGCACGGCATCCCGGTCGAGGAGGTGGCGTTCCACGAGGTCGGGGCCTGGGACTCGATCGCCGACATCGTGGCGACCGCGCACCTCATCGACGCGATCGGCGCGACGCGCTGGTCGGTCTCGGCCCTGCCGCTCGGCTCGGGACGGGTCATGACCCAGCACGGGCCGTTGCCGGTGCCGGCCCCGGCGACCGCGCTCCTGCTCGAAGGCTTCCTCACCCTCGATGACGGCGTGCCGGGCGAGCGCGTGACCCCGACCGGGGCGGCGATCCTGCGCCATCTCTGCGGCGGCCAAGCCCGAAGGAGCGGGCCGCGCCGGCTCCTGCGCAGCGGCCTCGGCTTCGGCACCAAGGTGCTGCCGGGCCTGAGCAACGTGCTGCGGGTGCTGGCCTTCGAGGAGCAGGGCGAGACCGGATCGCCCGGCCACCGCGAGCTCGGCATCATCGAGTTCGAGGTCGACGACCAGTCGGCGGAAGACCTCGCCATGGGGCTCGATCGGTTGCGGGCCCACCCCAAGATCTTCGACGTCGTGCAGATGCCGGTTTTCGGCAAGAAGGGCCGCATGATGACCCATGTCCGGGCGCTGGCCCGGGCCGACGCGATCGAGGAGGCGATCGAGGCCTGCTTCCGCGAGACCACCACGATCGGCCTGCGCCACCACACCGTCTCGGGCGCGGCGCTCACGCGGCGCCTCGACACCGTGGAGGTCGGAGGAAAGACGGTCAGGGTGAAGAGCGTGGAGCGGCCCGGCGGGCGCACCGCCAAGGCGGAAACCGACGACGCGCTCTCCACCGAGGGCCACGCCGCCCGCCAGGCCCTGCGCCGCGAGGCCGAGCGCCTGGCCCTCTCGCTGCCGGAGGACGAGCGATGAGCGCGGGCCTCGAACAGGTCCTCGCCGGACTCGGCCCGGTGGCCGTCGCGGTGAGCGGCGGCGTCGACAGCCTGACCCTGGCGACGATCGCGCATCGCACCGCGCGGGATTCACCCCTGATGGTCCATGCCGTCTCTCCCGCCGTGCCGGGCGAGGCGACGGAGCGGGTGCGGGACGAGGCGGCCCGCGAAGGCTGGCAACTCCGGGTGATCGAGGCCGGCGAGTTCGCCGACCCCGCCTATCGCGACAACCCGGTCAATCGCTGCTTCTTCTGCAAGACCAACCTCTACGGGGCGATCCGGCGCGTCACCGACCGGCAGATCGTCTCGGGCGCCAATCTCGACGATCTCGGCGAGTACCGCCCCGGCCTCGACGCCGCCCGGGAGCACGGGGTGCGCCATCCCTTGGTGGAGGCGGGGTTCAGCAAGGCGATGGTGCGGGCGCTCGCCCGCGACCTCGGCCTCGGCGCGGTGGCGGAGCTGCCGGCCGCCCCGTGCCTGTCGAGCCGGGTCGAGACCGGCATCCGCATCGAGCCCGAGACCCTGGCCTTCATCCACGCCGTCGAGCGGCTGGTCGGCGAGGACCTCACGCTCACGGGAGCCGGGAGAGGAGCCAGAAGCGCCGTGCGCTGCCGGGTGCGCGCCGCCGGCATCGTGGTCGAGCTCGATTCGCAGAGCCTCGCCGGCCTGACCGAGCCGGCGAAGGACGATCTCGGCCGCCGCATCGCCGCGCATGCCCCGGCGCGGCTCGCCGCGGCGCCGGTCTCCTTCGCGCCCTACCGCTCCGGCAGCGCCTTCCTGGTGGGAGGGCCGGCCCGGTGAGCATCCAGGACGAATTCACCCTCGACTTCGCCCGGCCCGAGCGGATCGGCCTCGAAGAGGCGGTGTTCGCCGCCGGCAAGTCGCCGGCCCAGATCGATGCCATCCTGGCGGCGGCCGAGGCGCGCGGCGCCCGCTTCCTCGTCACCCGCCTCGATCCGGACCGCTTCGCGGCCCTCACCACCAAAGACCGGCTCGATTACTGCCCGGTCTCGCGCACCGCGTTCTTCGGCGAGGCGAGGCGGGTCGAAGGCCCGGCCCGCATCGCCATCGTCGCGGCCGGCACCTCGGACGTTCCGGTGGCGCGGGAGGCCGAGCGGACGCTGGCCTACCAGGGCCACGCCACGACGCTGATCGCCGATGTCGGCGTCGCCGGATTGTGGCGGCTGACCCGGCGGATCGAGGAGATCCGGGCTCATCCGGTGGTGATCTGCGCCGCCGGCATGGATGCGGCGTTGCCCAGCGTGCTCGGCGGCCTCGTCGCCGGCGCCGTGATCGCGGTGCCGACCTCGGTCGGCTACGGCGTCGCGGAGGGCGGTCGCGCCGCCCTCGACGCGGTGCTGGCGAGCTGCGCTCCCGGCATCGCGGTCGTCAACATCGATAACGGCTACGGCGCGGCCTGCGCGGCCCTGCGCCTGCTCCACGCGGCCCACCGCCTGACGGAGGCGTCCCGATGAAGCCTGTCCAAGGAGAACCGCCATGGAACGTCGCAGCTTCCTGCAGGGCGCGGCCCTCGGGGCCGGTCTCGCCGTCACCAGCGGTGCGGGGGCGTTCACGGCCGCCCCGCTCGCCCCGCTTCCGGGCACCCGGCCCACCGATCCGGCCGACCTGCCGCTCGTCACCGATCCCGGCGAGCGCCGGGGCGAGATGCTCTACCGCCCCTTCGGACGGACGGGCGAAACGATTTCCGCCATCGGCATGGGCGGCTTCCACCTCGGCAAGAGCGCCGTGACCGATGCCGAGGCGACCCGGCTGATCCATGAGGGGATCGACCGCGGCATCACCTTCATGGACAATTGCTGGGACTACAACGAGGGCCGCTCCGAGGAGCGGATGGGCATCGCCCTCGAGCAGAACGGCTATCGCGACAAGGTCTTCCTGATGTCCAAGATGGACGGGCGGACCAAGCAGGAGGCCATGAAGCAGATCGACCAGTCGCTGCGCCGCCTGCGCACCGACCGGATCGACCTCGTCCAGCACCACGAGATCCTGCGCTACGACGATCCCGACCGCGTCTTCGCCGAGGGCGGCGCCATGGAGGCGTTCGTCGAGGCGAAGAAGGCCGGCAAGCTGCGCTATATCGGCTTCACCGGCCACAAGGACCCGCGCATCCACCTCCAGATGCTCGAAGTGGCGGCCGAGCGCGGCTTCCACTTCGATTCCGTGCAGATGCCCCTCAACGTGATGGACGCGCATTTCCGCAGCTTCGGCCACCTCGTGCTGCCCTATCTCGTTCAGAACGGCATCGCGGCGCTCGCCATGAAGACCTTCGGCGACGGGGTGATCCTGAAGAGCGACGCGCCGATCAAGCCGATCGAGTACCTGCACTTCTCGCTCAACCTTCAGACCGCGGTGGTCATCACCGGCATCCAGAACCAGCGCGACCTCGACCAGGCCTTCGAGGCGGTGAAGACCTTCACGCCGATGGACAAGGCGACGGTGGCGGAACTCCTGAACCGCAGCCGCCCCTACGCGCTGGAGGGCAAGTACGAGCTGTTCAAGACGAGTGCCACCTTCGACGGCACCGCCAAGAACGCCGCCTGGCTCGGCGAGGACGTGCCGGGGGTGAAGAAATTGGCGCCCACCATGGAGTGAGCCGGGAGGTGGGATGACGCAGCCATGATGGCGGCCGATGGGCCGGACCAAGCGTCCTCCCCAACCGCCAAGGCTTGCTCAGCGACAAGACCACGCCGGCAAGAGGCCGCATCATGAGCGACATCCCCGACCCTCCTCCGCCGAACTCCACGGCGGCAACAAACGCCTCGCGGCCTGGGCTGCCGAAGCGTCCGCGGACAGCCCCTCGCTGATCGAGCGCTTCGCGGCGATGGGCCATGACGGGCGGGGCAGGACCCGCGAGGTGGAGGCGGCTTTGCGCTGCCCGCCGGGGGCGGGGGCGAAGCCTGACTTAAGCGAGGGGCCGTCCGCCCTGCGCAGGCGGCAGGATCGCCTCAAGCCGCCCGGACCGTCGCGAGGAAGCGGGCGACCTCCGCCCCGAGATGCTCGGATTCGCGGGACAGTTCGGACGCGGCCGACAGAACCTTGCTCGCCGCCGCCCCCGTCTCCTCCGAGGCCCGCGCCACGCCCGCGATGTTGCCGGTCACCTCGTTGGTGCCCGCCGAGGCCTGGCTCACGTTGCGCACGATCTCCTGGGTCGCCGCCCCCTGCTGCTCCACCGCCATGGCGAGCGAGGCCGCCACGGCATCGATCTCGCGGATCCGTCCGGTGATGCCGCCGATCGCCGTGACCGCCTGGCCGGTCACGTCCTGAACCTCGCCGATCTGGCGTCCGATCTCCTCGGTCGTCCTGGCGGTCTGCTCGGCCAACGCCTTCACCTCGCTGGCCACCACCGCGAAGCCGCGCCCCGCCGCCCCGGCGCGGGCCGCCTCGATCGTCGCGTTGAGCGCGAGCAGGTTGGTTTGGCTGGCGATCGACGAGATCATGACGACCATGTCGCCGATGCGCGCCGCGTTCCGGCTCAGCGCCTGGACGAGAGCGACCGTCTGGCCGGCCTCGCCGACCGCGACCTGCGCGAGCTGGGCCGAGCCCTGGACCTGCCGGCCGATCTCCTGCACGGAGACGCCGAGTTCCTCGGCGGCGGCGGCGGCGGCGACGGTATTGACGTTGGCGGCGGCCTCCTCGGCAGCCGCCGCCACGGTGGTCGATTGCGAAGCCGTCCCGGTGGCGGTCGAGGTCAGCTGCCGGGCGGTGGCCTGCAGCTCGGTGGCCGACGCGGAGACCATGCCGATGATCCCGCCGACCGCCGTCTCGAAGCTGTCGGCCATCTGGCGCATGCCGGCCTTGCGCTGCTCCTCCGCGGCGAGACGGGCCTGCGCCGTCTCCTCTTCCAGCGCCTTCATGCGGATCAGGCCGGCCTTGAACACCTGCACGGCGTCCGCGATCGTGCCGATCTCCGTCCGCGCGCCCTGATGCGGCACGACGGCCGTGAGATCGCCCGCGGCGAGGGACTGCATGGAGCGCACGATCGAGCCGATGCCCCGCGAGATGCCGAGGATGATCGAGCCGGCGAGCGCGATCGCCAGCACGACGGCGGCGAGGCCGGTCCCGATCAGCGTCAGGCGCATCCGGGCATAGGCCTGCTGGCTGTCGCTCTCGGCCTGGTGGGCTCCCTCCTGATTGAGCTTGATGATCTTCGCGAGCGCGATCGAGGCGTTCCGCCGCGGCTGGACACCCTGGGTCTCGTAGACGGTGAGGGCCTGCGCCTTCTCGCCCTTGTGGGACAGGCCGAGGATCAGGTCGACGGCACGCGTGAACGCATGCCATTCCCTGGTGAAGGTCTCGAAGAGCGCACGCTCCTCGGGCGAGCTGATGTAGCCCTGGACGGTCTTGGCCACCGTCTCGATGGTTCGTCCGCGCTTGGCGAGATCGTCGCCGACCTGGGCCAGCATCGTCGCTTCCTGCGTCAGGATATGACGGAGGAGGCTGGTGTTGTAGCGGCCGGTGAGGGCATCGAGCTCGGCGGCCGCCCGCAGGCTCGGCAACCAGTTGGTCTCGACCTCGATCAGCCGGTCGTTGATCGTGGAGGCACTCCACAATCCTGCCGTGCTCAATCCGCCGAGAAGCAGGAGCAGCATCGAAAAGGCAGCGACGAGCTTGCTGCGGATGGACAAGGACTGGAGCGACACGGCCGACCTCGCGAGGGGCAACCGTCGATCCCGGCATGATGGCGCCGCCTGACGTAAGGTCTGCCAGCAACCGGTTAACAAGCCTGCCGATCAGGCATGCCCTTCGGGCCGGCTTCACGATCAATCGACATGCCGGATTCCGCAATGAATTCGTCGTATTTTATTCATTTCGCCATAGGATATTAAATCCATGCGGCACTACCAAGAAAAGATTGAACGCAAACTTGTCTTTGAAGGACTTGTTGCGCTCGCCGTCCTGGTCGGCCGGCACGGCGCCCCGGGAGGCACCGGCCGTCCGAAGCCCGCTCACCCCGCCCGCAGCCCCGCCGCGATCTCCCGCACCGCGTCCCACGCCATCATCACGTCCGCCCGCGTGGTCGTGGTCTGGCCGACCTGGAAGCGGATGACGAAGCGGTTCTCGTGGCGGGTCTGGGTCAGGTAGGTGCGGCCGTCGTCGTTGATGCGCTCCAGGAGGCGGGCATTCAGCGCATCGAGGTCGTCGGCGCCGGCACCGATGCCTGCATCGGCAGGCGCGTAGCGGAAGCTGAACAGGGACAGGACCGGCGCCGAGGTCAGCTCGAAATCCGGGTCGGAGTCGATGATCCCGGCCAGCTCCCGCGCCCAGGCGACGTGGTCGCGGATCATGCCCTGCAACGTCTCGACGCCGTAGGAGCGGATCACGAACCACAGCTTCAGGGCCCGGAAGCGGCGCCCGAGGGGGATCGACCACTCGTTGTAGTCGACGACGCCGTCCCGGCCCAGCGTGCGCAGGTAGGAGGGGCGAAGGCCCAACGTGTCGGTCAGCGCCTTCGGGTCGCGGACGAAATGGGCCGAGCAGTCGAAATGGGTGAACAGCCACTTGTGCGGGTTGAAGACCAGGCTGTCGGCGAGGTCGGCACCCCGCATCAAGTCGCGGAATTCGGGGCAGATCATCGCGCTGCCGGCCCAGGCGGCATCGACGTGGAGAAACACCCCGTGCCGGCGCGCGACCGCCGCGACCGCCTCGATCGGATCGCAGGCGCCGATGCCGGTGCCGCCCAGGCACGCGACGATGGCGGCCGGCACGAGGCCTGCCTCCCGGTCGGCCCGGATGGCCGCGTCGAGGGCCTCCGGGTCCATGCCGTGGAGCGGGCCGGTCACGGGGATCCGCACCAGGTTGGCGTCGCCGAGGCCGGCGATGCGCACCGCCTTGTCGACCGAGGAATGCACCTGCTCGGAGGCGTAGACCCGTAACGTGGGCCCGCCCGCGAGGCCGTTCGCGTTGCCGGTGAAGCCGAGCGCCCGCTCCCGGGCGGTGAGGAGCGCCGCGAGCGTCGCGCCGGAGGCCGAATCCTGGATCACGCCCGAGAAGTCTTGGGGCAGGCCGATCATCTGGCGCAGCCAGTCCATCACCCGGGTCTCGAGCTCGGTCGCGGCCGGCGAGGTCTGCCAGAGCATGCATTGCGCCGCGAGCGCCGCGGTGACGAACTCCGCCACCAGGGAGGGCGGGCTGGCATTGGCCGGGAAATAGGCGAAGAAGCGCGGGTGCTGCCAATGGGTCATGCCCGGCATCACCACCCGGTCGAGGTCGGAAAAAATCCGATCCATCGGCTCGCCCTCCGCCGGAGGGGCTTCGGGCAATTGCCGGAAGATCTCGCCCGGTGCCACCTGCGCCCGCACCGGCCGCTCCCCGACCCCCGCGAGGTAATCCACCGACCAGTCGGCGGCCCGGCGCGCCCAGGCCCGAAACGTCTCGTCGTCCATCCGCTCCTCCCGCCGGCCCGGTCTTCCGGTGCCCGCGGCTATCTAGCAGGTTTCGCGGCGGGCGCCTTCCTGCCTGCCCTCCTGTCGATCGAGTCGGGGCGTCGCCCGGCAGGCCGCGCCATCCCCGACAATCGATCCCAGTGGATGGCCCGCTTGATGGCGAGGCGGAACGGTGTCACGATCAATCAAGTGGGCACTATTTACGGTTGTTTAACCGTTTTTAGGTTGCGAGATCGAGCAGATATTTTCTGTGTACGTAGGGAAAAGAGGAGTGTAGAGGGAACGTTCGCTGATGTCGCAGATTGTCAGTATAACTTTCAATATTCCTTAACGCGTCATGTTAGTTCATGGCGAAGACCAGAGGAGCGCGATGTTCGGGCGACGCACCCAGACGAGGCCGGTGAGCGGGCTGACCCAGCGCCATGTTCGCGTGACGAGCGAGGGGGCGGATCTGGACGGCTGCCTGATCTTTCTCGGCGATCAGCTGGTCTCGCTGCTGGTTCGCCTGCAGCCCGGGCCCTCGGCCGCGCCGGAGCACCGGCACAAGTGGCGCGTGGCGGAGACCTACGGGCCCTGCAAGGCCCTGGCCCGCTCCCCGCTCTTCGACACGCCCGACGCGGTGATCGACTGGATCGCCCGCCGCCTGCCTCTCCCGGCTCCACGGGCCTGGATGGACGCGCACCTGCTGCCCTGAGACGAGCCTGCGGCGCATGCCCGGACCGATGCGGCCGCAAGGCACAGGATAACGCCTTTCCCCTCAAAGGTTTCTCGGCCTGGGGCGCCCGCGCGGCGCGTCGGCCCGGTGCGCCGGCGCACGGAGGCCGAGGCGGGCCGGATCCATATCCCGCTCATGCCGCTCGATCCCGCCGCGCCCGCGTGAGACGCCGGGATGCGGGCGGCAGGAGGTTCGTCATGATCCGCTTCGTCACCGCCGCGGCTGCCGCCGCCCTCGTCGCCTCGCCCCTGATCGTCCTTCCGCTCCCGGCCTCCGCCCATGGCGGGGACCGCGAGCCGGCCGGCGGCGCCTTCATGAGCAGCTACGTCACCAACCCCTACGCCACCGCCCGCCCGCCCGAGGCCCGACCCCTGGACCGGCCGGCGCCGTGGTTCCTGCCCAACGTCGCCGGACCGGAGACCACCGGCTCCGTGCGGGCCCTCCC
>NZ_LABZ01000157.1 GCF_001043955.1 Methylobacterium tarhaniae | reverse complement strand
AGGCCCTCGACCGGCGCAACCGGATCTGAGCCATGCGTCGCACCCGCGTGGCCCTGCGGGCCGCCTTGGCGCTCGGTGCCGTCCTGCTCCTCGCCGCCCCCGTCGGCGCGGGCGATTTCCGGGCCTTCGTCGAGGAGTTGTGGCCGGCGGCCCAATCGCGAAAGGTCTCCCGCGCGACCTTCGACGCCGCGTTCCGGGGCGTGACCCCGGACCCGGCGGTGCTGGCGCGCCTGCGCCGCCAGGGCGAATTCGGCCGCCCGGTCTGGGAGTACCTGACCGGGGCGGTCTCTCCCGGCCGCATCGCCCGCGGGCGGGCGGAAGCTGGGCGCCGGGCCGAGACCCTGGCGGCGATCGAGGCGCGGTACGGCGTGCCCGGCCCGGTGCTGCTCGCTTTCTGGGGCATCGAGTCGGATTTCGGCGCCAGCGCCGGAACGGTGCCGGTGGTGCGGGCGCTGGCCACCCTGGCCGAGGCGCGCCACCGCGGCGAGCTGTTTCGCGACGAGCTCCTGGCGGCGCTCGAGATCCTCGAGCACCACGACGTGAAGCCGGAGCGGATGCGCGGCTCCTGGGCCGGCGCCATGGGGCAGACCCAGTTCCTGCCCTCGGCTTACTTGAGGGCGGCGGTCGATTTCGACGGCGACGGGCGGCGCGACATCTGGGATTCGGCACCCGACGCCCTCGCCTCGATCGCGAGCTTCCTTCAGCAGGCCGGCTGGCGCCGCGACCTGCCCTGGGGCGTCGCCGTCACCCTGCCGGCGGACTTCGACTTGTCGCGCTACCGCGGCCCGTTCCCGGACTTCGCCCGGCGCGGGGTGCGGGCGCTCGACGGCGCGGCCCTGCCCGAGCAGGGCGAGGCCAGCCTGTTCCTGCCCGGCGGCGCCGGTGGGCCGGCCTTCCTGACCACCGCCAATTTCGAGGCGATCCGGGCCTACAACACCTCGGACGCCTACGCCCTCGCCGTCGGCCATTTCTCCGACCGGATCGCCGGCGGACCGGCGCTGGCCGCCCCCTGGCCGGCCGGTCCGCGCCTCGACCAGGCCGGGCTCACGGCGCTCCAGCGCGGCCTCTCGGCCCGCTCGCTCTACGAGGGCCCGTTCGACGGCCGGGCGGGGCCGAAGCTGCGGGAGGCGGTGCGGCGCTACCAGATCGCCGAGGGGTTGCCGGCGGACGGCTATGCCACTCCCGCCCTGCTGGAGCGTCTGCGCCAAAGGCGGTGACCTCCTGGCGGCCATGGACAAGCGGGTCCGGCTTCCGCCAGGATCCGCCCCGACGCGAAGGAGGCACGAACACCATGGCTCACGCACTCGGCGCCCCGACCGGCGAACGGATCCCGGATGGCCTCAACCAGCCCGACCTCGCCGGGCCCGAGGTGCGCCGGGCCAAGGAGGACCTGGCGGCCTGCTTCCGCATGGCGGCGCGCCACGGCCTGGAAGAGGGCATCTGCAACCACTTCTCGGCGATGGTGCCGGGCTACGACGACCTCTTCCTCGTCAACCCCTACGGCTACGCCTTCGCGGAGCTCACCGCCTCGAAGCTCCTGGTCTGCGACTTCCACGGCAACGTCGTGTCCGGCGACGGCCAGCCGGAGGCGACCGCCTTCTACATCCATGCCCGCCTGCACAAGCGCATCCCGCGGGCCCGCGTGGCGTTCCACACCCACATGCCCTACGCCACCGCCCTCTCGATGACCGAGGGCGATCCGCTGGTCTTCGCCGGGCAGACGTCGCTCAAGTTCTACGGCCGCACCGCCTTCGACCGGAACTACAACGGCCTCGCCCTCGACGAGCGTGAGGGCGACCGCATCGCCGAGAGCGTCGGCGAGGCCGACATCGTGTTCATGAAGAACCACGGCGTGATGGTGCTCGCCCCCACCATCGCGGAGGCCTGGGACGACCTCTACTACCTGGAGCGGGCGGCGGAGGTGCAGGTGCTCGCCCTCTCGACCGGCCGCCCGGTCCTGCCGGTCGATTCCGCCATCGCCGAGGCCGCCTACCGCCAGATGCGCGAGGGCGATCCCGAATCCGCCCGCCTCCACCTCGCCTCGGTCCGCCGCCGGCTGGACCGGGAGGAGCCCGACTACGCCGCGTGACCGCGACCGGCGAGCCAGAGGGCGACGAGCGCCAGCACCCCGGCGCTCGCCCCATGCAGCGCGACCTGCCACCAGGCCGCCGTCCCGGCGGACAGGATGAGGACCAGGTCGCAGGCCGGGATGACGAGGCTGGCCGCCAGCACGAGCGCCACGGCGCGCCGGGTCGAGAGCAGGGCGAGGCCGGCGAGGTAGAGCGCGAGGGCGGCGTCGCGTGCGCCGATCGCCCGCAAGTAGGTCCGGCCGAGTCCGGCGGGCTCCGGCACGCCGTAGATCAGCGCGCCGAGGGAGGGCGCCGCCAGGAAGAGGCCGCCCAGCGCCAGGAAGACCAGCGCCAGGGTCAGCACGACCCAGAAGCGCAGGTCCGAGGGGGCGAGGCGGCCGTCTCCGGTCGTGAGATGTCGTCGGTCCATGCCGCCGGCATGCCCGAAGGCGTGGGCCGGTGCCTTCACCTGGGTTGCGAGCCTGTCGGACTGGTCGACATGTTCCATCCCACCCGTCACCTCGGGACGAGGTCGCGGGTGGGACAGAAAGGTCCCCTGCGGTACAGTTCGGTCAGAGTTCCAAGATCGCCTTGATCACCCCCGCCTCCGGCCGCAGCCAGTCGCGGAACAGCTCGGGCCCTTCCGTCAGCGCGCCGCGATGGGTGCGCAGGGCCTGGGTCGGCACCCGGCCGGCCTGCATCTGGCGCACCACCTCGGCGAAATCGTCCGGCTGGGCGTTGCGGCTGGCGAACAGGGTGGTCTCGCGCTTGTGGAACTCGGGATCCGAGAACACGATGTCGTCGCGCACCACGCTCACCAGCACGTAGCGCCCGCCATGGCCGACGAAGCCGAAGCCGCGCTGCATCGCGGCGCGGTTGCCGGTGCAGTCGATCACGCAATCGTAGTAGTCGCCCGAGGTGGCGGCCCCGGCCTTCGCCTCGGCCTCGTCGTTCGCGAGCAGCAGCGCGTCGGCGCCGAGTGCGCCTTGCGTGAAGGCCAGCCGGTCCTCGCGCAGGTCCATGACGGTGACGTGGGCGCCGCGCGCCTTGGCGAAGATCACCGCCGACATGCCGATCGGCCCCGAGCCGACCACCAGCACGCGGTCCGCGGCGGTGATGCCGCCGCGCTTCACCCCATGGGCGCCGATCGCCAGGAACTCGATCATCGCGGCGTCGTCGAGCGGCGTATCGCCCACCGGCACGACGTTCCGGGCCGGCACGCTGATCAGCTCGGCCATGCCGCCGTCGCAATGGACGCCGAGCACGCTGATGTTCTGGCAGGCATTGGTCACGCCCTTGCGGCAGGCGACGCATTGTCCGCAGGACAGGTAGGGCACGATGTAGCAGGTCTGGCCCGCCTCGAGCCCGCTGCCGGCGGGCGCCCGCTCGATCGTGCCGGAGAGCTCGTGGCCCATCACCCGCGGATATTGCAGGAACGGGTGCTTGCCCTGGTAGATGTGGAAGTCCGTGCCGCAGATGCCGACCCGGCGGATGCGCACCAGCGCCTCGCCCTCGGCCGGGACCGGCTCCGGCCGCTCGGTCAGCCGCAGCCGGCCCGGCTCGTCGCAGATGAGCACCTTCATGGGGATGGGTCTTTCGAGGATCGGGTGGGGAACGTCTGGCGGATCGAAGAAGACGAAGCGCGAGCTTTCCCCTCTCCCCGCGGGAGGGGAGAGGGCTGTGCTCCCGTTCAGGGAGCGCAGCGAGCTGCGAACCGGAGGTTCGCCGCGAGGGTGAGGGGTGTTGCCGGAGGAGTCTCACGCGTCGAGACCCCCTCACCCTCGCTCCGGCTGCGCCTCCGCCTGCCGCATCCCCTGAACGGGGACGCGGCCCTCTCCCCGTCCACGGGGAGAGGTGAAAGGCCGCGCCTCGTCTCGATTACGCCAGCATCTCGGGCGGCAGGTCGCTGCCATGATACTTCTTGTAGATCGTGTTGAGCTGGCCGTTGCGCAGGTTCTTGCGCACCCAGTCGTTCAGCGCCGTCTGGAGCTTGGCCTCTCCCTTGCGGATGCCGATCGCGTAGGGGAAGGTCCGCATCACGATCTTGGTCTCGAACGGCGCCGGGGGATTGCGGGTATTGGCGGTGTTCATGACCTGCGGCGAGGTCGCCACCATGTCGACCTGGCCCGAGACCATGGCGGTGATCAGCGTCGCGTCGTCGTCGAAGCGCACCATCTGGGCGCCCTGGGCGCGGGCCGTCGCCTCCTTGTCGTTGGTGCTGCCGCGGGTGGTGCCGAGGCGCTTGCCGACGACGCCTGCGTAATCCTTGACCTCGCGGCCCTTCGGGCCGGCGATCACGGCCTGGATCACCCCGTAGGGATCCGAGAAGTCGATCACCTTCTGGCGCTCCTCGTTCACGCTGAACGAGGCGATGACCATGTCGGCCTTGCCGGTGAGCAGGAACGGCACCCGGTTCGGGCTCGTGACCTGCACGATCTCCAGCGGCATCTCCCACTCGGCGGCCAAGAGCCGGGCGGTCTCGACGTCGGAGCCGGTCGGCTGCATCGCGGCATCGGTCATGCCGAAGGGCGGCGAGCCGAGATCGAGGGCGACGAGCAGCTTCTTGCGGCTCTTGATCGTGTCGAGCGTGTCGGCGAGCGCCGGCATCGCCAGGGTGGAGGCGGCCGCGAGGCCGCCGGCCAGGAAGGTCCTGCGCTTCATCCCCAATTCTCCTTGTGGTGTCACAGCCCGCTGCCGACGAAGTCGCGCAGCTCGGGCGTGCGTGGGTTGTCGAGGTCGCGGCCGGCCAGGGTCTCCCAGACCCGGCCCTGGCGCATGTAGATGACGGTGCCGGCGACCCGGCGGGCGAAGCCCATCTCGTGGGTCACCAGGATCATGGTCATGCCGCCGCGGGCGAGGTCCTCCATCACCCGCAGCACCTCCGAGGTGAGCTGCGGGTCGAGGGCGGAGGTGACCTCGTCGAACAGCATCACCTGCGGCTGCATGGCGAGCGAGCGGGCGATGGCGACCCGCTGCTGCTGCCCGCCGGAGAGCTGCTCGGGATAGTGCTCCGCCTTCTCGGAAAGTCCCACCCGGGTGAGGCAGTCCATCGCCAGGTCGCGGGCCTCGCGGCGCTTGGTGCCCTTCACGCAGGTCGGCGCCAGCATGATGTTCTGGAGCGCGGTGAGGTGCGGGAAGAGGTTGTAGCTCTGGAAGACGATGCCGACGGAGAGCCGCAAAGCCCGCTTGTCGAGGGAGGGGCTATGGATCGCGTGGCCGCAGACCTCGATCGCCCCCTCCTCGATCGTCTCCAGCGCGTTGATGCAGCGCAAGGCGGTGGACTTGCCCGAGCCGGACTGGCCGATCAGCGCCACCACCTCGCCGCGGCCGACCTCGAACGAGACGCCGTCCAGGACCTTCAGCGGGCCGAAGCTCTTGTGGACGTTGGCAAGCTTAACGACGGCCGACATTGAGCCTCCTCTCCAGCCCGCGGCTCCAGGCCGACAGCGGATAGCAGATGGCGAAGTAGAACATCGCCACGGTCACGAAGATGATGAAGGGCTGGAAGATCGAGTTGTTGATGAGCTTGCCGGCCTGCGACAGCTCGACGAAGCCGACGACCGAGGCGAGCGAGGTGTTCTTGACGATCTGGACCAGGAAGCCGACCGTCGGCGCGGTGGCGAGGCGCATCGCCTGGGGCAGCACCACCCGGGTCAGGCGCTGCCAGCGCGACAGGGCGAGGCACTCGGCCGCCTCCCACTGGGTCTTCGGCACCGCCTCGATGCAGCCGCGCCAGATCTCGCCGAGGAAGCCCGAGGCGTAGATGGTGAGCCCGGCCCCGGCCGCGATCAGCGCCGGCAACTGGTCGAAGCCCGCGATGGCGAGGCCGAAATAGATCATGAACAGCAGGATCAGCAGCGGCGTGCCCTGCACCACCTGCACATAGGCGGACGCCGCGCCCCGCACGATGCGGTTTTGCGAGATGCGGGCGAGCGCCACGCCAAAGCCGAGGAGGCCGCCGCCGATGAAGGCGATGGCGGAGAGGGCGAGCGTCCAGCCCGCCGCGGTGAGAAGGAACCAGAGGTGCTGGGGTCCGAAGGTCGGCATCACGCTCCTCTCCTCTAGAGCGCCGTGCCGAGCTTGCGCCGGCGGGTGAAGACGAGGAGGCCGAAGCCCCAGAAGGCCCAGCGCACGACGAAGGACAGGGCGAGGTAGACGAGGCCGACGACGATGTAGGTCTCGAAGCTGCGGAAGGTGTCGGACTGGATGCGGTTGGCGACCGCCGTCAGCTCCTCGGCCGAGATCTGCGAGCAGATCGAGGAGGCGAGCATCAGCAGCACGTACTGGCTGACCAGGGCCGGATAGACCCGCTCGATCGCCGGGCGGAGCACCACGTGCCAGTAGATCTGGCGGCGGTTCAGCCCCAGGCATTCCCCCGCCTCGACCTGCGCCTTGTGCACGCTCTCGATGCCGGCGCGCATGATCTCGCAGGTATAGGCCACGACGTTGACGACGAGAGCGAGCACCGCCGCCGTGGTGGCGTCGACCCGCAGGCCCAGAACCGCGATGCCGAAATAGACCAGGAAGATCTGGACCAGGAGCGGCGTGTTGCGGATCACCTCGACATAGGCACCCACGACCCGCTTCAGCCAGGGCGGCCCGTCGGCCCGGGCGATGGCGCAGAGCGCGCCGCCGATAAAGCCCAGCACCGTCGCCACCGCCGAGAGCTGGAGCGTCAGCCAGACGCCGGCGGCGAAGTCGCGCCAGTACGGCAGCAGGGAGGCGAAATCGAACTGGTAGGTCATGCCGCGCCCGATGTCGGGTAGGAGGCGGCGAGCGCCCGCAGCACCGGCGCGGGCAGGCTCACGCCCGCCTCCTCGACCCAGGCCAGGAAGGCGTCGACCCGGCGCTCGACCTTCTGGACGTGGTTCTGGGCGATGTCGGCGATGCGGTGGTTCAGGTAGGGATTGAGGAAGCGGTCGAGGGTGGCGGTCACGTAGGCCTCGGCCTCCGCTCCCATCCCGCGGGCGGCGAAGCCCGGCACCACCTCGTCGCGGTAGAGCGCGTCGAGCCGCGCCCAGACCGCCGGATCGGCCAGGATCTCGCGCACCGTCTCAGGTTGCGGCCGCCCCTCGCGCCGCCAGATCTCGGCGAGGAAGGTGTGGCCGAGATTGAGGATGTGGAGCTTCAGCCGCTCGTACGGCTCCAGGTCGTCGGCGAGCACGAGGCAGGGATGCTCGCAGGGGAGCGCCAGCCCGGGCCGGCGCTCGATCGCCCACAGGGCGTAGGGCTCGGCGACCGCGCCGACGGGCTCGATCGGCTCGGAGACGATGCGGTCGACGAGGGTGTCGGTGAAGACCACGCCCTCGCGCAGCCAGGTCCGGAACGCCTCCGGCAGGCCGGCCTCGGCGGCGAGGTCGAGGACCAGGCCCTGCAACACCCGGCCGTTACGGTTGACGAGCTCGCAGGGCAGCACCGTGAGCGGCCGCCCGCCCGCCTGCCAGCGGCGGTGGAGAAGCTGGGCCAGCTTGCCCGGGAACGAGGCCGGGGGACGGGCCGCGACCCAGCCCGCGCCGCGATCGGCCGCGTCGATCGCGTAGCCGGTATCGCCGGTATTCGAGAGGACGATCTCGGCGTCCTCGACGAACAGGGTCGTCACGGCGTCCCAGTCGGCGGTGGCCGAGAGGCCCCGGTCGATGCTGGTGACGGTGACCTGCCGCTCGACCGCGGCCCCGTCCTCGATGCCGCGGATGATCACCGGATAGCCGCCCGGCGCCCCGAAGGCGGCGACGCGTCCGGCCCGGGACGGGGCGCCGGAGGTCTGCACCACCGCGATCGGGCCGACCGCCTGGCCCGCCGCACGCGCCTCGTGGATGAAGAGGTCGGCATGGGCCTGCAGGAAGCGGCTGGTGCCGAACTGGACGACCCGCCGGGTCCGGGGGGCGGACGTCTCGTGGGCGGCGCTCATGCGCGGGCCGCCACGCAGGCGGAAATGCTGCCGATCGGAGCCAAGAACGTGTCCTCACCGGGTGGGTCTTATGTATTATCGTGCATAAAGAACCGATGCCTTGGGCCCTGTCAAACGGTTTTTTATGTGCAAAGAACCGTCATCCGGCGAATGGACGGGACCTTGCCGACGTGCTGGACTGCTCCCGACGGGAGGGCGGGATGCGGACGAACACGGTCCACAAGCGGGCCTATAACCAGTGCCTGGCCGTGCTGGCGGCGCGGCCGCTCGGTCCCTGGTGCACCTCGGAGGCGGAATTGTCCGACGCGCTCGAGGTCAGCCGCACCACGGTGCGGGGCGTGCTGGCGGGCCTCGCCGCCGCCGGCCTCATCGGGACGGAGGGAGCCCGGCGGCACCTGCTCCGCCATCCGGTGCCGGGCGACTACTTTCCCGGCCTCGAGACCGAGACGGTGGCGGAGGCCGTCGAGCGCAAGTTCATGCAATGGGTGCTCCAGGGCGATTGCCGCCCTGGCCAGATGGTCAACACCTCGGAACTGGCGCGGCTGTTCGGCGTCTCGACCACGGCGGTGCGGGAATACCTGACCCGGTTCAGCCAGTTCGGGCTCCTGAAGCGGCGCGAGAACAGCGGCTGGATCTTCGCCGGGGTGACGCCGGACTTCGCCGCCGAGATCTACGAGATCCGCGAGATGTTCGAGCTGCGCTCGGCCCGCCGGTTCGTCGAGCTGGCGCCGGATTCACCGGCCTGGGCCGAGCTCGCGTCGATCGAGCGCGAGCATCACGCCCTGCTCTCCGAGATCGACGCGCGCTACCAGGACTTCTCGCGCCTCGACGAGCGGCTGCACCGGCTGATCCACGACGCCTCGCGCAACCGCTTCATTCGCGACTTCTACGACGTGATCTCGATCATCTTCCACTACCATTACCAGTGGGACAAGTCGGACGAGAAGGAGCGTAACCGCGTAGCCTTGATGGAGCACCTCGACTACATCGCCGCCCTGCGCTCCCGCGACCTGCGCCTGATCGACCTCAGGTGCCGGGCGCACCTGCGCACCGCCCGGGCGACCCTGCTGCGCTCGATCGCGGGCGGCCCGCTCGGCGGCGCTCCGGCGCGGCTCCACGGGCCTGACGCCGAGGCCGCCGAGGCGCACCTGCCGGCCGGATGACGCTGCGGTGCCTCGAGGCGTCTCGATGCCGGGCGCCGATCGTCAGGCGACGAGGCGCGGCGGGGCCGCCCGCAGCAGCATGCCGAACAGGTCGCGCGGGTCGTCCGGATCGGCCAGGAGGTCGAGATCCTCGTAGTGGGGATGCTCGGCCAGGAGGTCGCGCACGGTGCGCAGGGCCGAAAAGTCCTCGATCGCGAAGCCGACCGAGTCGAACACCGTGACTTGCCGCGACGCCGTGCGCCCGGGCGCCAGGCCGGCGAGGACCCGCCACAGCTCGGTGACCGGATGATCGGGGGCCAGCTGCTGGATCTCGCCCTCGATGCGGGTCTGCGGCTCGTACTCGACGAAGAGGGCGGCACGGGCGAGCACGTCCGGGGCCAGCTCCGTCTTGCCCGGGCAGTCGCCCCCGACGGCGTTGATGTGCATTCCCTCCCCGACCAGATTGTCGCCGAGGATCACGGCGTTGCGCTTGTCCGCCGTCACGGTGGTGACGATGTCGGCCTCGCGCACGGCCTCCGCGATGCTGCCGCAGGCCGTCAGGTCGAAGCCGAGGCCCGAGAGGTTGCGCAGGCATTTCCTCGTCGCCGCCGGATCGATGTCGTAGAGGCGTAAACGATCGACCCCGAGGAGCGCCCGGAAGGCCAGGGCCTGGAACTCGGCCTGGGCGCCGTTGCCGATCAGCGCCATGGTGCGCGATCCGGCCCGCGCGAGAGGCTGCGCGGCGAGCGCCGAGGTGGCGGCGGTGCGCAGGGCCGTCAGCAGGGTCATCTCGGTGATCAGCACCGGGTAGCCGTTGCCGACATCGGCCAGCACCCCGAAGGCGGTGACGGTCTGGCGCCCGCCGGCGGCGTTCTTCGGGTGGCCGTTGACGTATTTGAAGCCGTAGGTGTGCCCGTCGCTCGTCGGCATCAGCTCGATGACGCCGTCGGGGCTGTGGGCGGCGATCCGGGGCGTCTTGTGGAAGGCGTCCCAGCGGGAAAAATCCTCCGCGATGGCCGCGGCGAGCCGGGCCAGCATCGCCTCGATCCCGACCGCGTGGACGAGGCGCATCATGTTGTCGACGCTGACGAAGGGGACGACGTTGAGGGCCGGCATCTAGAAGCTCCGTGTCGGTCGGTCGAGGATGCGGCGGCCGAAGAGGCTGGCGGCGAGGTCGGCCATCAGCAGGGCGGTGCGGCCGCGCTCGTCGAGGAACGGGTTCAGCTCGACGAGGTCGAGGCTGCGCACCAGCCCGGAATCGTGCAGCAGTTCCATGATGAGGTGCGCCTCCCGGAAGGTGGCCCCGCCCGGCACGGTGGTGCCGACGCCCGGGGCGATGCCGGGATCGAGGAAGTCGACGTCGAGGCTGACATGCAGGAGGCCGTCGGCGCTCGCGACCTCGCGCAGGAAGTCGCGCAACGGGGCGACGATCCCGGTCTCGTCGATGTCGCGCATGTCGTGCACCCGCGTGCCGCTGTCGCGCAGGATCTCCCGCTCCGCCGGATCGACGCTGCGCAGGCCGACCATGCAGATCCGGGCCGGATCGAGCGCCGCCTCCAGGGGCGGGAAGTAGCCTGCGAAGCCCGGCCTGCCGGTGAGATAGGCCAGCGGCACGCCGTGCAGGTTGCCGCTCGTCGTGGTGTCCAGGGTGTGGAGGTCGGCATGCGCGTCGAGCCAGAGCAGGAACAGCGGCCGCCCCTCCGCCCGCGCCCGCAGGCCCATGCCCGCCACGGTGCCGGCCGAGAGGCTGTGGTCGCCGCCGAGGAAGATCGGCCGTGCCTCGGCGCTGTGCCGGAACGCGGCCTCGGTCAGCGCCAGCGTCCAGCCCGCCGTCTCGGCGAGGTGGTGGATCGCCCGGTTCGGGTGCGCCGACGCCGCGAAGGGCACCGGCGCGACGGACCCCGCATCCTCGACCGGGATGCCGAGGTCGCGGATCGCGTCGCCCAGGCCCGCCGCCCGGTAGGCGCTCGGTCCCATGTCGCAGCCGAGCCGGTGGGTGCCCGACTGTACCGGCGCCCCGACCAGGACGCATCGTTCAGGATGTCCGCCGACCACGCACCCGCTCCCGCCTGGATCAACCCGATCGCGTCGATCGGCTCCCGATCGCGTCGATCGGCTCGACCGTAGCGCGCGGCTGCGTCACCCTGAACACGGGAAGCTGGTCGATTTTTCGGGCCGATCGCGCAATCTGGTAGGCACGATCGCCCAAAGTGTCGGAATGGACGCCCTCGATCAGAGCCTCATCACCCTGCTCCGGCACGATTGCCGGCGCCCGGTCTCGGAACTCGCCGCGCTCCTGAAGGTGTCGCGCGCCACCGTGCGGGCACGGCTCGACCGGCTCGAGCGCGACGGCGAGATCATCGGCTACACGGTGGTGCTGCGGGCAGATAGCCAGCCGGCGGCGGTACGGGCGATCACGCTGATCGCAGTCGAGGGGCGCAAGGCCGGCGACGTGATCGACGCCCTCAAGGGCTTCGCCGAGATCACCTCGGTCCACACGACGGTCGGTAGCTGGGACATCGTCGTGGAAGTGTCCGCCGGCAGCCTGCCGGAGCTGGACGAGCTGTTGCGGCGTGTGCGCCTGGTGCCGGGCGTGACCACCTCGGAGACGCACCTGCTGCTATCGACGCCGCGGAGTGCGCGGGCGAGACTGTAGAACAATAAGATTCGGTAAGAGAGTGGTCGAATGTGCTCCGACCGCTCTACCCCTCTGCGTCATCTCGGGCCTCGTCGGAGGCGAGGACCCGGGATCCATCACCGCTG
>NZ_LABZ01000156.1 GCF_001043955.1 Methylobacterium tarhaniae | reverse complement strand
CAACCAGACCGTTATGAGCGGTCGGCTCTAACCATTGAGCTACAGGCCCTTCGGTTGAGTCTTCAGTCTCTAGCGCTTGGTCTGCGTCCGGGCGACAGACTCGGCGACAGAAACGACGACGCAAACCCTTGCCGTAGGTACCCGGGACCCACGCTCTGGGCAAGCCCCTCGTGCGGTCTCTCGTCTCGCCATCACGTCGCCGGCAGGGGAGGGCAGGGATGCCCCGAGCCTTCCACCGACCGTCCCTAACCTGGGACCCCGGCCTGTACTTGGCGTCGTGCCGTGCCGCGGGCTCCGCGACGAGGAGCGACGCGGGACGCGCGGGCGCTGGGGATTGCCGTCAGGGCGGTCCGCCATACCGTCACGGCCGCCCCCCGCAGGCGCGGAGATGAACCGACGGCGGTGTTGTCGGCGCCGGTGGAGTGAGAGCCTGCCGAGGCTGCACGCGGTGACGCGGGTACGACAGAGTTGTCCTTCCCGAAGGCATCGGTTCGGGAACGAGCGCCGGCATCCATAAGTCGCGTCTCGGCCATCATGGCAAGCTCGGCCATCATGGCAAGTCTGTATCGCTGGCAGCCCGATGTGGGAAAAAGGCCGCCACCGCGGGCATCATGCTGCTGCGACCGTTCTCGGGCGCAGATTGCGCCACCCCTGAACTCCATCAATGCTTGTCGCCGGTCCCTCTGGCGTCAGCGTGAGAATGGCCGGCCTCTCGATTTCCAGGTGCCAGCCGGCCGCCTGCAAGATATCGAAAATCTGCCCCTCGATCTGTCGTGAGTGGGTGCCGATCACGAGATATTTGACGCGTTCATTGAGAATGGAAAGACAGGACTTCACCAGCTCTGCTTCTCCGCCCTGGATATCCATGTGCAGCAGATCAAGCGTGCGCGAGCCGATCACGTCGGCAAGCGGAACCATCGGCAATGGTTCATAACGACCGGTCGCCAGCAGCCGGTCCCGCTCTGCGGCGTCTGCGCCGAACACCGGTGCGAGACCCCAATTCTCGCCAGCCGTATCTTGAAGCGCAAACAGCGCGGTTCCTGCCTGTGCCGCCGCTATGCCACGGTAGAGGGTGATCTCTTCGGGCGCAAAGCCGTTCGTCGCGAGGGCCTCCCGTGCAAAACCAAGATGACCAGCATCGCCCTCGACACCGATGAGGTGGACGTCACGCCCCGCGTTGCGCGCGGCAACGCCGGTGTTGTTCATCCAGCATCCCCAGCCGCAGCCGAGTTCGGCCATCGTAAACCGCGACCCCGCCAGGTCAACGGCGCGCAGAGCGGCCGCCCATTCGGCGGTATCGGCGTGCCAATTCGCCGGGATGGGCGCTGGCTCCACTAAGCCTGCCGATCCGGAAAGAAGCGAGGGTAGAAATTTGGTGTCGATCCTAACGCCAAGATAATTTGTCAAAGAGTCCGGATGGGCTTGTAGATCTTGTCGGGCGTGGGATAGGACGATCTCTTCGGCGTCGATTTGGCTGTTATATTGATAGAGAGCGTTATTTTTTGCAAATCGCGAACGAAATTCGCCGGAAGAGGCAATGGCGGTGATGATTTCGGCGGGTGAGCTGCCTGAGGCGTGGTGCGAAACGATCGCCTCGCTTTCTGGTGGGCGTCCAAGCAGGCTTTCATAGGCCGCGTAAACGACATCGCGCATCGTCGGATTGCGATCCTCGGACTGGAGCATGGCCTGCCCTCTCGGCGTCTTATGCCCCGGCGAGATGCCGGGTACCCTAGGCATAGGTTCCTAATCATTGGCGGCGGGTTGGTCCATCGTTGAGTTATACGTCAATTGATTGACGCGCTGCATGGCGGCTCGCCGACCCATGATCTGATGGAGGTGGGGTGACACGACAGTCGCACTGATCAAGGGCGGGGCGGACGAGCCAGATTGAACATGCTCCCATGTATACGTCCATCCACATTGCTGTGCCGTGTCTCGATCCACCACACCAAGACAAAGGCATGGATCCGCAGCGCCGCGCTCGATGGACAGCGTGTGAAAGGCATCCGGACTGGGAGGTCGCGGGGTCGCCGGCATCGGCGAAGCGGTGCTTCGGCGGACCAGCCCGATCAGATGGGCGACGTTGTCGCCGTCATGACCGGGCGACAGAAACGCGACAGAGCGGCGTGAGTCACGGCTGCCCTGCACTGATTGGTCGTGACGAAAAAAGGTGAGCCGGACGGTCCGGGCGGCCGGCTCCGACCGGTGAGCGAAAGGCTCCCGGCCATTCGGGTCTCAGGGAAGCCCAGGTCAGCGTCCAGAGGCGGCGCGGCTCGGCGGGGCGTCATCGACCGCGAGGGTGCCGAGATAGGTCTCGACCACCCGCGCATCGCCCTGAAGCGTGCGGCTGTCGCCCTGCAGCACCACGCTGCCGCCGTCGAGGACGTAGCCGTGATCGGCGATCTGGAGCGCCGCGCGGGCATTCTGCTCGACGAGAAGGATCGCCACCCCCTCGTCGCGCAGACGCGCCACGGTGCGCATCACCTCGGCGACGATGAGCGGTGCGAGGCCGAGGCTCGGCTCGTCGAGCATCAGCAGGCGCGGCCGGGTCATCAGGGCGCGGCCGATGGCGAGCATCTGCTGCTCGCCGCCCGAGAGGGTGCCGGCGCGCTGCGGCAGGCGCTCCTTCAGGCGGGGGAACAGGGTGAAGACGCGCTCCAGCGGCGCCTCGCGGTCGGCTTCCTTGCGGTGAAGGTAGCTGCCGAGCCGAAGGTTGTCGGAAACGGAGAGGCGCGGAAACAGCCGCTTGTTCTCCGGCACGTAGGCGATGCCGCGGGCGGTGATGGCGTGGCCCGGCAGACCGTCGATGCGGGCGCCGTCGAACACCACCTCGCCCGAGCGCGGCCGCTCCATCCCGGAGATGGACTTCAGCAAAGTCGACTTGCCGGCGCCGTTGGCGCCCGCCACCACGACGATCTCGCCGGTATCGACCTCGATCGAGACGCCCTGGATGGCCAAGAGGCCCTGATAGGCGGTGGAGAGCCCGCGGACCTCAAGCAGCACGGTGACGCTCCCCCAGATAGGCGGTGATCACGCCCTCGTGGCGCACCACCTCGGTCGGGTGGCCCTCGGCCAGGACGCGGCCGAGATGCAGCACCACGGCGCGGTCGACGAGCGGCATCACCACCTCCATCACGTGCTCGACCATGATGACGGTGACGCCGCGCGCCGCCACCTTGCGGATCAGCTCGACGCCGGCCTTGGCCTCGCTCGGGGTCAGCCCCGTCAGCACCTCGTCGAGGAGGAGGAGCTTCGGCTCGGTGGCCAGCGCCCGGGCGACCTCGAGGCGGCGCTTCTCCGGCGGGGTCAGCTCCCCCGCCACGGCCTCCGCCCGATGGGACAGCCCGGCGAAGTCGAGGGTTTCGAGAGCCACCCGTCGCGCCGCCGCGGCGCCGGCATGGCGGGCGAAGCCCCCGACGACGACGTTCTCGAGCACGTTCATCGAATCGAACGAGCGCGGCACCTGGAAGGTGCGGGCGATGCCGCGCCGGCAGCGCTCGGGGGCGGAGAGCGGGGTGATGTCCTCTCCCTCGAAGACGATTCGTCCCTCGCTCGGCTGGTAGGTGCCGGAGATCAGGTTGAACAGGGTCGACTTGCCGGCCCCGTTCGGCCCGAGCAGCCCGAGGATCTGGCCCTCCGGCACGTCGAGGCTGACATCCGCGTTGGCGACGAGGCCGCCGAAGCGAAGCGTGACGTGGTCGATGCGCAGCAGGGGCGCGGTGTCGGCAGGCATGCTCACGGCGTCGCCTCCTCGTTGCGGGCCTTGCGGGTGCGGCGGAAGAGGCTGAGGACGCCTTCGGGCCGGGCGAGCGCCACCACCATCACCAGCACGCCGTAGAGCATCAGATCGAGGCCGTTGCCGCTGCCGCCGAGATAGGAGCGGCTGATCTCGGTGAGCGGGATCAGGATCGCCGCGCCGACGAGCGGTCCCCACAGGGTGCCGATGCCGCCGAGGACCGCCGGCAGGGCGAAGAGCAGCGAGAAGCGGAAGCTCATCACGCTCTCGGGATCGATGTAGGAGACGTAAGCCGCGTAGAAGCCGCCGCCGATGGCGGTGAAGAAGGCCGAGACCGCCGCCGCCGCCATCTTGGAGCGGAAGACCTCGACCCCGAGGCTCTCGGCGGCCTGGGCGTCGTCCTTGACCGCGCGCCACCAATAACCCCAGCGCGAGCCCTCGATCAGCCAGGTCACGAACCAGACCACCGCCAGGAAGCCGACCGCGAAATGGACATACGGGATCTTGTCGCGGGCGAACTGGAGCGTCCACCAGGAATCCGGGTTGAACGGCCACTGGATGCCCATGGCGCCGCCGACGAAGTCCCAGTTATGGACCAGCAGCAGCCCGATCTCGGCGATCACGATGGTGGCGATCGAGAAGTAGTGGCCGGCCAGGCGAAAGCACGGATAGCCGAGGATCAGCGCCACCGCCGCCGAGAGGGCGCCACCCGCCAGCATGCCGAACCACGGCAGGACGCCGTAATTCACGAACAGCACCGAGGTGGCGTAGGCGCCGAAGCCGAAATAGAGCGCGTGGCCGAGCGAGACCTGCCCGCAATAGCCGCCCAAGATGTTCCAGCTCTGCGAGAGCGCGGCATACATCAGGGTGAGGATCAGGACGTTCTGGAGGTAGACGTCGCGGATGCCGTAGGGCAAGCCCGCGAGGCCCGCGAAGACCAGGGCGGCGACGACCAGCTTGCGCCGGCGCTTGGCCGCGTAGCTCGCCTCGGCCCGCGCGGGTACTGAGCCCGGCGCGAGGGCGGTGGTCAGCGTGGTCATCTAAAGCCTCCCGAACAGGCCTTGCGGCCGCGCGAACACCACTGCGAGGTAGAGGGCATAGACGCCGATGGACTTCAGCGCCGGCGGCAGGATCACCGCCGTGACGGCCTCGACGAGGCCGACGATGATGCCGGCAACGAGCGCACCCCCCACGCTGCCGAAGCCGCCGAGCGCCACCGTGACGTAGGCGATCAGCGCGAAGCTCGCGCCGACCTGGGGGTGGATGTAGTAGAAGATCGCCAGCACGGCGCCGGCGAGGCCGACCAGCGCGGCCCCCAAGCCCCAGCCGAGGGCGAAGACCCGGTTGCGGTCGATGCCGACGAGCGCCACCGCGCCCTGGTCCTCGCGGGTGGCCTCCAGCGCGCGGCCGAAATCGGTGCGGCTCATCAGGAGGTGCAGGCCCCCGAAGGCGGCGAGCGAGACGAAGGCGCCGAAGATCTGCGGCCAGGGCAGGAAGATGCCGCCGAGATCGAGGGTGCGCCCGCCGAGCCAGGTATTCTGGACGTTGCGGTAATCCGGCGTGAACAGGTATTGCGCGGCGCCCTGGAGCAGGATGGCGAGCCCGAAGGTCGCGAAGATCTGCACCATGCCCTGGTTGGCCTTGGCCCGCATGGCGAAGCGCACCACGCCCAGATAGGCGGCGGCCCCCAGCACGAAGAGCAGGGCGGCGACCAGCGGCATCAGCACCACCGGGTCGAGCTGGGTGACGAGCACCAGCCCGAAGGTCGCGTACATCGCGAGCATCAGGAACTCGCCATGGGCGAAGTTCACCACGTCCATCAGGCCGAAGATCAGCGAGAGGCCGACCGCGATCAGGGCGTAGATCAAGCCCATCAGGAGGCCGCTCGCCAGCACCTGAACCAGGGCTTGCGTCGTCATGGGGGTAAGGGGCTCCGGTGGGGCGCGAAATGATGGATCGATCGGCGCCAGGAATGGCGCGGGTTCCTCCTCTCCCCGCGGGCGGGGAGAGGGCCTGGGGATCGGAACGATCTCACACGACCTTGTCGTCGGCGCGGCGAGCCCGCAGGGCGAGGGTGAGGGGGTGGTTCCGGAGGCGTCTCACTCGTCGAGACCCCCTCACCCTCGCTCCGGCTTCGCCTGCGCTTGCCGAGCCCCCTGAACGTGGGCCCGGCCCTCTCCCCGCCCGCGGGGAGAGGGGGGAAGCGCTTCACCTCACGCGTTCATCGGCCACTTCGCCGGCGCCACCGCGGCCGATTCCGGGAACACCGTGACGAACTTGTCGCCGATCCATTGCAGCAGGACCGGGTCGGCATGGGTGTTCTGCCCGTCGGGGCCGAAGGCCACCTTGGTCCAGGGCATCACCGTACGGGTGCCCGGGATGTCGGTGGCGGCGAGCGCGGCGCGGATCTTCTGGCCGTCGGTCGAGCCGGCGCGGTCGAGGGCGTCGGCGAGCACGATCATCGCCATGAACTGGCGCGAGGAATTGTCGTTGAAGTCGCGGCCGGCCCGGGCCTTGTACATGTTGTTCACGGTGGCGACCATCGGCCGCTTGGCGGCGAGGTCGAGGGAGAAGCTGCCCCGTGAGATCACGCCCTGGAGCTTGTCGCCGACCGCGTCGTAGGTCACCTTCTCGGAGAAGCCGGCGGCCTGGGCGATGATGCTCTTCGGCTTGTAGCCGAGTTCGGCCATCGTCTTGGTCAGCAGGATCGCGTCGGTGGTGTAGCTCGTCGGCAGAAGGACGTCGGCGTTGGCGGTCTTGAGCTGCTGCACCTCGGCGGTGAGCGAGGGCGAGTTGCTCTTGTACTTCACGTCGGCGACGAGCTTGTAGCCGCGCTCGGCGGCGAGCTTGCGCTGCACGGTCGAGGAATCGACGCCGTAGATCGTGTCCTCGAAGAACAGGGCGACCGAGTCGATCTTCTTGCCCTGCTTGCGTTGGGCATCCAGGAAGTCGAACATCGCGGTCGAGAACATCTCGTCGTGGGCGGCCGGGCGGAAGAAGAACTTCAGGCCCTTGCGGTGCAGGCTCGGCGACGAGGAATCGGCGCAGACGAAGGGCACGCCGTAGCGCTCGGCGGTAGCGCTCACCGTGGCCGAGACCGCCGACTGGTAGCAGCCGACGAGGGCCGAGACCTTGTCCTGGGTGATGAGGCGCTCGGCCTCGGCACGCCCTTTCTGCGGATCGGCCTGGTGGTCGGCGAAGACGAGGCGGATCTTGGCGCCGCCCATGCCGGCGAGCCCGACGCCCTTGGCGCCCGGCAGGTCGAGGTCGTGGTCGTTGTTGATGAGATCGAGCGCCGTCTCGATGGCGTGGCGGGCGTCCACCCCGACCTGCGCGCTCGGCCCCGACATGGCATAGAGCACGCCGACCACCACCTCGGGCGCCGCCGCGCGGGCGGGGGCGCCGCGCAAGCCCGCGAGCGAGAGGGCGCCGGCCCCCACCAAGAGTTCTCGACGACGGATCATGCGCTGGCCTCCAGGAGATGGGGACTTCATCCAAGCCTCATTCCGCCGGCTTTGAAAAGCCCGTGTCGAGGCTGTCGCCAGCCCGAATGCGGAAACGATGCACGAACAGGAAATCAAGACGAAAGAACCGGGGACATCTGTCAGAGCACGGCGTATTCGCTGTTGCGCCGATCGGTGATCAGCATGCAGCCCGGCGCATGGGTGATGGCGAAGGCCGGCCGCACGGCGGCGATCACCGATTGCGGGGTGACGCCGCAGGCCCAGAAGACCGGGATCTCGTCGTCGCCGATCGCGACCGGGTCGCCGTAATCGGGCTCGGCGATGTCGGGAATGCCGATCAGGTCCGGCCGGCCGAGATGCACCGGCGCACCGTGGACCGAGGGGAACCGCGAGGTGATCTGCACCGCCCGGATCGCCTGGGCGGGGGTGAGCGGGCGCATCGACACCACCATCGGCCCGGAGAAGCGGCCGGCCGGGGCGCACGGGATGCTGGTGCGGTACATCGGCACCCGCACCCCCATCTCGACATGGCGCAGCGGCAGGCCATCCTCGGCCAGAGCCGCCTCGAACGAGTAGGAGCAGCCGATCACGAAGGCCACGAGGTCGTCGCGCCAGAACTCGGCGGCCGAGTCGCACTCCGCCACCACCTCGCCGTCGCGCCAGACCCGGTAGCCGGGAATGTCGGTGGCGATATCGAGGTCGAGGCCGAGCTCGGGGATGCTGCGCTCGCCCTTCGCCGAGACGCCGATGATCGGGCAGGATTTCGGGTTGCGCTGGGCGAAGAGCAGGAATTCGTCGGCGAGGTCGGCGGGGAGCACCGCGAGGTTGCCCTGGACGTAGCCGTCGGCGATGCCGGCGGTGCAGCCGGTGATTGCGCCGCTGCGGCAGGCCAGCCGCGCCGCCTCGCCGGTCATTCGCGCTCGATCGAAGGGAAGGGTCATCGCCGCTCCTTTGCCGGGATGTATCCGTGCCCAGCCATGCGCCATGTTCACCCGTTGAGCAGGTAAGCGCCAATCGTCATTTCGCATCGGTTTCGATAAGGGGGGCTTATCATCGCCAGTCCGGCGAGCCTGCGACCTCGCAGGCCAGCCGCGCCGCCGTCGCGGCCAGCCCGGCATCGGGCGCATTGGGGTAGGTGGCGGTGAAGCCGATCTCCGGCAGGGCCGGCGCCGGGGCGATCACCTGCAGCGAGCCCTCGTCGAGGTCGCGCCGCACCACCTCGGGCGGGATCACCCCGATGCCGATGCCCTCCCGCACCATCCGGACGATGGTGGAGAGCGAGGCGTTGCTGTGCAGGCGCGGCGGCGGCAGGTTCGACTGCGCCAGCATCTCGCGCAATTGCACGTAGGGGTTGGTGTTCTTCGGATAGGTGATGAGCGGATGGCGCAGGAGGCTCGCCAGGCTCGCCTCGCCGGGGCCGAGATCGAGGGACGGCGCGGCGATCCAGGCCAGGGACACGCTGAAGAGCGGCAGGTTGACCAGGCTCGGCATGGTGATCGGCCCGACCAGGAAGGCGAGGTCGAGATCCCGGTTCAGGAGCGCGTCGCGCATGGTGGGCGAGATGTCGACCGCGATGTCGACGGTGACGCCCGGATAGGCCTCGTTCATCCGGGCGATGAAGCGCATCAGCCAGGTATGGACGATGGTCTCGGAGACGCCCAGCCGCAGCACGCCGCGCACCGAGCCGGGCTCGGCCACCGCCTGCATCATCTCGGTGCGCAGGCGCAGGAAGCGCTCGGCATAAGCCAGGAGTTCGCGGCCCTTGGCGGTCAGTACCACCGAGCGGGCGCGCCGCTCGAACAGCCGCACCCCGAATTCCTGCTCGAGCGCGGCGATGCGCTGCGACACCGCCGGCTGCGAGGTGTTCATCCGCTCCGCCGCCTTGCGGAAGCTGCACAGCGAGGCGGTCCAGTAGAAGATCTCGAGGCTTCTCAGGTCCACCATGCTCCGTCCCGGATCGCGCCGGGACAGTGTGGAGCAAGGTTCGGACCAGGGGCAAGGTTCGGGCGCCCCCGCCCACCCGGCTCACTCCAGCGGGATCAGCCCGGCGACACCAACGCGGCGACATGGCGCGTGGCGGGATCGCCCGCTTCCAGCCCGGCCGCGACGCCGGCCCGGTCGGCCGCGTTGCGGTTCTGGCTCATCTTGCGCTTGCCTTCGAGGCGGGTGATCGGCAGCCGAAGGCCGACGATGCCGCGCAGCTGGCCTGCGATGAAGTCGGCCGGTGCGTCCGCGACCGCCCAGGGGCTCGGCCGCGCGCCCTCGTGCCGCTCGGTGAGCCGGGTGACGACGGCGAGCAGGCGATCGGGATCGTCGAAGAACTCCGCATTCCCTTAGGCATGCACCGCGACGTAGTTCCAGGTCGGCACCACCTTCCCGGTCTCGCGCTTCGTCGCGTACCAGGACGGCGTCACGTAGGCGTCGGGCCCTGAGAAGATCGCCATGGTCTCGGCGAGGGCGGGCTCGCGCCAATGCGGATTCGCCCGGGCGAGGTGGCCGTAGAGCACGCCCTGCTCGCCCTCGTCCGGGTCCAGCAGGAGCGGCAGCGGCGTGCACAGGAGCCCGGCCGCCGTCGCGGTGACGAGGCTCGCCAGCGGGGCGGCGCGCATCGTGGCGTGTATCGCGGCCGTGTCGGTGTCGCGGAAGGCGGGCGGGATGTACATCGGGAATTCCTGGGGTTTCTGGGAGGGCGGCGCGGGCATGGCGCGGGACGCGGGCTTCCGCCACGGCACAGGTGCTGGTCCTACGCCCGGAACCGGCCCATGCTGAACGGCCAGTTCGCACCGGAATAGGTGGGCCAGTTTGGACGCAGCCTCTCCCCGTACCCTGCCGGTCAGCGCCCGGATCGGCGCCGACCTGAAGGCGCAGATCGCCCAAGGGGTCTATCCGCCCGGGGCGGTCCTGCCCTCGACCCGGGCGCTGGCGGCCGAGCTCGGGGTCTCGCGCACCACCGTCACGGCCGCCTACGACCAGCTCATCGCCGAGGGCTACCTGGAGACGCGGCCCGGGGGCCGGACGCGGGTCGCCGCCGGCATCCTGGCGGGGCCCTCGCCGGCCGCCGCCGTGGCGGCGGCGCATCACCTCTCCGCCTTCGGGCGGCGCGTGCTTGCCGAGCCCCTGCCCCAGGGGGCGCCGGGGCCGGCGATCGATTTCCTCTACGGCGACCTGTCAGGGAGCGACTTCCCGGTCCTCGCCTGGCGCCGGGCGCTCAACGCCGTGCTGCTGCGCCGGCCGGCCCGGCTCGGCTACGGCGATCCGCGCGGGCTGCCCGAGCTGCGCGCGGCGTTGCAGGCCTATCTCTGGCGCGCCCGGGGCCTGCGCTGCGGCCTCGACCAGATCGTCGTGGTCAACGGCTCGCAGCAGGGGATCGACCTCTGCGCCCGGCTGCTCGTCGATCCCGGCGACCGGGTGGTGATGGAGGATCCGGGCTACCGGACGGCGCGCCAGGCCTTCGCCGCGGCGGGCGCGGCGATCCTGCCGGTCCCGGTCGATGCGGAGGGCCTGCAGACCGGATGTCTCGCCGGGATCGGCCCGGCGCGGCTCGCCTACGTCACCCCCTCGCACCAGTTCCCCCTCGGCGGCGTCCTGCCCGCGGCCCGCCGGCAGGCCCTGCTCGCCTGGGCCGAGAGCTGCGGCGCGACGATCGTCGAAGACGATTACGACGGCGAGTACCGCTTCGACGCGCGGCCGGTGGAGGCGCTCGTGAGCCTCGATCGGGCGGGCCGGGTGATCTATGTCGGCACGGTCTCCAAGACCCTCTCGCCGCAGCTGCGCCTCGGCTACCTGGTGGTACCGCCGGGCTTGAGCGAAGCTTTCACGCAGGCCAAGCGCCTCGCCGACCGGCAGGCGCCGGGACTGGAGCAGGCCGCCCTCGCGGGCCTCCTGGCCGAAGGCGGCTACGAACGCCATCTGCGCCAGGCCCGGCGGCGCAATGCCGCCCGGCGCGCCGCCCTGCTGTCCGCCCTCGCCGAGAGCTTCGGCGGAGAGGTGCGCGTGGAGGGCGCGGCGGCGGGCCTGCACCTCGTCGCCTGGTTCGAGAGCCTGCCGGCCGCCGCCGAGGCCGGGATGGCGGCGTCGGCGCGGGCGGTGGGCGTCGGCGTCTACCCGGTCGGCCCGCTCTATCACGACGCGGCCTCCCGGCCGGACCGGGCCGGGCTGCTCCTGGGGTTTGCCGGCAGCGAGCCCGACGCGATCCGCACGGGCATCCGCCGCCTCGCCGCGGCGCTTGCCGGCGGGATCTCCGTCAGGGGGTGATCCGGCGCACGACCGCCATGGCCCGGTGGCGGCGCCGCCGGATGGGTCCGGCGACGCGCGACATCCTTTCTCGGAGCCGGTTTGACTTGCTCGACAGTCTCGACACCCTCCTGGTCATTCCGGGCTCCGCTGTGCGGACCCGGAATGACCAGGAGGGTGTCAGGACGGCCGAAACAATCAAACAGGCTCTCATACCGCCGCGCTTAA
>NZ_LABZ01000155.1 GCF_001043955.1 Methylobacterium tarhaniae | reverse complement strand
CGCCCAGCCCTTGCGCGTAGCCGCGGACCATCTCCTCCAGCATCCGGGCCGTGACCACGCCGGGCAGGTCCGAGCCGCGCGCCGCGCTCGCCAGGGACAGGCCGAGGCGGACGAGGTCGTGGGTCGGGTTGCCGATCACCGTCTGGTCGAGGTCGCGGATCTGGATGTCGACGCGGCCCTCGGCGTCGGCCAGCGGCCCGAGATTGCCGAGGTGGCAGTCGCCGCAAATCCAGACCGGAGGCCCCTCGGGCAGGGTGCCCCGGGGCAGCCCGTCCAGCCACTCGTAGAATTTCAGGGTGTTGCCGCGGACGAAGGCGTGAGCCGACCGCGCCATCTTCAGGATGCGCTGATGGTCCAGGACGGCCGCACGGTCCTGAGGGCCGAGGGTTGGGGTATCGGGCATTCCACCACCTGAGCGAGCGCGACCGACGCATGACCTTGGCCGCTCCCGTCAACGCACGAGAACGGGACGGCAACGCGCGTCGTTTCGTCCCTGCCGTGGATGAAAGGGGACGTCTCGGACGTGATCCCCCACCCGCGACGCCCTCGCTCGCCATGCGGCCCACGGATGCCGCACGGCGGCCGCCGGGGCACCGCGCGGCGCCGGCGCCGTTCACCCGCCCCGGGCGCCGTCCCGCTCGGCCTCCTCGCCCGGCCAGGCGAGGTCGGCATAGTGTGTGCGCAGCTCGCGCTTGAGGAGCTTGCCGGCGGTGTTGCGGGGCAGATCGTCCTGGAACAGGATGCGCTTGGGCACCTTGAACGGCGCGAGCCCGGTGCGGCAATGGGCGATCAGCTCCTCGGCCCCGGCGCTCGCCCCCGGGCGCAGCACCACGACCGCGGTCACGGCCTCGATCCATTTCGGGTGCGGCAGGGCGATCACCGCCACCTCCGAGACGCCCGGATGGGTGAACAGCACCTCCTCGACCTCGCGGCTCGCCACGATGGTGCCGCCGGTCTTGATCACGTCCTTCACCCGGTCGACCACCGTGATGTAGCCGGCCTCGTCCATGATCCCGACATCGCCCGAATGGAACCAGCCGCCGCGGAAGGCCTCCCGGGTCTCCTCCGGCTTGTCCCAGTACCCGGCCATCAGCTGCGGCGACCGGTGGACGATCTCGCCCCGCTCGCCCGGGGCGACGTCGCGCATCGCGTCGTCGACGACCCGGGTCTCGACGTTGAAGACCGGGCGGCCGCAGGAGGCCGGGCGGGCATCGTGCTCCTCCGGGCGCAGCACGGTGGCGAGCGGCGCGATCTCGCTCTGGCCGTAGCAATTGTAGGCACCCGCGCCGGGCAGGCGCGCGCGCAGCTCCTCCAGCACCGGCACCGGCATGATCGAGGCGCCGTAATAGACGTGGCGCAGGGAGGTCAGGTCGCGCCGCGCGAAGTCGGGCGAGCGCAGCAGGCTGATCCACACCGTCGGGGGTGCGAAGAACGAGGTGAGGCGGTGCTCCTCGATCAGGCGCAGGCAGGTCTCCGGCACGGGCGCCTCGATCAGCACCGTCTCGGCCCCGGCAAGCAGCTGGGGCATCGTGAAGGCGTGCATCTGCGCCGTGTGGTAGAGCGGCAGGGCGGCGAGCGCCCGGTCGCCGGGGCCGAAATCGAGGGCGACGACGCAGCTGAGATACTCGGCGAGGAGCCCGCGGCTCGTCATCATGGCGCCCTTCGGCGCCGCCGTGGTGCCGGAGGTGTAGAGCAGCTGGACCACGTCCTCCTCGGCGACCGGCACGTCGACCGGATCCGGGTCGCCCTCCGCCTCGGCGAGACGCAGCACGTCGAGGCCGGTGCCGCCGAACAGGGTGCCGAACCACGGCGACGCCCCCTCGCCCAGGGCCTCCCGGGCATTGCCCGCCAGGGCGGGATCGACGATCAGCGCCTGCGCGCCCGACTGCTCGACGATGTAGCGCAGCTCCCGCCCGGTCAGCGCGTAATTGACCGGGACGTGGATGATCCCGGCGCGGGCGCAGGCGAGCCACAGGATCAGGTAGGCGTCCGAGTTGCGCCCGAGCGCACCGAGCCGGTCGCCGCGGGTCAGCCCGGTCTCCATGAGGCCCCGGGCGACCCGGTCGACGGCACGGTCGAGGGCGGCGAAGCTCCAGCGCCGGTCGCCGAAGGAGAGGGCGGTGCGGTCGCGGTAGCGGCGTGCCGTGCGGCGCAGGGCGTCGGAGATCGTGTCGCGCCGGGCGCGCGCGGCCTCGGGTCCGGCGAGCGTGCCGTCGTGGTCCATGGTCGTTTCTCCCGCGTGTCTTGGTTGCTTGTCTCCCCTTGTCTCAGGGTCACGCGGTCAAGTCACGGGGGCTAGCGGCGCCTCAATGCGACTCGCTGCGGTAGACGCAGACCGTGCCCCGGTCCTCGTAGCCTCCGGGGCACGTGCGCACGCACGCGCCGGCCGCCTCCTTGGTGCCCGGCGGGCAGTTCGCCCATTGCGCCTGCGCCGGCGGCGGCCAGAGGGTCGGCAGGAGTACCGGCAGGAGCCAGGCGCCGCGGATCGCGGGCCGGAGAGGGGCGGGCATGGAACGGGGCACCCCGTCTGCGATGGCGCGAAGGAGGAGCGTCATCCGGGCGGGTCTCGCCCGCCCGCCGGTCCGGGGGCCGCGCGTGTGAGGCCTGGGGGCGGAAGGCTCAGTCATCGTCGATATCGGCCGGCGAGCCCGGGGCCATCGGGCCGCTGTCCTCGACGTCGTTGTCGTCGAAGAGGCCCGGCGGTCCGTCGAATCCCACCACCCCGTCGGGGTTGTCCGGGCTGACATTCGGATCCACCGCCGGCGGCCGGTCCTGCTGGAGCCGCCGCTCGAGGCGCCGCTCGCGCCTGAGATCACGCTGGACCGGCACCTCGCCCAGCCCTTGGGCCAGCGCGCCGGTGCCGGTGCCCGCACAGGCGGTGCCGAGCAGGGCCGCCGCGATCACCGCCCTCATCGCTCTCTCCCTCGGATCCGGGCGCTCCGCCTCCGCGCAGCACGCTCCGCCATGCATCGTGCCGCGCCGCAGCACGGCCGCCTACCGCCACAATAGGGTGGCGTACCGCTACGATCTTGGGTGAATGCCCGCTCGTCGGGAGAAAGGAGAAGCCGGGAAGCGAGAGGTCCTGCCCCCGTCCTTTCTCCAACCGGCCCGTCGCTCGCAGGAACCGGGGTTCGTACAGGCCGGACGGCCGGCAGGTCGTCCCGATGCGCGAGGGTGAGCGTGACCTGCATCGGGCGCCTCGCGGGCCCGCACGACGCCGCCGCGTCCGGTCGGGAACGGGATGCGCGACCCTCTTTTCAATCCATACATCTGGATTTAAACACGCGTTCGAACGCGTGCAACCGCTTCCCGTCGCGTGAAGCGTCCCAAGCCTGGATGTCCGATGCCGTCCCAGCGCCACACCCGCCGGCACCTGCCGCTCGTCGCGCCGCTCCTCTGCCTGCTGCTCGCAGCCTGCCAGCCCGCCTCCCGGGAGCCTTCCTCCGCCGATGCAGGCGCGCCGCCCGACGTGTCGGTCGCCACCGCCGAGCCGGCCACCGTGCCGCGCCTGCTCGACTTGCCGGGCCGCCTCGTCCCGACGCGGGTGGCAGAGGTCCGCGCCCAGGTCGCGGGCATCGTCCAGGAGCGCGCCTTCACCGAAGGCAGCCTGGTGAAGCAGGGCGACGTGCTGTTCCGCATCGATCCGGCGGTCTACCGGGCCGAGGTCGAGACCAGGAGCGCGGCGCTCGCCCGGGCCGAGGCGACGCGGGTGCAGGCCCTGCGTCAATCGGAGCGCACGGAGACCCTGCTGGAGAAGCAGGCCGCCAGCACCGCCCAGCACGACATCGCCATCGCCACCCTGCGCCAGGCCGAGGCCGACGTCGCGAGCGCGAAGGCCCAGCTCGCCCGGGCCCGGATCGACCTCGACTACGCCACCGTGCGCGCGCCCATCGCCGGCCGGATCGGCCGGGCCCTCGTCACCGAGGGGGCGCTCGTCGGCCAGGGCGAGGCGACGAAGCTGGCGCTGATCCAGCAGGTCGACCCGATCTACGCCGATTTCAGCGCCTCCGCCTCGGATCCCGGCCTCCTCGCCGACCGTGCGGCCGGCCGCGAGAGCACGGAGGTGCGGCTGGTCCTGCCCGACGGCGCGCTGCACGCGGATGCCGGGCGGCTGCTGTTCACCGATGTGAGCGTCGATCCCGGGACCGGACAGGTGGGCCTGCGCGCCACCTTCCCCAACCCGGCCGTGGCGCTCCTGCCGGGCACCTACGTCCGGGTGCGCCTGGCGCTCGGCTTGCTGCCCGGCGCCGTGGTGGTGCCGGCCCAGGCCATCCAGCGCTCGAGCGCCGGCGTGCCCCAGGTCTTCGTCGTCGGCGCGGACCGGACGCTGGCGCTGCGTCCCGTACGCACCGGGGCACTGACGCAGGCCGGCTGGATCGTCGAGGAGGGCCTGACGCGGGGCGAGACCGTCGTGGCCGAGGGCTTCCAGCGGATCCAGCCCGGCATGACCGTGAACCCGGCGCCCTGGCCGGGCGCCCGCACGACCGCGGCCGCGAAGCCCTGACCCCGCACGAGGACCGGCCGGCCATGACCCGCTTCTTCATCACGCGCCCGATCTTCGCCTGGGCGATCTCCATCTTCGTCATGCTGGTGGGCGCGATCTCGATCGCGTTGCTGCCGGTCTCGCAATATCCGGACGTGGCGCCGGTCACGATCCAGGTGACGGCGACCTATCCGGGCGCCCCGCCCGAGCGGCTCTACGACGGCGTCACCCGCATCATCGAGGAGGAGCTGAACGGCATCCCCGGGCTGATGTACTTCGAATCGACCAGCGACACCTCGGGCCAGGCGCAGATCATGGCCTCCTTCGCGCCGGGTTCGGACCCCTCGAAGGCGACCGTGGCGGTGCAGAACCGGATCAAGCGCGTCGAGGCGCGCCTGCCCCGCGCGGTGACCCAGCAGGGCGTGATCGTCGAGGAGGCGAGCACCAGCTTCCTGCAGTTCGTCGTAGTCAGCTCCCGCGACGGCTCCTTGAGCGAGAGCGATCTCGGCGACCTCGCGGCGCGGCGGCTCCTCGGCGAGTTGCGGCGCGTGCCGGGGGTCGGGCGCGCCACCCTGTTCGCGTCCGAGAAGGCGCTGCGCATCTGGATCGATCCGATGAAGCTCGTCGGCCTCAACCTGACGCCCGGCGACGTCACGGCGGCGGTGGGGGCGCAGAACGCCCAGGTGGCCTCCGGCCTCGTCGGCGCCCAGCCGGCCCGCGAGGGGCAGCGCATCGCCGCGAGCGTGCTGGTGAAGGGCCAGCTGACCAGCATCGCCGAGTTCGAGGAGATCGTGCTGCGAGCGAACCCGGACGGCTCCCTGGTCCGCCTGCGCGACGTGGCGGAGGTGGAGCTCGGAGGCCAGTCCTACGCGATGCAGACCCGCCAGGACGGCCGCCCGGCCGCGGGCATCGGCATCCAGCTCGCCCCGGGCGGCAATGCGCTCGCCGCCGCCACCGGCGTGAAGGCGAAGATCGCCCAGCTCCAGCGCACCCTGCCGTCGAACGTCAGCGTCACGGTGCCCTACGACACGACCCCCTTCGTCGAGGTGTCGATCAAGAAGGTGCTGATGACGCTGGCCGAGGCGATGGCGCTCGTCTTCGCGGTGATGTTCCTGTTCCTGCAGAACATCCGCTACACCCTGATCCCGACGATCGTGGTGCCGGTGGCCCTGCTCGGCACCTGCGGGGCGCTCCTGGTCGCCGGCTTCTCGATCAACGTGCTGACGATGTTCGGCATGGTGCTGGCGATCGGCATCCTGGTCGACGACGCGATCGTGGTGGTCGAGAACGTCGAGCGGATCATGGCCGAGGAGGGGCTTCCCCCCAAGGAGGCGACCGCCAAGGCGATGGGCCAGATCACCGGCGCGATCGTCGGCATCACCTCGGTGCTCGTCGCGGTATTCGTGCCGCTCGCGTTCTTCCCCGGCTCGGTCGGGGTGATCTACCGGCAATTCGCCGTCAGCATGGCGACCTCGATCGCGTTCTCGGCCTTCCTGGCGCTCTCGCTCACACCGGCGCTCTGCGCCACCCTGCTCGAGCCCGTGGCCGCCGGGCACGGCCACGCCAAGGGCGGGCTCGTCGGCGGATTCTTCGGCTGGTTCAACCGGCGGTTCCAGGCCGGCACGCTCGCCTACCGGGTCGGGGTGGCCGGGATGCTGCGCCGGCCGGTCCGGGCGCTCCTCGTCTACGCGATGCTCGTCGCGGCGCTCGGCTGGGGATACCTGCGCATGCCGTCGAGCTTCCTGCCGATCGAGGACCAGGGCTACGTCATCGTCGATGCGCAGACGCCGCCGGAATCCGCGACCGAGCGCACCCGCGACGTGGTCGAGCGGATCGAGGCGCATTTCGGCACCGAGTCGGCGGTGGCGGCCCGCACCACGCTCCTCGGCTTCGGCTTCTCGGGCCAGGGGCAGAACGCGGCCATCGCCTTCGTCACCCTGAAGGACTGGGCGGAGCGGGGCATGCGCGACGGCGCCGAGGCGATCAGCGCGCGGGCCAACGCGGCGCTCGGCGGGCTGCCCGACGCCATCGCCATGGCGCTGTCGCCGCCGGCGATCGAGGCCTTGGGCAATTCGAGCGGCTTCGCCTTCCGTCTGCAGGACAAGGCGCAGCAGGGCTACGCGGCGCTGGCGGCTGCCCGCGACCAGCTGCTGACGGCCGCGAGCCGCAGCCCGATCCTCCAGGGCGTCTACGTCGAGGGCCTGCCGACCGCCCCGCAGATCGAGCTCGTCCTCGACCGGCAGAAGGCGAACGCCCTGGGCGTCACCTTCGCGGACGTCAACGAGGCGCTCTCGACCAGCCTCGGCTCGGCCTACGTCAACGACTTCCCCAATCAGGCCCGGATGCAGCGGGTGATCGTGCAGGCGCAGGCCGGCAGCCGGATGAAGGCGGAGGACCTGCTCGACCTCTTCGTGCGCAACGCGCAAGGGCAGATGGTGCCGCTGCAATCCTTCGCCCGGGTGCAGTGGACGATGGGCCCGTCCCAGGTCGTCGGCTTCAACGGCTATCCGAGCATCAAGATCTCCGGCAGCGCCGCGCCGGGCTATGCCAGCGGCGACGCCATGGCGGAGATGGAGCGGCTGGCCGCCCAGCTGCCCGCGGGCTTCGACTACGCCTGGACCGGGCAGTCGCTGCAGGAGAAGCTGTCGGGAAGCCAGGCCCTGTACCTGCTGGCGCTCGCCCTGTTCTGCGTCTTCCTGTGCCTGGCCGCGCTCTACGAGAGCTGGTCGATCCCGCTCGCGGTGCTGCTGGTGGTGCCGACCGGCGTGGTCGGCGCGGTCTTCGCCATGCTGGCGCGGGACATGCCGAACGACGTCTACTTCAAGGTCGGGCTCATCACCGTGATCGGCCTGACGGCGAAGAACGCGATCCTGATCATCGAGGTGGCGAAGGACCTCGCGGCACAGGGCCGGCCGCTGCGCGAGGCGGCCCTGGAGGCCTGCGTCCTGCGCTTCCGGCCGATCGTGATGACCTCGTTCGCCTTCATCCTCGGCGTGGTGCCGCTCGCGGTGGCGACGGGGGCCAGCATGAACAGCCAGCGGGCCATCGGCACCGGCGTGCTCGGCGGCATGGTCACCGCGACGGTGCTGGCGGTGTTCGTCACCCCGCTCTTCTACGTGCTGATCGCCTCGGCGATCCGGGGGCGCCGGCACGCCCCGGCGCCCGCCCTGTCCGAGGCCGACATGCCCGGCGCCCCCCGGTGAGGTCCGGGAGGACACGCGATCGAGCCCGGGCCCGGGCGATGACGACGACCGGGTTCGCCGGACGGTCGCGCGCGGCCCCCCGGGGCGCCCTCAATCCGGGTTCGAGAACACGCTGGCGCCGATGAAGGCCATCTCGCGGTCCGGTTGCGGCGGATCCTTCTGCGAACCGAAGGCGAAGAACAGCCGCCGGCTGCGCCCGTCGGGGCCGGTGAGGGTCAGGGTGTGGCGGTCGAGTGCGTAGCGCCCGCCCTCCGGCGCACGCTGCCGGCTCAGCGCGGACCCCACCCCGGTGCTCGCGCCCGAATTCGTCGCGCCGACCGAGCCGCCGCGGCCGTAAGCGCCGTCGGGGCGGAAATCGTAGCGGTTCGACACGGCCACCGTCACGTCGCCGCCCATCGCGCTGGTGCCGCCGCCCGACAGGCGCCGGTAGGAGCGCGCGATCGTCCGCTCGCCGGGCTCCGCCGGGAAGGCGCGGAAGAACGAGCCGTCCTGGAGCCTGTGCTCCTGCGGCTTCCCGCCCTGGCCGGTCAGCACGAAGGCGTCCCCGGTGCGGGTCCAGCGGCCGAAGCGGCGCGGCCTCGCGGTCCGCTCCACCGCGAGGTCGACATCCTCGAGCGCGGCATCGCCGGTCTCGTAGCTGGTCCCGTCGCGAAACAGGATCAGCGGCTCGTACTCGATCACCACCATGCCGCCGACCCCGACCCCCGTCGCGGATCGGAAATACACGCCCTCGACCCCGTCCCAGTTCGCGGCATGGCGCGGTTCCGCCAGCGGCTCCACCGCGACGGGTGGAGCCGCGCCGGGAGCCGGGATGGAAGCGGCGGACGGCGCCTCCCCGGGCGTCGGGGTACCGCGATCCCCGCCGGCCGGCCCTCCGGCCTGTCCCTTGGCGACCAGCCCGTCATCGGTGAGGGCGACGGCCCGGAGCTTGGCCGGCGGGATGAAGTCCTTCGGCAGGCCAGCGAGGAAGGTGGGCAGCGTGCCGAGGCGCCTGGCCGCCTGCCAGCCGGCCTGGTGCAGGACCGTGCGGAGCTTCACCTGCTCGGCGAAGGCGGCGCGCGCGGCCGGCTGCGACAGGGGTGGCTTCCCGGCGAGCGGCGCCGCCATCCGCCGCCGCACCGCCCGGAGTGCGGCGGGGCTCGGCTCGACGGAGGTGTCGTTGGCGACCATCCATTGCAGGACGATGAAGGCGGTGAGCACATCCCCGGCATCGTCCGCCCGCAAGCCGGTATCGGCCAGGATGCCGCGGAAGATCGCGTCGTAATCGTGCCGCTCCAGTTCCCGGGCGGCCTCGGCCGCCGCGACCGGGTTCGTGGCCCGCAGCTCGCGGACGTGCCGGGCGACCGTGGCGGCGCGCAGCTCCGCCGAGGTGGAGAAGGGGAGGGCGGGGCCCTCCGATCGGCCGTCGCGGGCCTGGGCCGGCGGCGTCCGGAGATCCGGAAAGGGGGCGGGGTCCCGCGCCGCCAGGGCGCCCGGCAGCAGGGGGACGAGGAGGCCGACGAGGCGGATCGTCTGGATCATGGCGCACTCCGCGCTCGAAGGATGCAGGGAAGCGGCGGGACGGCCTCACGGCCGCCATATCCTGACCAGGGCCACCAATCCGGCGACGGCCCCGCCGATCAGGGTGAGGGCCATGAAGGGCAGGAGCGGCAGGACGAACCAGCCCATCACCATCATCCGGTAGAGCAGGGGGCCGATGTCGATGCCGGCAATCGGGCAGGGATTCGCCCGCGCCTCGTTGACCTCGCAACCGGTCAGGCGGGCGACGACCAGGGAGAGGACGAGGAGCAGGAACGGCGTCCAGACGATCAGCGCACCGAGGAGGAGCATGAGCCGGCTGCCTCCGCGCCCGGGGCTCATCGGCCGGTTCCGGCGCAGCACCAGCCCGACGCGGGGAGCGCGGCGGCGACCAGGATCGTGGGGCGGGCCATGAGCCGAGGCGTTCCGTCAGCGCATCGCCACCGAGGCGGCCACGCGCTCGGCGCGGTCCAGCGCCTCGGCCCGGTCGGCCGGCGCCAGGCCGAGGACCCGCAGGTAATTCGGCCCGTCGAACCGGATCACCTGCGTCACCGCGACCGGGCGGCCGCTCTTCACGTCGGCACCGGCGGCGCGCAGGCGAAAGGTCACCGCACCGTCGCGGGTCGTGCGCTCCTCCCCGGTGACCGTGACGTCCTTGATCTCCCGGAAGGTGGCCAGCGCCTTGCGCGCGAAGGCACCCTCCTGACCCTCGGGGACGAGGGCCCGCCCCATCGAGGGCGCGACGACGACCAGCGGCTGCGCGCCTTCCGGATCGACGTCAAGCGGGCCGTCGGTGAGCATCAGGGCGTTGCCCATCAGCGTGCGGACCGGGCGGAAACCCGCGAGGTCGCCGACCGTGTAGGGCAGGGCGGCGATCTGGTCGGCGAGGCTGCCCGGGGCCCGGAAGGCGATCGTGGCGAGCGCCGCCTCCACGGCAGCGTCCGGCACCTGCCCGCGCGCGGTCTCGGGCACCTGCACGGTGACGAGGCCGGTGCCGGCCCCGCCCCGCACCACGGCCACCCACTTGGCGTAGGTCAGGCCGTTGGCGGCCTGGCTGCCGCGCAGCACCCGGCCCTCGCCCCCGGCGATTGCCAGCGTCTCGCCGGCCCCCCGGACGGAAAAGCCCGTCGCCCGCAGGGTCTCGGGGGTGAATTTTGCGACGAGCTGGCCATAGGCCTCGGCCGGCATCTCGGTGATGAGGATCGAGGCGCCGGAGCGGTGCTCGAACCCGGAAAAGCCCTTCGCCGGGATCATTCCGGGCGGCGGCACGAGGCCGATCGAGCCGGCGGTCGGAAAGACCGCGTCGGCGGCGAGGGCGGGGAAGGCCGAGGAGACGAGGCCGAGGACGGCCAGGATACGGCCGAGGGCGCGGCGGAGCGAGAATGTCATCGGGGATCTCCGAGAGGTCAGCGCGTCGCGACGCGGCTGATGACGCGCCACAGGCGGCCGGATTGCGGGTTCCGCCCGGTGCCGAAGGCCCGGTCGAACCCGTCGAGGGTCGCGTCCTTCAGGACGAAGACGCTGGCGTTACCGTAGCCGAGACGCTGCACGAGGTAGGATCGCATCGCCTCGGCGTCGTTGTTCGCGTCATCGACCGGCACCGTCTGCTTGTAGCGGCTCTTGCCGGTCACGACCGCGATCGAGGCGCCGTTCTCGGAGAAGGGCAGCATCTCGGGTGCGGCCCAGGCCGCACCTGGACCGAGGCAAGCAGCGGCCTGCACCAGGATGGCGAGCCCGAAGCGGGCGGCGCGCCCCAGCGGCGCCGTGGCCTTCGCCGTCATGCGCGTTCTCCTTCCCCGCAGCGGGAGGTGATCTCCCGGTCGTCGTTTCCCCTGATGGCCGGCGATCCAGCACCGAGCGGCCGGACCGTGGACACCAAAGCCGGCTGTTGCATGGCGTAGCGATTTTCTATCCCCCGGCGAGGGCGAGATGAAGCGGCGAGAGGAGGGGGAGCATCCGGCAGGCCTCCTCAGCGCAGCTGAGGCCGCGTCCGCGCCGGCGCACCGGCCGCGGCTCAATGGATCCGGTGATGCGTTTGAACACCTCGACCGTGCGATAGAGGCAGTAACACCCGGAACCGCGGCCATTGTCGTAGACACTGCCAGTGTCGAGATGCGTGGCTTGAACGCGGTGCGTGGAGGCCTATCTCATATTCACGCTGGCGGCGGAGGCTGGGGCAGCCACCTGCCCCGTCGCCCCGCCCGCGATCCTTCGGGCTCCGGCCGAGTTGACAGGCGAGCCGGCTACCCTTAGACAGCCGCTCACCGACGGGGCGCCGAGCAAACGGCCTGCCCCACCGGACTTCCTCAGAGACGGGCAAGCAAGGGCCAGGGCGACCTGGTTCGGCTTTCTGTTCTCCGGGGTACGAGATCTGGCTCCAGCCCGATCGGCTCTTTGACAAGTTCATCTGAGAAAGAGAAGCGTGGACGGCGTCGTCCCTGCGGATCCGGGTTTCGGCCTGGATCGTGAGTAGGATGATGCTGGTCCGACGTTTCGGTGCTCACACGATTGGCGGAAACGCCGATCGGTTGTGTGCTTCCGTTTATGTTGTGATCAGCTATGATCAGCTCTTCAACTTGAGAGTTTGATCCTGGCTCAGAGCGAACGCTGGCGGCAGGCTTAACACATGCAAGTCGAGCGG
>NZ_LABZ01000154.1 GCF_001043955.1 Methylobacterium tarhaniae | reverse complement strand
CGGGCGCCTCGAGCGCCGGCGCGCCGAGGGCAAGCTCTCCAACCTCCAGCTCAAGCTCCTCCAGAACCCGCTCGCCGGCGCCATCGGCATCGGCCATACCCGTTGGGCCACCCACGGCCGGCCCAACGAGACCAACGCCCACCCCCACGCCACCGAGCGCCTGGCGGTGGTCCATAACGGCATCATCGAGAACTTCCGCGAGCTCAAGGCCGAGCTTCAGGCCCAGGGCTGCGCCTTCGAGACCGAGACCGACACCGAGGTCGTCGCCCAGCTCGTCTCCCACCTCATGCGGACCGGCCTCGGCCCCGTCGCCGCCGTCGAGGCCGCCCTGCCGCGCCTGCGCGGCGCCTTCGCCCTCGCCTTCCTGTTCGCCGGCGAGGAGCACTTCCTCGTCGGCGCCCGCCACGGCGCCCCGCTCGCCGTCGGCTTCGGCGACGGCGAGACCTATCTCGGCTCCGACGCCCTCGCGCTCGCCCCCTTCACCGACGAGATCACCTATCTCGACGAGGGCGACTGGACCATCCTCACCCGCGACGGCGCCGAGATCCGCGACCTCGCCGGCAATGTCGTCGCCCGCCCGCGCCAGACGATCGCGACCCAGGCCTTCCTGGTCGACAAGGGCAATTACCGCCACTTCATGGCCAAGGAGATCTACGAGCAGCCCGAGGTGGTGGGCCGCACCTTCGCCCATTACGTCGACCTGGCGGCGGGCCGGGTCGCCCTGCCGGAGGCGCTGCCCTTCGACTTCGCCAAGCTCGGCCGGATCTCGATCACCGCCTGCGGCACCGCCTACTATGCCGGGCTGGTGGCCAAGTACTGGTTCGAGACGCTGGCCCGGCTGCCGGTCGAGATCGACGTCGCCTCCGAGACCCGCTACCGCGAGCCGCCGCTGGAGCCGGGCGGTCTGACGCTGGTGATCTCGCAATCGGGCGAGACCGCCGACACCCTGGCCTCGCTGCGCTATGCGAAGGCGCAGGGGCAGCACACGCTGGCGGTGGTGAACGTGCCGACCTCGACCATCGCGCGGGAGGCCTCGGCGGTGGTGCCGACGCTGGCCGGCCCGGAGATCGGGGTGGCCTCGACGAAGGCGTTCTCGTGCCAGCTGACGGTGCTGCTGTGCCTGGCTTTGGCGGCGGGGCGGGCGCGGGGCACGCTGGACGAGGCGGCGGAGAAGCGGCTGGTGGACGCGCTGATCAAGGTGCCGGGCCTGATGGCCGAGGCGCTGAAGCGCGAGGCGGAGATCGAGGTCCTGGCGCGCGAGATCGCGAAGGCGCGGGACGTGCTGTATCTGGGCCGCGGGACGGCGTACCCGATGGCGCTGGAAGGGGCGCTGAAGCTGAAGGAGATCTCGTACATCCACGCGGAGGGCTACGCGGCGGGCGAGCTGAAGCACGGTCCGATCGCGCTGATCGACGACGCGGTGCCGGTGATCGTGATCGCGCCGCACGACGCGACCTTCGAGAAGACGGTGTCGAACATGCAGGAGGTGGCGGCCCGCGGCGGCAGGATCGTGCTGATCGGCGACGCGACGGGTAAGGAGGCCGCGGGGCTCGACACGCTGGCGACGCTGACGATGCCGGATCTCGACGCGATCGTGGCGCCGATCGTCTACGCGGTGCCGGTGCAGCTTCTCGCCTACCACACCGCCGTGGTGCTGGGGAAAGACGTCGACCAGCCGCGCAACCTCGCCAAGTCCGTCACGGTCGAGTGAGGGCGGCGCACCGCAGCAACGATCGTCGGTTTCGAGGGCCGGCCGCGCGGAGACCGCGCGGCCGGCCTTCTCGTCTGCGGGATCCGCGCCGGATCGACGGGACGCCGCGGATCCACCCCGGATTCGAGCGGGTCTTCGGGGCGAGGAGCGTCATCCCCGATGCAGGCGCGGCGCCCGGCGCACGAATTCCATGATTTCGGCCGCTCTCATTTAGCCGGGATTAACCAAAAACCGCCTCAATACGAGGGCTTAAGGTTGATCCTTTCCTAAACGGCCGATCTCACCGGCCCGCCCGGCGCTCGCGCGCCGGCGGCCGGGCGGGCGGATCCGTGCGGGACAAGCCATCGAGTACAGGCCGCATGGACCTCGTCGCGTATTCGTCCGGTCGCCTCGCCCCGGGCTCCATCCGTCGCCGCCGCCGCAATCGGCGGCTTCTCGGCATCGCCGCCGTGCTGGGCGGCATCGGCGCCGCTGCCGCCGTCATGCCGCGGGACGAAACACGCCCGCCGCTGGCGCCGGTTGCGAACTCCATGGAGCCGGTCGCGCCGGCCCGGCAGGCCAGCGTCACGCCGGTCGAGCTCGGCTGGATGCTCGCGCCGCTCCCGGCCCTCGGGACGGACGTGGCCGGCTTCGTTCGCGATGTCCCGGCCGAGGCGGGTCCGCAACTCGCAGCCTTGGCCCCTACCCCGTCGCCCGCGCCGCTCATCGAGCCGCAGCGCCTCGCCGAAGCCGCTCCGGCCGCCCTCGTGCCGCCTTCGGCCGTGCCGCCTTCGGCGGTGCCGCCTTCGGCGGTGGCTCCCGCGCCTGCGCAGCCGGCCACCGCGCCGCTCGCCGCCATCCCGCTGCCGGTGCCGCGCCCGCCCGAGCTTCGCCCGTCGCCGACCGTGCTGGCGACCCGCGCGCCGCGGCGGCAGCCTCAGGCCATGGCCTCGACCCAGAGCGTGTTCAAGGCGGCTCTGCCGGAGGAGCCGTCGCTGTTCGACCGGATCTTCGGGGGAGGGGGCGCGAGCGCTCCGTCGCAGACCCTCGCCTATGCCGCACCCGGCGGTCACGACCCGAGCCCGCGCCCACGTCTGAGCGCCAGCCCCGGGATCGCGGTCTACGACATCAGCGCCCGCATCGTGACCCTGCCGAGCGGCGAGACGCTGGAGGCGCATTCCGGCCTCGGCCCGCACATGGACGATCCCCGCAACGTCCACCTGAAGATGCGCGGCGCCACCCCGCCGGGCACGTACGACCTCACCGAGCGCGAGGCGCTGTTCCACGGCGTGCGGGCGATCCGGCTCAACCCGGTCGGCGGCAGCGGCGCCATCCACGGCCGCGTCGGGCTGCTGGCCCATACCTACATGCTCGGCCCGAGCGGCGCCTCGAACGGCTGCGTCTCGTTCCGCAACTACGACCGCTTCCTGCAGGCATTCCTGCGCGGCGAGGTCCGCCGCCTCGTGGTCGTGCCGGGCAGCGGCGCGAGCGACCTGCCGCGGATCGGCCGCGGCGGCCCGTCGGACCGGGCCTCCCGCGGCTGAGCCAAGGAGAGACGGCCTCCGGGAGCCCGTCTCTCTGCAACGATCACTCTCCGTCGATCTTGGCGCCGATGATCGCGATGGCGCGCTGATAGACCGAGGCGGCGTTCCAGCCCTGGATCGCCGCGAAGTTCGGCTCGCCCGGCTGGTAGCCGGCGCCGGCGCGCCAGCCATGGGCCTTGAGGAAGTTCGCGGTGGAATTCAGCGCGACCGAGGCATTGTCGAGGCTGCCGCCGGTGCCGTAGTTCAGGACGTTCTTCGGCAGGAACTGGGTGTGGCCGACCTCGCCATGGGCGGCGCCGCGGGTGCTGGCGGTCAGCACGCCGCGATCGACCAGCGACAGGGCGGCGTAGAGCTGGTCGGTGAAGAAGGCCGAGCGCCGGCAATCATAGGCCAGGGTCGCGACCGCCGAGAGGGTGTTGACGTTGCCCTTCACGGCACCGAACGCGGTCTCCATGCCCCAGATCGCCAGGAGCGGGCCCGGCGGCACGCCGTAGCGCCGCTCGATGGAATCGAACAGGGCGGCCTGGGAGCGCTTCATCGCCCGCCCGCGCGAGATGATCGCCGGAGCGCCGCGCTTGGCCATGAACTGGTCGAGCGAGAGCTTGAAGCTCTTCTGGCCCCGATCCGCCGCGATGGTGGCAGAGGAATACGAGGTGCCCATCAGGGCCGAGATGGCGGCCGGGCTGGCGCGCCCGCGGGCCTCCTCGGCGAATTCCCGCTTCCAGGTCTCGAACCCGGCCGCCGTGTTGCCGCATTGCGCGGCTTGCGCACCGCCGGCCAGCACCGCGAGGCTCGCAGCGACCAGGGCTCTCCCGTAACCGCTTCCCATCATCCCAAACACTCCCTCGGAGCCGCACCGCAAGCCTCGGGACGTCGGGCCGCCGCGGCTCCCGTTTCCGGCATTTCATGCCTGCCCGATGAGCGACGCTACATCCCGGCCGTCTGCGGAATCTTTACGGCGGAACTGCAACACGCTCCGATTCCGGCCTCGCTTCTTGGAAGAGACGCGGCCGGAACCATCGAGAAGGGAAGTAGGACGAGGACGGCGGAAGGCGGACGAAAGTCCGTAGGCGTGGCCGGAAGGCCACGTTGTCATCGACGTCGTGGCCGGGAGGCCACGCTCTCATCGATGTCCTGGCCGGAAAGTCACGCTTTCATCGATGTCCCGGAAGGCCGCGCTTCCGCGGGATCAGGCGCCGAGCCCGAAGATGGCCCGCGCCTCGGCCGGGCTGGCCGGCACGCAATCGAGATGGGCGAGCAGGCTCACGGCCTTCTCCACCAGGGCCGCGTTGCTCGGGGCGAGCTGCCCGCGGGACAGGTAGAGGTTGTCCTCGAGCCCGACCCGGACATGGCCGCCCGCGGTGGCGGCGAGCGCCACCATCGGGAACTCGGCCCTGGAGATGCCGAAGGCCGACCACACCGCGTCCCGGGGCAGGCGGTCGCGCATCTGCAGCAGGGTCTCGGGCGTCGCCGGGGCGCCCCACGGGATGCCGAGGCAGATCTGAAACATCGGCGGGGCGGCGAGGTGCCCCTCGGCGATCAGGTGGCGGGCGAGCTCGATCTGGCCGAGATCGAACACCTCGATCTCCGGCTTCGCCCCCGCCTCGCGGATCAGCGCCGCCATCGCCCGCAGATGGGCGGGGGTGTTCATGAAGGCGTGTTCGCCGAAATTCATCGTCGCGACGTCGAGGGTGCAGACCTCCGGCCGCAAGGCCGTGACGTGGCGGGTGCGCGCCTCCGGCGAGGCCAGCGTCGTGCCGGGCCCCGCCACCGCCGGGTCGGGATCGCCCGCCACGTACCGCCCGCCGGCCCCGGTGGTGAGGTTGAGGACGACGTCGGCATTCTTCTCGCGGATCCGCTCGACCACCTCGCGGTAGAGGGCGAGCTCCATGCTGGGCTTGGCCGTCTGCGGGTCGCGGACGTGGATATGGACGATCGCCGCCCCGGCGGCCGCGGCCTCCAGGGCCGATTGCGCGATGGCCTGCGGGCTCACCGGCACGGCCGGGTTCTTCGACGGGGTGTCGAACGAGCCGGTGAGGGCGCAGGTGATGACGGTCTTGCGCGACATGGATGCCTCCCGCCTCAGAGCATGCCGCCGTCGACCACCAGGGTCTGGCCGGTGACGTAGGCGGCGCCCGCCGCGAGGAAGAGCATGGCTTGCGCGATGTCCTCGGGCTTGGCCATGCGGGCCAGCAGGGTGCGCGCCACCGATTCCGCCTTGCGCTCCGCGGGCCAGTTCTCCGTCCACGGCGTCTCGACCAGGCCCGGCGCCACGGCGTTGACCCGCACGTCGGGGGCGAGCGCCCGGGCGAGGCTGCGGGTCAGGTTCACCAGCCCGGCCTTGCTCGCCGAATAGGCGATGCTGGAGCCGCGCTGCCCGAGCCCGGCCACCGAGGCGGTGTTGACGATGGCGCCCTTGCGCTGGCGCAGGGCCGCCGCCGCCGCATGGGCACAGCGATAGGGGCCGATCAGGTTCGTCGACAGGATGGTCTGCCAGAAATCCTCGGTCATCGCGTCGAGGTCGGTGAAGGCGATCGGCGTGGTCGTGGCCGGGGTGCCGGCATTGTTGATGAGCACGTCGAGGCCGCCGAGGGCGTCGATCCCGCGCGCGACCATGCCTTCCGCCTCGCCCGGCACCGAGACGTTGCCGGCGAGCGCCTGGACCTTCAGCCCCTCCGCCGTCAGCCGCGCGGCGGCCTCGGGTCCGCGGGCATCCTCTGCGAGATGGTTGAGCACCACGCTGGCGCCGCAGCGGGCGAAGAGGGTCACGGCCGCGAGCCCGATTCCCGAGGCGCCGCCGGTCACGAGCACGCAGCGCCCGTGCAGATCTGCATGGATCATTGGAATTTCCACCCTGCGAAACGTTGTTTCGCGGGAGAGTGGCAGCACCTTGTGGGGCTTGTCCAGCTTGCCTGGCGCATCGGGGGTGTGCCGCGAGCCGCCTCGACGTGGCGGGATGCTGTGCCATGATCGGGAGTCGGCGTGGGGGCCGGCCGGCGCCGTGCGGGCGGCGTCACTCCCGAAGGATCGATCTTCGATCGACCGACCGCTCAGAGCTGTCTGATCGAGCCGGTGCTCCTATCCCACTCTCGACCTCATCCTGAAGGTGTTGGCGATCGAAGATCGCGCTCCATCTCCGATCGCCCGCACCTCAGGATGAGGTCGTGAACAGGAACGGCAGAACTGCAATGCCGTCCCTACGGGCTCTCTTGGTCAGATCGCGGGTGGGACGACGATGCGATCCGGGTCGACCGGACGTCAGTACTCCCAGAAGATCCGCTGCAGCTCCGCCGTATCGCTGGTCTTGGTCAGGGCGACGGCCGTCAGGATCTTGGCCTTCTGCGGGTTCAGGTCGTGGGCCACGACCCAGTCGTACTTGTCGTCGGGCTGCTCGGCATTGCGCAGCACGAAGCCGTCGCCGACGCGCGAGGAGCGGATGATGAGGGTGCCCTTGGCACGCAGGTCCTTGAGGGTGTCGACGAGGTACCCCGCCACCGAGCCGTTGCCGGTGCCGGCATGCACGATCGCCTTGGCGCCTCCCTGCACGGCACTCGTATAGGCGCTCGGGTTCATGTTGCCCGAGCCGTAGACGATCGCGACCTCCGGCAGGGTGTCGATGGTCTCGATGTCGAACTCGGAGGTGGTGCCGTGCCGCTTCACGGGCGCACGGAACCAGTAGGTCTTGCCCTCGACCACCATGCCGAGCGGGCCCCACTGGCTGACGAAGGCGCTCGGCTTGATGTTGACGCGCTTCGTCACGTCGCGGCCGGACTGGATCTCGTCGTTCATCGTCACCAGCACGCCCTTGCCCCGGGAGGCCGGGTTCGCCGCGGTGGCGACCGCGCCGGCGAGGTTGAGGGCGCCGTCGGCCGAGAGGGCGGTGGAGGGCCGCATCGAGCCGACCACCACGATCGGCTTGTCGCTCTTCACCACGAGATCGAGGAAGTACGCGGTCTCTTCCAGGGTGTCGGTGCCGTGGGTGACCACCACGCCGTCGACGTCGTCCTGCTTCAGCAGGGCCGAGACGCGCTTGGCGAGCTGCACCAGCTGCGCGTTGGTGAAGCTCTCGGAGGCGATCTGGAACACCTGCTCGCCGCGCACGGTGGCGAGATCGTTCAGGGACGGCACCGCGGCGATCAGCTTGTCCACCGGCACCTTGGCGGCCTGGTAGGTGGCGCTGTTGCTGGCATCCGCCCCGGCCCCCGCGATGGTGCCGCCGGTGGCGAGGATCACCACGTTGGCCTTGCGGGCGGCGGCCGGTGCGGTCGTCGCGGTCGCCGGCATCTCGCGGGCGAGCGCCGGGCCGGCGAGCGGCACGGTCGCGAGCATCAGGGCCGCAAAGGCGGGACGGAGACGGCGCATGGTCGGGTCCTTGCGATGAGGAATCGGGGCGCCTGAGCGGGTACCAGCGTCTTTCGTCTCCCGCCAGCGTTGCGTTGCGCCATGCCGCAGGGCGGCGGGCGGTGACCCGGCAACTTTTCTCGGAATCGAGCGTTCTCCCGATACATGACGCCACGCGTCCCGCGCCAGCGGATACTGGTTTACTCGACAGTTCAGGAATCGATCATGTCCGCATCCCAGGACGCTCTCAAGCCGCGCTTCGCGGAGCATATCGACATCCATTGCCCGGATGACCGCGCCTATTGGGCGGGGCATTTCGGCGTGAGCGGCGAAGAACTTCGGAGCGCCGTGAAGATGGTCGGCTCCCGGGTCTCGACCGTGGCGGCGCATCTCGGCCACCAGGCCGCTTGACCCTCTGGCTTTCTTGATCCTCCGGCTTTCATGTGCCGCGGGTCGTGAGCGGCCCGCGGCACCTTGCATCGTGGGTTCCCGAGCAATCGGGACCGTCATCGCTCCGGATTGTCCCGAAGCGATCTCGCCGATCGAATTCTCCCACCATGAGCGAGACGCTCCGCGTCGTTTCGGGGCCGCGCAGCGGAAACTGGAACGACGCAGTGCGTGGGAGAACCGTCGAGCGACCTCAGCGAAGACGAAGCCGACGCTTACCCCTGCAACGCCCTCTCGACCCCCGCCGCGATCTCCAGGAGACGCCGGTCCTGGCCGTGGCGGGCGAGCAGCATCAGGCCGACCGGCTTGGCCTGGCCGGGAAGCGGCAGCGAGATGCCGGTGAGGTCGAACAGGTTCCCCACCATCGTGTTGCGCAGCATCAGGAGGTTGAGGCGCGAGAATTCCGCGTCGTCCTCCGCCACCGCCGCGATGCTCGGCGCCGGGATGGCCGTGGCCGGCAGGGCCAGCACGTCGAGGGGCGTCAGCCGCTCGTCGCCGGCCTCGATCAGCGCGGCACGGTTCCGCATCATCCGGATATAGGCCGAGGCCGTCACGGTGCGGCCGCGGGTGATGCGGGCATGGACCCGCGGGTCGAAGGCGGCGGCCTCGGCGTCGAGCCAGTCGGCATGGATCTCCGCCGCCTCGACCGCCGCGATCGGCCCCGCCGCCGTCGCCTCGGCCATGCGGGCCAGCAGGTCGTCGAAGGCGGTGTCGTGGATGCGGGCGCCGGCTTCGCTCAGGGTCGACAGGGCGGTCTCGAAGGCCTGCGCCACCATCGGGTCGGTCTCGGTGAACAGCAGGCCGCGGGGCACGCCGATCCGCAGGTCGCGCAGCGGCGCCGCCCGGAGGGGGCGGTATTCCTCGCCGGCCATCACGGCGTCGGCCGCCGCGCAGGCCTCGACCGAGCGGGCGAGCGGGCCGATCGAATCGAGCGAGGGCGAGAGCGGGAAGGCGCCGGCGAGCGGGACACGACGGGCGGTCGGCTTGAAGCCGACCACGCCGTTGAGCGCCGCCGGGATGCGCACCGAGCCGCCGGTATCGGTGCCGATGGCGATGTCGGAGGTGCCGAGCGCCGCCGAGACGCCGGCCCCCGAGGACGAGCCGCCCGGCACCAGGCTCGGATCGGCGGCGTTGCCCGGCGTACCCCAATGCGGGTTGAGCCCGAGTCCCGAGAAGGCGAACTCGGACATGTTGGTCTTGGCAATGATCACCGCGCCGGCACGGCGCAGGCGGGCGACGACGGGGGCGTCCTGAAGCGCGGCCTCCGCCTTGCGCCGGAGCGACGAGCCGGCGGTGGTCGCCTCGCCCTGGACGTCGAACAGGTCCTTGATCGACACGATGGCGCCGTCGAGCGCCCCGAGCGAGAGGCCGGCCTTGCGCCGCGCATCGGCGGCGTCGGCGGCGGCGCGGGCCGCCTCGGGGTACAGCTTGGTGAAGACGTGCCGGCCCGCCGGCGCCTCGATCAGGGCGAGGCGGCGTTCGAGGTCGTCGCGGATCGTGGTCATCTCAATCGGTCTCCAGGGATGGGGGCAGGGCGGCGGCGACTCGTCAGCAGGATCCCGCCATTCCACACGAGAGTGATCAGGAGGGCGAGCGTCAGGGCAAGGGCGGGCCCCATCCGTTCGACCGTGAGGGCGAGGGCGAACAACGCCGCCACGAAGCCGAGCAGCCCCGGCAGGCTGAGGACCAGCACCGTCGCGGTCGCCGCTCCGCCGATGCGCGGATGCAGGATCACCGCCAGGCTCACCATCACCACCGGCGCGAAGGCGAGGATGCCCGCGGCCGCCGGGCCGGCGAGCCGCCCGGCCAGCACCACCGCGACCACCAGGGCCATGACGATGCCGGCCCGCACCAGCACGTCGCTCGCCCGCCTCGGACGCGCCGGCAGCGGGCCGTCCTTGCGCCAGCGGCGGCAGACGCCGATGCAGGCGAGGACGACCAGGACGGTGATGAGGCCGGCCCGCGTCAGGCCGCCGCCGATCCGGCCGAGGAGCAGGACCGCGGCGACCCAGACCGCGAGGGCGGCGGCGAGCGAGACCGTGACGCCGCGCCGGCGGGCCATGCCGGCATAAGCCGCGATGAACAGGGCGGTGGCGGCGACGGCCGGCAGGCTCGCCACCGCGCTGTCGCGCAGGAAGCCCGCATCGTGGTCGAGGGCCAGGAAGAGGTAGGCCGGCCCCGCCGAGAGCGGCAGGGTCGCGATCATGGCGCCGACGAGAGGACCCGTCCGCTCGACCGCCACGGAGGCGAGCACCACGATCGCGGCGCTCGCCAGCATCTTGGCGAGGAGCGCCGCCCAGAAGGCGGCGCCCCCGAGTCCCGCCAGCACACTCAGGGACGCCATCGCCCGCTCACGCCACCACGGGCAGCACGGCGATGTCGTAGGCGTGGGTGAGCGTGCGCTTCAGCACCGGATCCTCCAGCGCCATCTCGAACCGGTCGGCCGGGCGGATGCCGCCGATCGCCCCGAGGGTGCCGCCGAACATCACCGTGCCGGGGGCCAGGTCCGGCCCGCCCGGGCGACGCGCCAGGAGGTCGCCGGGCGTGCGGAGCGCCGTCAGCCGGCCCTCCTGGTACAGCATCCGCTCACCGTCGATGGTGGCATAGGACCGCACGATCAGCTCGTCCCAATGCGCCTCGACCTCGTCGAGGCGCCACAGGCCGGTGCCGACCGGCTTGCCGCAGAGCTGCTTGGAGAGGGCGATGCCGACGGTCTCGGCCTTGCGGTCGGTGTGGTCGGAGCCGAGCCCGAGCCAGAGCCCGTCGGCGAGCGACACGATCACCGGCTCGGCCTCGCCGGAGGAATCCGGCCCCAGCACTTCGAGGCGGGGCCTTTGCGTCAGCGTCGCGGCGGCGGCGCGGTAATAGACCGGGACCGAGGAGGGCGGCGGCACGCCGATCGCCGCCAATTCGTCGATGTGGTGGCGGATCGCCGCCTCGTCCCGCCCGGCCCAGCCGGCGATCACCAGCGCCTCGGGGGCGAGGGCGATCACGTCCCAGCGGCCGGCGGCCTCGCGATGGAAGGTCAGCATGGTATCGAAATCCTTTTATGCAATTATGACGAACCTGTTCAGAAACCAGGCAAGTGCGGGATCCCCTCTCCCGTGCGGGAGAGGGGAGGAGCGCTTTGCTTTTACTCGAACAGATCAATGGGAACCATTTCACTCGGCCGGCGCCAGGTCGGCCGAGGCGCCCTCGCGCCAGCGGGCGAAGCCCAGCACCAGCAGGCCTGCCAGCAGTTCCAACGCGGCCACGAAGTAGAGCCCGTTGCTCGACGTGCCGGTCAGCGTGTTCGACAGGCCGACCACGTAGGGGGCGACGAAGCCCGCGAGGTTGCCGATCGAGTTGATCGCCGCGATGGCGCCCGCCGCGGCGGTGCCGGCGAGGAAGGTCTGCGGCAGCGACCAGAAGACCGGGAACGCGGCCAGGATGCCGATCGCCGCGACCGTGAGGGCGACGAGCGCCAGGACCGCGTGACCGATGAGCGCCCCGGTGGCGGCAAGGCCCGCCGCGGCGATCAGGCTGGCGATGGCGCAGTGCAGCCGGCGCTCGCCGGTGCGGTCGGAATGTGCCCCGGTCCACACCATGGCGATCGTGCCGGCGATGAACGGCACCGCGGCGAGGAAGCCGATCGCGATGGCGCCCTGCACGCCGATCTCCTTGATGATCGAGGGCGTCCAGAACGCGATCGTGGCGTTGCCGCTGACGATGCAGAAGTAGATCAGGGCGCAGAGCCAGACCCGGCCGTCGCGGAGCGCGACCTTGAAGCTCGCCTCCTTGCCGGCGGCCCGGCCCTCGGCCTCGACGATCGCCGTCATCGCGGCGGCGACCTTCGGCTCGAGCCAGCGCGCATCCTTCGGACGGTCGGGCAGGAAGGCCAGCACCGCCGCACCCGCGATCAGCGACGGGATGCCTTCGAGGATGAACAGCCATTGCCAGTTCGCCATCCCGGCGACCCCGCCCATCGTGCCCATGATGAGCCCCGCAAGCGGACCGCCGACCACGCCCGCGATGGCGAAGGAGGTCATGAACAGGCCGTTGATGCGCGAGCGCTTCGCGCTCGGGAACCAGTAGGTGAGGTAGAGCACGACGCCCGGGAAGAACCCGGCCTCGAACACGCCGAGCAGGAAGCGGATGGCGTAGAAGGTCCATTCCGACTGCACGAAGGCGAGGCTCATCGAGGCGAGACCCCACAGGATGGTGATCCGCGCCAGGGTCTTGCGGGCGCCAATGCGCTCCAGGAGCAGGTTGCTCGGCACCTCGAACAGGAAGTAGCCGATGAAGAAGATGCCGGCGCCGAAGCCGTAGACCGCCTCGCTGAACTTCAGGTCCGACAGCATCTGCAGCTTGGCGAAGCCCACGTTCACCCGGTCGATCCAGGCCAGGATGAACAGGAAGACCAGGAACGGGATCAGCCTGAGCGTCGCCCGGCGATAGCCCTCGTCCAATTCGTGCGCGTTCACGTCGTCCACCCTCGTCATCGCTCTTCTCCTGCGGTCCGCGAATCGGCCGCCCGGCGTGTGGTTCTGCAAGTACCATGCCTGTGATATTTCACAAGCCGGTCCAAGCGGGGCATCCTCCGTGATAAGGGGGCGGCCCGTGAGCGGAGCTTTGGTGGTGGCGAAAACGCATGCAGGGTCGTGCCCAACCGTGTCGCAGAACGAGCGCGCCTACCGGCGGCTGAAGGACGACATCGTCTCGCTGCGGCTGAAACCGGGCGACGCGCTGAACGAGGCGGGTCTCTGCGCCGAGCTCGGCCTCGGCCGCACGCCGGTGAACCAGGCCCTGCACCGGCTGATGCACGAGGGTCTGGTGCGGATCCTGCCCCGCAAGGGCGTGCTGGTGCAGCCGCTCTCGATGGACGAGTTCGCCCACCTGATCGAGGTGCGCCGCCTCACCGAACCTCCCTGCGCGGCGCTGGCCGCCGGGCGGATCGGCGAGGCGGCGCTGGCGCAGCTCGACGCCATCCTGGCGGCGGCGCCCGCGGATCTCGACGCGATCCTCGAATCGGACCGGCGCTTCCACGCCGTGATCGCCGAGGCCTCCGGCAACCGGGTGCTCGCCGAGGTGCTGGCCGGGCTGCACGGGCGCTCGGTGCGGTTCTGGGCCCTGTCGCTCGCCACCGGCCATCACCTCGCCGAGGTGGCCGAGGAGCATGCGGCGATCCTCGACGCGCTGCGCCGGCGCGACCCGGAGGCGGCGGCCGCGGCGATGACCGCCCACATCGATTCCTTCGCCCGCACCCTGGCGTCGCGACTCGGCTGATCCGGAGGCGACGGGCCCTATAGCCATCCCGGCCTTCCCCGGGGCATAGATGCGCCGCCATTCGGGGAGTCACGCGACCGATGACCGACATCCGCCCCCGCCGCAGCGCCCTGCTGGTGCCGGCCACCGCCACCGCCCTCGCGGCGGCCCGGGCCGAGCCCGCCGACGCGCTGATCCTCGACCTCGCCGATTCGCTGCCCCCCGCCGACAAGGACGCCGGGCGCACCCGCCTCGCCGCCTGCCTGAGGGAGGGCGGGTTCGCCGCCGCCGAGCTGGTGGTGCGGGTCAACGGCCTCGACACGCCCTGGGGCGAGGGAGATCTCGCGGCGGTGGCGGAGGCCGGGCCCGACGCGGTGCTGGTGCCCCGGGTCGAGGAGCCGGAGGATCTCGCCGGCATCGGCAGCCGCCTGCGCCGGCTCCACGCGCCGGAGCGGGTCCGGGTCTGGGCCAGCCTCGACACGCCGCTGGGCGTGCTGTCGGCGGAAGCGGTGGCGAGCGCGGTGCGCGACGTCGATGCGCGGCTGGCCTGCCTCGTCGTCGATGCCGGGGCGCTCGCCCGCGAGGGACGGCTGCCGCACGGCGCGCCCGAGGCCGGACCGCTCCTCGCCTGGCTCGCCACGGCGCTGGCCGCCGCCCGCGCCCACGACCTCGACGTGCTGCTCGATCCGGCCGACCGCCTCGATATCGGCCGCGCCCGCGGCCTCGGATTCGACGGGGCGGTGGTGGGCTCCGCCGCCGGCGCCCGCCGGGCCGAATCGGCCTTCGCGCCCGACCCCGAGGCCCTGGCCGCCGCCAGGGCCCTGGTCGCGGCCTTCGACGCACCGGAGGGCCGAGGGCAGGCCGGGATCGCCCATCTGGGTCGCACGGTGTTGCGGCGGGAGGTGGACGAGGCCCGGCGCCTCGTCGCCGTCGCGGAGGCGGTGGCGGCTCGCGCAGCGGGCCAGGGCGCATGAGCGGCCTCGACGTCGCGATCCGGCTCATCGACCCGCGCCTGTCCGACTGGGGCTTTCCGCGCTGGAGCTCGGCGCTCGCCGCCGGGCTCGATCTTCACGCCTGCCTCGACGCGGACGAGATCCTGGAGCCGCAGGCGCCCCCGATCCTCATCCCGGCCGGCTTCGCCCTGGCGATCCGCGATCCCGAATGGTGCGCGATGGTGTATCCGCGCTCCGGGCTCGGTCATCGCGACGGGCTCGTCCTCGGCAACACCGTCGGGGTCATCGACGCGGATTACGAGGGCCCGCTGATGATCTCGGCCTGGAACCGCAACCCGGCCGGGACGGCGCCCCTCACGGTGCGGCCGGGCGAGCGCATCGCCCAGCTCGTCTTCACCCGGATCGTGCGGCCTGCCTTGACGGTGGTCGAGACGTTTCCGGAAGCCGCCGACGGTGCCCGCGGCGCCGGCGGCTTCGGCTCCACCGGCCGCGGCTGAGGACGCGCTTGGACGCGGTCGTCCCTACGCCCCGGCCCGCGCCTGGCTCTGCGCTGGCGCCGCCGCGCCTGGGCCTCGCCCTCGCCGCGATGGTCGATATCGCGCTCCATGCCCGGCCCCAGCCGGTGAGCGCCAAGGCGCTGGCGGCGCGCCATGCCCTGCCGCCCCGGCACCTGGAGGCGGTGCTGCAGGCCCTGGTGCATCACGGCCTGCTCAAGGGTCTGCGCGGGCCGCATGGCGGCTACGAGCTCGCCCGCGAGCGCCGCCGGATCAGCGCCGGCGACATCGCCCGCGCGGTCCTGGGCCCGGACGCCGTCGCCGAGCCGGGCCTGCCCGGCAACGACGTCGCCGGCCTGGTGGTCGCCCCCCTGGTGGCGGAGGCGGCCGCGGCTTACCTCGCGGCGCTCGACGCGGTGACGGTGGAGGATCTCTGCGGCAGGGCGGAGGCCGCCCGGGTGACGGGTCCTGCGGCCGCCCCTCGGGCCGGGCCGGATTTCACCATCTAAGCACTCCTCCCCGGCTCAAGGCTCGCCGAGAAAACGGGATCAGGATCAAGGCTTTGGGCGGATCGGCACGGAAGGCCGGAGCAATCCGGGCGTGCCCAAGCTTAAAGAACGCTTTATCAAGTTCGGGCAATTTGAGCCATCATCGGGCGCGGAAAGGAATCCCCGGGACCATGACCAACGCAGCCGATCCCGCCGTCGTGGTCGTCACGGCCCGGCCCGATCCCGGGGGGCTGACACGGCTGTTCGCGGCGAGCATCCCGACCCTGGTCGTCTCCGAGCCCGGCGCGGCGCTGGCCGCCCTCGCGGGGAAGGCCGCCGACCTGGTGCTGATCGAGGCCGCCCCCGGGCTCGACGCCCTGGCGCTGATCCGCGCCCTTCGCCTGAAGCCTCACCTCGCCCGCAGCTCGATCCTGCTCGTCGCCGAAGGCGACCCGGCCGAGGCCCGCCGCCGGGGGCTGGAGGCCGGCGCCACCGACGTGGTGCTGCCGCCCCTCGACGCCTCGGACCTGGCCCTGCGCGGCCGCAACCTGATCGCGCTCGCCCGGGCGCAGGGGGCGGTCGAGAGCCAGGCCCTCGCCCTCTCCCGCGAGGTCGAGCGGGCGGCCGCCGAGAGCCAGGAGCGCGAGCGCGAGATCATCCGCCGCCTGATGCTCGCCGCCGAGTTCCGCGACGACCAGGCCGGCGACCACCTGACCCGCGTCGCCGGCTGCGTGCTGGCCATCGCCGACGGGCTCGGCCTGTCGGAGGAGGAGGGCAACGACATCGCGCTCGCCTCGACCATGCACGACATCGGCAAGATCGGCGTCGCCGACTCGATCCTGCGCAAGCCCGGGCCCCTCACCGAGCCGGAGCGGTTCGAGATGATGCAGCACGCGCTTCGCGGCTACCGCATGCTGCACGACAGCCCGTCCCGCCTGCTGCGGCTCGCCGCCGAGATCGCGCTCACCCACCACGAGCGCTGGGACGGGGCCGGCTACCCGCAAGGGCTCAAGGGCACCGAGATCCCGCTCCCGGGCCGCATCACCGCCGTGGCCGACGTGTTCGACGCCTTGATCTCGGCCCGGGTGTACAAGCCCGGCTGGCCGCTGGAGCGGGCGCGGCGCTTCCTGGAGGAGCAATCCGGCGCGCATTTCGACCCGGATTGCGTCGCGGCCTTCCTGTCGCGGTGGGAGGACGTCGTGGCGCTGGTGGAAGAGCGGCCGGCGGATCGGGCGGCGTGAGGGGAGGGCGGGCGCTCACCCGCCATCATGCCGGGCGTGCCCTTGAAAGGGCCGGCACTGTTCCGGGCAGTGGAGTCGCCGTGGGCGCTGCCGGAAGCGGCCTGCCCCTCCCGGCCGACGAAGCCCGTCCCATCGATTCTGGCAGAGTTGGCGAGATGGTCAGCGACTGCCGCGAGAGCCTATTTGCTTGATCTCAACAGATCTGAAATCCACTGCGGCATTCCGGGGCCGCGTAGCGCAGCCCGGACCCGAAGGGGCGCCAGCGCGATCCAGAAACGCAGGTGGGGCAGGATCAAGCGGAACGCGATCCGTCTTTCTCGAAACCATCCATGGTTCCGGATTCTGGGCTCCGCTGCGCAGTCTCGGAATGACGAGGGGGGTGTCAATACGGTTCAACAAGCCAAACAGGCTCTGAATGCCTCGATCGGGCTCGGGTAGGCGCACACCGCCCGGTTTATCCATCACCGGGTTCCGGCGATGTCGCGGCTCAGGGGGCGCGGCCCTCCCGCTCGCGTAAGGAGCCACAAGCCGAGACGAGCGCACACGGTACGTGATCCTGCGGCGGCAACGAACGAGCCCAGCGGGCGAAACCATCCTGGCACCCGCTCGTCCCGCACCGTGTCGGCGATGCAGGCCCGAGGCGCCGCAATCCGAGTCATGATCGTAGAAGCAGGATGACCGCCAAGGTTGATTATCGGGTTGGTGGCTTGCTCGCCGCCCGTGTGACTTCGTGCGATGGCAAGGCTTGGCTTTGATCTAAAAGAGCTTGTTTTTATTAATAAAATGTGCAGTATTTGTACATAGCCGAATCTTTTATCATTGAAAAAATTGGCTTGACTTCACCAGCCATGCATGAGCGCGGAAGCAGGAGGTGAAAATGTCGAGTTTTAAGAGAGCACCCGCACGGCGCCAGTTTTTATGTGGATGTTGTGCTTCTTTCGGGTCTGCGGCGTTCCTGTCAAAGACAATGGCAGGCAGCCCGGACATACTTCCTCTGGAGCTGGCGCCTTATCACGTGCTGCCGTTTGATAACCAGTATGCCAGATTCATCGTGTCCAGAATTCCGCCCGGGAAGGTCGGATCGTGGCATCGACACCTCCGAGATTTCGCATTCGTCTACGTGCAGGCTCCTCTGATAGAAGTTGCTGTCCTTGGCAAAGATCCAGTAAGAACGACGAGAAAAGTCGGCGAAGTGGTTTTTGCTAATTATTCGAAACAACCCATCGCCCATCAAATTGCAAATATCGGCGATCATGATTTTCATATCATGGGAATCGAGTTGCTCGATGGTCCGCCAAGCCGCTTCACTCCCCAAGATCGGCCGCCACCGTACATCAAAGTAACGGAAAACGACCGCATCGTCGGCTGGCGCCTCGTTCTAGAGCCACAACAATCCGCTCCCTCGATCACCCAGGCGGCTCCCGCTGCCCGTTTCGTGATCCGACCTGGAATATTCTCAGAAGTCTACCCGGAAAAAACAAGGCATGAACTGAACTCAAGTCAAGGCGATTTTGCCTGGATCGATCCAGGCGTGTCGCGCGCTATTGAAAACCTCGGGAACTCGACGATAGAATTCGTGGAGTTTGAGATAAAATAAAGCGGCGCTTACCGGACCGTCCTCGTGCGAGGCCTCTGCCACGCACCGCACCGCGCCGTCGGTGCACAACGCTGCCGGACGGCCTCTGTTGGCAACGGCCCGCCTCCGGGTGACATCCGGTGCCCAGAAACCTGGGCACTGCCCGGAGCGCGTCATCGCCCCCTTAGGGTTCAGGGCTGGGATTCCGGCGCCCCCAGCCCAGTGCCCCTCACGCGTCGGTCACGCCCGCCGCATCCTGCGCCTTCAGCACGTCCGGCCGCGGCATCGAGATGATGTTGTAGCCCGAATCGACGTAATGGACCTCGCCGGTGACGCTGCCCGAGAGGGGTGAGAGCAGGTATAGCCCCGAGCCGCCGATATCCTCCAGGGTCGCCGTGCGCCGCAGGGGAGCGTGGGCGGCCTGGTGGTTGAACATCAGGCGGGCATCGGCGATGCCGGCGCCGGCCAGCGTCCGCACCGGGCCGGCCGAGAGGGCGTTGACCCGGATGCCCTGCGGGCCGAGATCGGCCGCGAGGTAGCGCACGGACGCTTCCAGCGCCGCCTTGGCGAGGCCCATCACGTTGTAGTTCGGCATCACCCGGGTCGAGCCGCCATAGGTGAGCGTCAGGAGCGCGCCGCCAGGGCGCAGGCGCTTCGCCGCCCGCTGGGCGATCTCCGTGAAAGAGAAGCACGAAATGACCATCGTGCGGGAAAAGTTCTCCCGGGTGGTGACGTCGACGTAGCGGCCCTTCAGCTGCGACTTGTCGGAGAAGCCGATGGCGTGGACGACGAAGTCGAAGCCCTCGGGCCAGGCCTCGTCGAGGGACGCGAAGGTCGCGTCGACGCTCTCAAGGTCCTCGACGTCGCAGGGGAAGACCAGGGAGGAGCCGAGGGTGCCGGCCAGCGGACCGACCCGGCGGCCCAAAGCCTCGCCCTGATAGGTGAAGGCCAACTCGGCGCCCTGGCCCGCCAGGGCCCGGGCGATGCCCCAGGCGATGGAGTGGTCGTTCGCGACGCCCATCACGAGCCCGCGCTTGCCTGCCATCAAACCCGTCACGCCCGATCCTCCGCTGTTGTCTCGGTGGACCGGGCCTTTACGCGGCGGGTGGGCGCCTGTCCACGCTTCGTGGAACCGGCGCCCGACTTCGTCAGGCGTCGACGTGCTTGAGCACCAGCGTGGCGTTGGTGCCGCCGAAGCCGAAGGAGTTGCTGAGCACGTGGCCGAGCTGTGCGTCGTCCTGGCGGGCGCGCAGGATCGGCATGTCGGCGAAGGCCGGGTCGAGCTCGTCGATATGGGCGCTCTCGCAGATGAAGCCGTTGTTCATCATCAGGAGCGAGTAGATCGCCTCCTGCACGCCGGTGGCGCCGAGCGAGTGGCCGGTCAGCGACTTGGTGGCGGCGATCGGCGGGCAGGATTCGCCGGTGCCGAACACCTCGCGGATCGCCTCGATCTCCTTGTCGTCGCCGACGGGGGTCGAGGTGGCGTGGGGGTTGATGTAGTCGATTCTCGCGCCCTTCAGGCCCTCGATCGCCTGGCGCATGCAGCGCACCGCGCCCTCGCCGGACGGGGCCACCATGTCGTGGCCGTCCGAGGTGGCGCCGTAGCCCGCGACCTCGCCGTAGATCCGCGCGCCGCGGGCGCGGGCATGCTCCAGCTCTTCCAGCACCAGCACGCCGGCGCCGCCCGCGATGACGAAGCCGTCCCGGTTCTTGTCGTAGGCGCGCGAGGCCCGCGACGGGGTCTCGTTGTACTTCGAGGACATCGCCCCCATGGCGTCGAACAGGACCGACAGGGTCCAGTCCAGCTCCTCGCAGCCGCCCGCGAAGATGATGTCCTGGCGCCCGCCCTGGATGATCTCGGCGGCGTTGCCGATGCAGTGGTTCGACGTCGCGCAGGCGGAGGAGATCGAGTAGTTCACGCCCCGGATCTTGAACCAGGTGGCGAGGGTCGCCGAGGCGGTCGAGGACATGGCCTTGGGCACCGCGAAGGGCCCGACGCGCTTCGGCCCCTTGGCGCGGGCGATGTCGGCAGCCTCGACGAGCGCCCGGGTCGAGGGACCGCCGGAGCCCATGATGATGCCGGTGCGCTCGTGCGACACCTCGGCCTGTTCGAGGCCGGCATCGCGGATCGCCTGCTCCATCGCGACGTGGTTCCAGGCGGTGCCGCCGCCGTGGAAGCGCATGGCGCGGCGGTCGACCACCTCCTCGGCGTCGAGGGTCGGCGCGCCCTGGACCTGGCTTCGGAAGCCGTGGGCGGAAAAATCCTCGGCGCGGGAGATGCCCGAGCGCGCCTCGCGCAGGGAAGCCAGCACCTCCTGGGTGGAATTGCCGATGGACGAGACGATGCCCATCCCGGTGATTGCCACGCGCCTCATGATCGTCGGAACCCTCCGGAGCGGCGCCATCCGCGCCCGCGGGCAGTCTTTGAACCCGCGGGTGTCACCTAGGCGCCCGATGCCGTAATCTCAACCGCCCATCGGGGGAAAGGGTCCCGGCGGGCTCGTAGCGGCCCGCTCATTCCGGCGGGCGCGAGGCCCGCGCAGCGTCGGGCCGGTGCCGGGGCTCAGCCGCCGGCGGGCGTCGCGGCCTGGAACAGGCCGACGCGCAGGTCGGTCGCCTCGTAGATGCGCCGGCCGTCGGCCTCGAGCCAGCCGTCGGCGATGCCGAGCACCAGGCGGCCCTGGCGCACCCGCTTCAGGTCGACGCCGTAGACGACCTTCTTGACGCTCGGCAGCACCTGGTCGCTGAACTTGACCTCGCCGACGCCGAGCGCCCGGCCGCGGCCCGGCGAGCCGAGCCAGCCGAGATGGAACCCGACCAGCTGCCACAGGGCGTCGAGCCCGAGGCAGCCCGGCATGACGGGGTCGCCCTGGAAGTGGCAGGGGAAGAACCAGAGGTCGGGCCGCACGTCGAGCTCGGCCAGGACGTGGCCCTTGCCGTGGGCGCCGCCGTCACGGCCGATCGAGGTGATGCGGTCGAACATCAGCATCGGCGGCAGCGGCAGCTGGGCGTTGCCGGCGCCGAACATCTCGCCGCGGCCGCAGGCCAGCAGGTCCTCGTAGGAGAAGTGCGAGGGCCGGCTCGGGGCGTCGGGGGCGGAGGTCTGGTCGGCGGACATGAGTGGGGCAAATTCCTCGTTCAGGATGCCGCTGACCTTCCGGAACGGAGCCGGCAAGGCGCCTGGAAGCGGCGGGTGGCGCCTCGTTAACACAGCGCCCGGGACTGTTCAAAGCCGGCCGAAGGCCCTAGTCTGTAACGCTTCTGATCTACGCGGCGACGGCCGTGCTCGGGTTGCGGCGCGGCAGCGGTGCGCCTATAACGGCAGGTATCATTGTCGCCGTCTAACGAGTCGATAGTTCCGCTGATGAACGACCTGTCGCCCCTGCGTGCCGTCCTCGGCGCCCGCGCCCCGGCCCTCGAGACCGGCGCCGCCGGCCAGCGGCGCGGCTGCCCGCTCTCGGAGCTGCGGGATCGTCTGCGCCGCGCCGGCCTGCGCCCGACCCGGCAGCGCCTTTCCCTCGGATGGCTGCTGTTCGGCAAGGGCGACCGGCACCTCACCGCAGAAATGCTGTACGACGAGGCGATGCGGGCCAAGGTCCCGGTCTCCCTCGCCACCGTCTACAACACGCTGCACCAGTTCACCGAGGCCGGCCTGCTGCGCCAGCTCGCGCTGGACGGCTCCAAGGCCTATTTCGACACCAACCCGAGCGAGCACCACCACTTCTTCCTGGAGGAGGAGGGCCAGGTGCTCGACATGCCGGATTGCGGCATCACCGTCGACTCGCTGCCCCAGGCCCCCGAAGGAATGGAGATCGCCGGCGTCGAGGTGATCGTGCGCCTGCGCCGCCGGACCGGCCGGGCCTGATCCGCCACGCATCATCCGGCCAGCATCGTTTGTGTTTCGCGAGGGCCGCGCTCCTGGAAGGGAGCGCGGCCCTCGCGCGTTTCACTCCACCTTCTCGTTCGGGTAGACGCCCCAGAGCCGGTCCTGGCGCATGTAGCCGTCCACGTCGCCGCGCTTCTGGGGCAGGGCCACGACGAGGCGGCACCAGGTGCCGTCGCAGTTCTTCACGCTGCCGATCACCCCGGCCTGGAGCTGGGCGACCACGCCGCTGGCGGGATCGGCCCGGTCGTAGAGCGACACCGGCGCGCCCTTGTCGGCGCCGCGGCTCAGCACCACCGCGGTGCGCCGGCCGGAGAGCAGGGAGTGCAGCACCCAGCCCTCGGTGCCCTCCGAGTCGCGGATGCGGCGCCAGGTCTCGAACTCCGCGATGATCTCCACCGGCAGGCCGGCGCGCTGGAACACCCACAGCGTGCGATGGTCCTTGGACGGGCCCTCGCGCAAGTTCACCCGGTCGGTCTTCAGGCTGACGTAGCGCGGCAGCGGCAGCTTCGTCGCCGGGCCGATGG
>NZ_LABZ01000153.1 GCF_001043955.1 Methylobacterium tarhaniae | reverse complement strand
GAGGGTGTAGCGCAGATCCCCAGTGCCGCCCTCGCCCGCGGTCAGCGCCGTCCAGAGCGCCTTGTTCAGCTTGGCGGCGAAGGGGTTCTGCGCGTCGGCGGTGGTGCCGAGGCCGAGGCGCGTGAGGTTCTGCAACGCCGTCACGGCGGTCAGGGTGGAGCGGAACGAGGCCCAGGCCGCACCCGTGTAGATGTACAGGTCCGCCTCGTCCGCCACGAAGGCGAGCCAGCCGGGGCGCGGCACGAAGGAGCGCCACGCCCCGTCCTGGTAGCGCACCACGCGCCCGGCCCAGCCCGCCCACGCCCCGGTGGGGCTGGCGCCGGCGATCAGGTAGCGGTCGCCCTCGGCCGGGCTCGCTGGCGGTGCGGTCAGGTCCTTGTCGAGGACGGCGAGCTGGACCAGCGTGTCCAACGCGACCAGCGCCTCGTTGTGGGTCACGTGCTTCTGCGCCTGCGCCGCTTGCAGCAGCGGCAGGGCGAGGTTGGCGGTGGCTGCGTCAGGCATACAGGGTCGCCCTCAGGGCCGCGCCGCGGCCGTAGGTTGCCGAGAGTTGGTGGATGGCGACGGACAGGCGGGTGACCGGCCCGCCGAAATCGGCCGCCTGGTGGGCGGCCGTGTAGGTGAGGACGGGCGCCGAGGCTTCGAGCGTGCGCAGCACCGTGGCCTCGGCGGAGGAGCCGGACAGGATGTCGAGGGCGTAGGCCTCGGCTTCCTCGCCCAACGGCACCTCGACCTGTTCCCACGGGTCGCCGTCGATCCGGGTGCGCCGGATCCACGACAGCACCAGGTCGCCGGTCTCGGCCCGCACCATCCGTCCTTGAGCCGGGGCGTAGGGGCGCAGGCCCACGCCCCGGAACGCCAGGGTGTCGCCGGTGAAGCTCGGATCATCCTGCGGTCGGCCGAGCGGCCCCCAGCGCCAGGCAAGCGGCAGGGTGCGGAGCGCCAGCGGCATCCCCGATTGCACCAGGGCATCGGTGAGCACCACGAAAGGGGCGCCGGCCGGGGTCGGGGCTCCCAACGCGAAGTCCGTCCCGAGCTGGCCGCGCAGCAGCGTGGTCAGCCGGTAGCGGCCCGGTGCCGTCAGGGTCGCGCTCGCCCATTGCAGCACCTCCCACTCGCCCGACGGGGTGAGCAGGGCCGCGACGTTGGCCCCGTTCAGCACGTCGATTTCCGAAGCGGAGACCAGCTCGACCCCGCGCGGCACCTCGACATAGACCGCGCTCACCCGGTCCCACCGCGCGCACGGGCCCGAATAGAGGTCGGCCGTCAGTCGCCCGATGATAGACCGGGCGCCCACCACCGCGTCGTCCGCGAAGGCCCCGCCGGCGGTCGAGCGCAAAACCGCCACCGGCGACCACGGCGCCGTGTAGGCAGCGAGGTAGGGCGCGTGCGGCACCGCGTCGGACCGCAGGAGCGGCAGGTCGAGGATGTGGAACAGCGCAACCCCCACCGTCGCCGGCGGCTCGGCCGGCCGCGGCGTCGCGGTGCCGTCCCGGTAGGCGAACACCGCCGGATCGGTGCGGATGCCGCTCGCCGGCCGGCCCGCTTCGAGGCCGAGGCGGGTCAGCCGGTAATCGGTGCCGCTCCCGGCGAGGGAGAGGGTGACGACATCGCCGGCATCCAAAGCGAGGCAGGACGGCGGCAGGGTGGCCCCGACCTGCTCCCGCTCGACCACGCCCTGATAGAGGAGCGCCTGCGCGATGCCCCGCGCCGTGCCCTCGTCGAGGCACAGCGGCACCGCCACCCGCTGCACCGCGTTGGCCCGGCCGTTGGTGCGGCGTGCCTCGACCGAAGCCGATTGGTAGCCGCGCTGCGGATCGATGTAGGTCAGCGCTACCACCCCGGGCAGCGCGGTTTCCTCGCCCCTTGTGCGCCGGTAGTCGCCGGCGCTGCCCTCCCGCGCCACCAGGTCGTCGGCCGTCAAGATTGCCGCCGGCGCTCGCGCCAGCGGGGCGAAGACCAGCCGCCCGGCCGACTCCGCCGCGTCGAAGAAGAAGCACGTGCGCAACGGTTCGAGCGAGGCCCGCGGCGTCTGCACCTCCGTGACGGCGTAGCCCTCGACCACACCGGAGAGCTGGCCGACATCGATCGGCACGCCGAGGCCCCCGCACAGCTCGGCCACCACGTCGGCGATCGGCGCCAGGCCGAGCCGCCCGTTGATCCAGTGGCCGAGGCGGTAGTTCGGCCCGTCGCTCCACACGGCCGCCTGGCGCGGGAAGTCCGGATAGGGCCGGGCGTCCCAGGTCCAGACGAACAGCCGCTCGGGATCGACCATCCGGCCGCCATAGACGGCCGAGACCGGGTTGCCGGTGGCGCCCTGCCAATAGGCCAAGGTGGCTTCCAGGTAGGCGCGCTGCGCCGCCAGGTCGCGCCGGCCGTTCGAGAAGTAGGGCAGGACGCTTTCCGACGACTTCGGGTCCACGAAGACGTTCGGTTGGTTCATGCCCTTGTCGACGGCCGCGCAGCCGACTTCGATGAAGCGGATCGGCTTGCCCTGCGGCACCCAGCCCGTGGCATTGGCCTGGCGCACCCCGCCCGGCCGGTGGCGGTGCGGGTTCGCCCACCAGCCGCGCAGATCCTTGAGCCGGAAGACCCAGTGTTCGCCGTGAGCGCTGTCGGCGATCGGCGCCCGGTTCTGCGCGTCGCGATCGGCGAGAGTCGGATAGTACCAGTCGAACAGCTCGCCGGCCGCGACGTTGCTGGCGAGATAGCCGGGATCGTAGGGCGAAGGGGCGCCCGCTCTCGCTTCGAGATGATCGAACCCATCGCGCCAATCGGCGAGCGGCATGTAATTGTCGATCCCGACGAAGTCGATATTCGCGTTCGACCACAGTGGATCCAGGTGGAAATACACGTCGTTCGAGCCATCGGCCGGGCGATGGCTGGCGTATTCCGTCCAGTCGGCCGAGTAGCCGAGCTTCGTGGCGCTCCCCAGGATCGCGCGCGCGTCGGCCGCCAATGCCACGAGCTGCGCCACCGCCGGGAAGGTCGAGGCGTCTGAGCGCACGGTAGTGAGCCCGATCATCTCCGAGCCGATCAGGAACGTGTCCACCCCGCCCGCCGCCTCGGCCAGCCGCGCGCAATGCAGGATGAAGCGGCGGAACGAGAATTCCGCCTTGGTGCTGGTGACCGTCTTGCCGTTCCACGCCAGGTCCCCCGGTGCCACCGTGCCGAAGAACGCCGCGACCTGATCCGCCGCGGCCGAGGTCTTATCGACGGTGCCGGGCCGGCCTGGTGCCGGATGGCAGGTGACGCGCCCGCGCCAGGGGAAAGCCGCCTGCTCCGCCCCGCCATAGGGATCGGGCAGGCCGTTGCCGGGGGCGATGTCCATCATCACGAACGGGTAGAGCGTGACGGCGTAGCCCCGAGCCTTGAGCGCCTGGACGAGCTGCACCACCGACAGGTCGGAGGGCGCGCCGCCGAGCAACGGCGTCCCGGAGGCGCCGCCGCTGACGATGGAAGCCGCCGCCCGCTCGACCCCGCCGGCGATCCAGTCCGGCTTGGTGGTCTTCGAGGCCGTCTCGGCCTTCGGGACGATGCGGCAGGACCCGAGCCGCAAATCCGTGCCGTGCCAGGCGACCACGAGGGAGACGTGGCGACAGCGCGGCGCCTCGACCGCGAGCTGATCCAGCGCCTTGAGCGCGTCGACCCCGCCCGACACCGTGTTCTGCCCGGTGAGCCCGCCGAAGGTCGAGGCGTTGACCGGCACGGTGGCATAGGTGAACTCGCCCATGCTCGGGATCATCGTGACCGCCGTCACCAGCTCCTCGAGCGCCGGCCGGCCGGAGGCGTTGGGCGGGCGACGGATCACTTCCGCCGTGATGACCGGGACCCGGTTGCCAAAAGCCGCCAGGGGCAGGTCCTCGAACACGATGTAGGCGAGGCCGCGATAGGCCGGGGCGCTGGCGGCGCCCTCGATCGCCGCAATCTTCGGATCGGGCCCCTGCGCCTCGTCGCCGAGATAGACCCGGGCATTGTGGGCCGCGAGGTCGATCGGCTTGCCGTCCACATAGACCTGGCCCAATGCGACGATCGGGCCTTCGCACAAGGCGACCGCCACGCTGACGCTGTAGGCATAGGTGACGTTGAACGCCTTCTGCCCTCCGCCACCCTTGCCGCCGGAGGACTTCACCTTCTCGACCGTCTGCACCTCCTTCAGCTTGGTCGCCCAGATGATCTGCCCGCCGATGCGGACGCGGCCGAAGACACGGGCGATCGCCGCGCCCTCGGTCGAGGCGGTGACGTGGAGGTCGGACAGGCGCGGGCCGAGGTTGACCTGTGTTTTCGGCTTCGAGCCGAACATGGCGCGATCGAGGGCGCTGCCGCCGGCGGCGCCGAGCGCCTGGCCGATGGCGCCGCCGATCGGGCCGCCAAGCGTGGTGCCGACCGCCTGGCCGACGACCGAGAGGACGAGCGTGCTCACGTCGGGATCTCCGGCAAGGGGACGGGCGAGGGCTCGGGCAAGGGCTCGGGGAAGCGGAAGGCGTAGGCGATGCGCCGGGCCCAGCCCGGCGGGATCCAGCTCTCGACCACCGCGTGCCCGTCATAGGCGTGGATCATCACGCACGGGCCGACCAGGATCGCGCAATGCTTGGCCGGCAGGCGCTCGCGCCAGCGGAACAGCAGCACGTCGCCGGGCCCGGCCACCGTGAGGTCGAGCGGCACCAGGTGCCGGGCGGCGGCATCGCGCAGCGTCTCGGCGCCCCGGTCCTCGGCCCAGCTCGGCGTGTAGGGCGGCGGCGCCTCCGGCTCGGCGCCGTACAGCTCGGCGTAGACGCCCCGCAGCAGGCCGAGGCAATCGGCGCCGGCGCCCCGCATGCTGGCTTGGTGGTGGTAGGGTGTGCCGAGCCAGGTTCGCGCCAGCGCGACGATGCGCGCCCGCGTCTCAGCCGAGGCGGCCTCCGTCATTGTCGGCCCCCTGGACGGCGTAGGCCACGGCGTAGTCGTTGCCCGGCAGGTCCGGGAAGCCGCGGAAGTTGACGACGTTGGCGAACTTGTCCCGGCAGCTCGCCAGGGCCTTGTCGCAGCCGGCGGTGACCTGGAACGCGTCGCCGGGCGCGACCGGCGCCGGCATCGGCTCCCACAGGTCGAGGACGGCGAGCGTGCCGGTGCGGGTATGCGCCCGCACCTCGAAAGCCGCGCCGGCATTGGCGCCGGAGGTCCAGACCAGCCGGCCGGCCTCGAACCAGCGCGAGGCGTACCCGGCGAGGCCGGAGGCGGTCAGCTTGCGGGCACTTCCCACCGTCGCGACCGTGCCGGCGCCGCGGATCGCCGGGGCGGTGGCGTCGATCCGGCACCGGCCGTCGCCGAACTGCGCGTCGCAGGAGCGCTGGTAGACCCGGCCGCGGGGCTGGTTGAGCCGGTCGGCGAGGCCGCGCACCTCGGCGGTGAAGGCGGTGGGCCCGCGCGAGACTTCGCCCACGGTGCCGGAGAGCACGAGGACGCGGTCGGCCGGGCTCGCCCAGTCGACGCGCCAGACCGCGACCGCGGCGCCGTCGAACAGGCCGCGGGCGAGTTCCGCTTCGGCCAGGCGCCCACTGGTGAGGGCGCCGACGATCTCGAGGGAGTCGGCGGCAAGCCCGGTGCCCTGTTCGAGCGCGGTGCCGGTGGCGCCGCTCTCGGCCGAGCACAGGACGCCGTCGACGGTGAGGTCTAGGTCATGGTCGGTGAAGCCGAGGCGCAGCCCGTCGGCGCGGGTGACGATCCAGCACGTGCACAGGGTGGTGACCCCGCTCGCGAGGCGAGCAGAGAGAGTGGGCGGCAGAGTCTTCATGGGCTCAGCGGCGGATCTCGAGGATCGGGATGTCGGCGACGAGGCCCGCGCGCAGGGCCTGGTGGTCGATCTCGATGCGGTCGGTGGCGAAGCGCACCGGCACGTCGAACAGGAAGCCGGCGGTGACCATCGCCCCGGAGGCGGGGGCGGCCTTGAGGGTGACGAGGCCGGTGGTGGCATCGAGCGTGAAGGCGGTGCCGGCGAGCGCCACGCCGCCGACCGCGACCTGGACCGAGCCGGCGACCGGCTTGGTGATCGGTCGGGCGTACGGCGCGAAGGCGGCGCCGTAGGTCTTGGCGAGGGGGAAGACCCGGGTGGTGCCGTCGCCGGTGCCGAGGCGCTGGTCGGTGGGCGCGATCGTCTGGCCGGGGGCGGCGGAGCTGTGGTCGAAGGTGTCGCGCCAGCGGAAGCCGTGAAGGGGACCGCGGCGCTCCTCGAAGAAGGCGAGGAGGACGGCGACGTCCTCGGCCGAGCGCAGGGCGGGACCCGCGTTGTAGCGGCGGCGGGAATGGCGCCAGAGGCTGTTGCGCTCCTCGTCACCGGAGCCCAGCGTGACGATCTCGGTGCGTCGCTCCGGCCCGCCGCGGGAGCCGTAGGAGAGCGCGAGGGGAAAGCGCACCTCGTGGAAGGGGCTCGGCATGGCTCACGGGCTCCAATTCTCACAGGCCCCTCAGGCCGCGCTGCACCGCCCGGGCCAGGGCGGCGCTGACCTGAGCCTCCGAGCGGTGGAAGCTCGGGGCGTCCGCGGTGGCGATCGAGACCGAGACCTGGACGTTCGGGGCGGCGGGCGCCGGGGCGACGCCGTGCGCCGCCGGCAGGATCCGGCCGGGCTGGAGCGGCACGAAGGTTTCGCGCCCGCTCTCGCCCACCGTGTACGCGACACCCGGGGTGACGGGCCCGCCGGCGGCGCGGCCGGTCGGGCTCGGGGTCAGGCCGAGGGACCCGAGGGCGTCGCCGACCAGGTCGGCGCCTGGGCCGCCGCGGCCGAACAGGCCGTCGAAGGCCCGGTCGAGGCCGCGGCTCGCGAGGGTGGTGGCGAGCCGGGCGACGACCGTGGTCAGGCGCTCGCCGTGCAGGATCGCGCCCTTGAAGCTGTCGGAGAGCGCCGAGCCGAGCTCCCGCGAGGCGGATTGCGCGGCGCGCTGCGCGGCCTCCGCCCGCTCGACCTGCGCGGTCGCGGCGCCGTAGGCCTCCGCCACCCGGTCGACCTCCTCGCGGAGCGCCGGGGTCACCGCGAGGTCGGCTTTCTTCGCCGCCTCCAGCAGGCGGAAGGCCGCCTCGGCCTTCGCGGCGGCGCCCTCCTCCCGGCCGACCGCGTCGGCCTCGATCTTCAGGAGGCCGGTGCGCCGGGTGAGGCGGGCGACCTCGTCGCGAAAGGCGTCGTCCTCCGGCTCCGCCGCCTTGCCGGGTCGCGCCGCCGACCGGGCGGGCGCCCGCCCGGTCTGTGCTGCCGGCGCGGCGGGGGCGAGGCTGCCGCGGGACGCGGCGTCGCTGATCGCGAAGGCGTCGGCGATGCGGGCGCGGATCGCCGCGCCCTCGCCGGAGGCCGCCTTCATCCGCCGGCCGAGATCGGCGACGAGGTCCGCGGCGGCCGGGATTTTTTCCGCGATGCCTCCGACCGCGCCCGCCACCGCCTCGAATCCCGCCACCGCCTCCCGGGAGGCGGTCCCGGCTTCCGTCAGGCGGGCGGTCAGGCTGCCGACCGCATCGTCGACCCGCCGCAAGGCGGCGCCGTCGCCGGCGGGCACGGCGCTCGCCTGCTCCATCGCGCGCTGGAGCTTCCCCAAACCCTCCGGCGCCGCCATGCGGGCGATCTCGTCGCGGACCTCGGCGCCGGCCCGTGCCATCGCGGCGGCGATGCGGCCGGCCCCGGCCTCGACGGCGCGCTCGGCCTCCGCCATCGCCCGCTCGGCGAGCGGCCCGGCCCGGGCCAACTCGCGCTCATAGGCCTCGACATGGGCCTCCAGGGAGACCACCAGGCGCTCGATCTCGGTCGTCATGCGGGAGATCCGTCGTCTGCGAGGCCACCCTGGAGCCAGGCCCAGAGCGCATCCTCCTCCTGAGGCGTCGGGGCGTCGGCGGCGTCGGGATCGCGGGCGCGGTTGAAGCCGTCGATATAGGCGGCGAGCTGCCACAGGCTCATCGCCCGAAGGTCGGCGGCGGGCAGGCCCATGGCGGCGGCGGCGCCGTAGAACGCCGCGAAGGCGATCCGCCCCTCCGGGCCGGCGGCCCCGGCGGGGCGGCCGACCGTCTCGTCCTCGGTGCCTTCGAGGGAGGCCGCCAGGACCAGGGCGGCCTTGGCGATCAGCGGGATGCAGGGCAACCCGTCGAGGCGGCGGGCAAGCGCATGGGCCTGCGGCACCGGGGCGCCGCCGCCGATCAGGCCGAGGCGCAGCACGTCGCGCACGTCCCGGAACCGGTAGCGCCGGCCGGCATGGAAGCGGTGCAGCAGGGCGGCCGGGCCCATCCCCGTCGCCTCCTGCAACGCCTCCAGGTCGCCGATGGCGAGGCGGAAGCGGTGGGTCGTCCCACCCAGGTCGAGGTCGATATGGCCGTCGCGGCTCATCGGGACCTCACGAGGCCGCCGTGAAGGCAACGGTCCCGGTCGATTGCAGGGCGACCGAGACGGTGCAGCGCTCGCCCCGGACGGCGCCGACCTCGAAGGTGGTGAGGTGGAACAGCCCGTCCCAGGCGCCGCCGCCCTCGGCGCCGGTGCCGCTGACCTCGACCCGGGCCTTCACCGGCACGTCCGATTCGAAGGCGGCGCGCCAGCGGGCGATGCTCTGGCGGGCCATCACGCCCTTGCCGGAGACCGCCACGGATTTCGACACCGCGACCCGGTCGACGAAGGGCGCGGCGTCCTCCTTGTCGCAATCGGGGATGACGGCGCTGTTGGTCTCCTTGGTGAATTGCGCCGCGCGCTCGGTGAGGCCGCAGGGCGCCTCGAAGGTGCCGGCCTTGGTCAGGCTCTCGAGCTTCACGGCGATGGCGGAGAAGGTCAGGGTGGTGGGCTGGGCCATGGCGTGCGTTCCTGAAGGCGGAAGATCAGATCGTTTCGGCGGCGACCGCCCCGAAGCGGGCGATGCCGTGCCAGGAGCCGGGCCCGAGGGGCTCCGGCAGGACCAGGCTGCGCTCGTGGGCCAGCCACAGCAGCTCGCCGCGGCTCAAGGGCAGGTTGGCCTCGTCGAGGGCGGTGGCGACGGCGGCGAGCAGGTCCTGCATCGGCCTCAGGTCCCGGGCCCCGCGCAGGAAGGCGTGGACGGTCAGGCGGCAGGCGCAGCCGCGCCAGCCTTGGGCCTCGTAGGGGCCGACCTCCGGCGGATCGACGCGCAGGAACGGCCATTCCTCCCGGGCGCTCACCGCCTCGCGCACCCGGTCGCCGACGAGCGGGCGCAAGGACGGATCGGCCAGCAGGCGGGTGCGCACCGCCCGCAGGAGGTGGGGCGACAGGTCGACGACCGCCATCAGCCCCTCCCCGCGAGGCGCGCGACGGCGGGGGCGATCACCGGCCGGGCGGCCCACGTCGCGGTGCCGAATTCCCGCGCGATCAGGTGCGGCGCCTCCACCGTCACGGTGGCGCCGGCAGGCGTCTCCGTCGCTTCGGCGTGCCCGTCCGGCAGGTCGGCGGCGATCTCGGCTGCGAGCGTGCGCGCTTCCTCCCGCGCGCGGGCCCGCGCGGCCTCGCTGCCGGCCCGGGCGAGGCGGGCGAGCCGCGCCTGGAGCGGACCGGTCTCGGCTCGTGTCGTCACAAGGGTCTCCCCTGGATGAGGGCGTGGCTGCCGGCGGGGTCGGTCTCCACCGCGACGATGCGGTGGCGGATCCCCGCCAGGGTGATCTCGTCGTCGGGATTCGGGGGTGAGCCCGGCGTCAGCACGGTCATCCGCACGAGCCGCCCCGGCAGGCCGGGCTCCTCGCTCGCCTCCCGGATGCCGTCGCGCCGGGCCCGGACGGGCGTGTCGCTCGCGACGTCGTCCGGGCCGATCCGGTGCAGGATGCCTTCGTCGAAGAGGGGGGCGAGGACGCCTCCGAGATGGCGGCCGAGGCCGTCGAGGAGGCCCATCACACCACCGCCACGCCGACGCCGTTGCGGCGCATCACCTCGTGGAAACGCCGCCCGTAGGAGGTCAGCCCCAGGGTGCCGGGGGCCGCGTCCGTGGGCGGGTCGCGGCGCTCGAGGTGGAGCGTGCCGCTGCGCAGGGCCTTGAGGTCGAGGGCGCCAGCCCGGGCGAGCTCGGCCTCCGGCCCGCCCTGCCCGTCGAGGGTGAGGGTGTGGGCGGCGTGGAGCATCCGCCCGAGGGCGGCATCCGCCGCCGGCCAGGCCGCGCCGATCCGGGGCGCCGCCTCGGCGAGCGCCCCGGCGATCGGCGCGTCGGCGACGCTGGCGAAGGCCGGGAACCGGGCCCGGAAGGCGTCCGGCGTGATCGCGTCCGCCATCTCACGCCTCCCCGCTGGAGGGCGGCCGCTCGCGGCCGCGGCGGCGCTCGGGGCGCGGGTCCGGCGGCACCGGATCCGCTAGCGTCGGGCCGGGTTCCGCCTCGACCCGCACCTCGCCCGCCGCCTCCCAGGCGGCGAGGCACGGATCCCTCCGGTCGGGGAGCGCGATCACCGTGCTCTCGCCGGGCACGAGCAGCCGGGGCGTCCGCGCGCCCTTGGGCCAGACCAGCCGGGGGCCGGCGGCGTGGTTCGTCACCCGCATCATCGCGCCCCTCCCCTAGATGCCGTCGAGGTAGCGGCAGGCGGCGGGGCGGCGGATGTCGAGGCCGCCGAGCCGGAAGGCGCCCGGCACCTCGAAGCGCCAGGGGCCGGTCTGCCAGGCCGGGAAGAACCGGAACGGCATCGGCAGCCACAGCTTCAGCACGGAAGGGTCGCGGCGATAGGCGACCATGCGGGCGGTGCCGCCGGTGCCGGCGGTCTCGAGGGTCCGCACGCCGAGGACCGTGAGGTCCTGCCCGGTCTCCAGGGTGTAGACGTTGTGGCGCCGGATCCAGTCGAGGAGCGTGATCGGGCTCGTCGGGTCGAGGCGGCGCAGGCCGAGGCTCAGCATCTGGTCGTAGGGCAGGAGCAGGGTGTCGGCCATCTCGACCGTGCCGCTGCCGGTGAAGATGCCGATGAGCTGGCCGTTGATGTCGGTCAGCACCTGCTCGGCGGTCTTCTGCGACCAGAGGGTGCTGCCGCTGGTCCCGGTGGCGGCGGCGCTGCCCACGGTCACGCTCGGATGGTTGAGGAGGCCGGCAAAACCCTTCGTCGCGTCGCCGCGCAGGGCGATCTGGTCGATGAACTCCTCGGAGGCCTGCCGGGCGGCGTCGGCCTTGTCGGCGTCGAGGGTCATGCCGAGGAGCTGGGCCTTGCCGAGTTCCTCGAGGTCGTAGCCGTAGCCGATCCCCGCCATGGCGACGGTGGTCTCGTATTGGCGCCGCAGCATCTCGACCTTCGGCACGTCGGTGGCGGCGCCGTGGACCCAGGTCGCCTGCCCGACCCGGTCGACCGAGAAATAGGTCACGGTCGGCACCCATTCGGGTGCCGCGGTGTCGACCGGCACCAGCCGCGGATAGCGGATCGCCGGGTACTGGTTGCGGTAGACGGTCGGCTCGATGAAGGCCTGCTGGCTGACCAGGAAGGCGAGGGCCCGGGGAGCGTCGGTGAGGAGGGTGCGGGTCATGGGGATTGCCTCTCGTCAGTTCATGCGCAGGCGGACGAGGCCCCCGGCGGAGCCCGAGGTGTCGAACAGGGCGCCGGGGATCAGGATGTTGCCGGAGGCGGTGGCGGTGACCGCCCCGGTCGAGGTGACGTAGGCGGCGGCGCCGACGCTCGCGGCCGTGGCAGTGACGACCCAGACGGTGCCGCGCACCATCACCGGCGCCGTCTCTCCCTTGGCGAAGAGGTCGGCGCCGCTCGCGCTCGGCCGGGCGTTGCGGTCGGCCAGTACGATGCCGCGGAAGACCGCCCCCGAGGCGGCGATACCGTCGTCGCGGGTGCCCTGGAAGGCGGCCCGGCCGAAGGCGATGCCGTCCGTGGTCTCGACGGTGCGGCTGACGATCGTGGCGGGGTCCTGGTCGGCGGCCATGCCCTCGTAGGCGGCGGCCGGCCGGGCGGGGTAGCTGGACTGGATCGTGGGCATCAGCGGGCTCCTGCGGGCTTCCAGGCGTTGCGGAGGGTCTCGACCATGGCGGCGTGGGCCGCCTCGGGCGTCGGGGCGTCGGCGCTCCGCTGGCGAAGGGCGTCGCGCAGCGGGTCCGGGGCGTGGGGCGGTGCGGTGCGGCGCGGGTCGGCGGCGGCAACCCGGAAGGCGCCCTCGATCGCCGCGGGGCTCATGGCGGCGGCCTCCGCCTCGCCGAGCGCCCGGGCGATGGCGGCCCGCCGGATCGCCTCGGCATCGAGGCCCGCGGGATCGAAGGAATCGCCGAGGATCCGGCGGGCTTGCGTGACCAGGGCGCCGCGCGCGGCGGCGAGCGCGTCGAGGGCGGCGGCATCGGGCACCCGGGCGCGGAGCGCCGCGACCTCGCCCTCCCGCTCGGCCAGCGCGGCCTCGGCGGCCTCGGCCCGTGCCTCGGCCTCGGCGAGGCGTCGGCCGAGATCCGCGTCGCCGATGCGGCAATCCGGACCGGCGCGTCCCTGCGCCACGATGGCGACGTGGTCGACGACGACCCTCGTCTGGCGGGCGTCGTAGGGGCTGCCGTCCGGGGCGGTGCCGGGCGTCCAGTCGAGGTCGCAGGTATAGCCGACCGAGACCTCGCGCCGCCCGCCCTGCACCGCCGCGATGGCCGCGGAATCGGCGAGCAGCATCGGGATGCGGACGAACTCGCCGTCGCGCACCACCTCGTCGCCGACATGGCCGCGGGCGACGCCGCGCCAGGTCCGTGGCGTCACCGCCTCGGGCGGGTGGTCGAGGGTGACGGGCTTGTGGCCGAAGCTGCGCAGTGATTCGGCGCGGAAGATCTCGTCCGGGTCGCGGTAGATCCGGACGGTGGCGAGGTCCGGCCGGGCGACCTCGTCGCCGCGATAGACCTGGACGTTGCCGGCCCGTGCCGCGCGGGCCTGCACCACCAGGGCGCCGTTGCCGAGCGGGCGCGCGCCCGCGATCTCGGCCGCGGGGCCGAGGCTGAACCGGTCGAAGAGGTGCATGGGGATGGTCTCGCGCTGGGAGGTGGAAAGCGCCTCTCCCGTGCGGGTTCGTCAGTTCACAGGCCGGGTCGCGCGCATCCCTCCTCTCCCCGCCCGCGGGGAGAGGAGGGAAACCCGCGCCTTGTCCGACGATGCGACTGTATCGAGCCCGCTCGGGAGCGGGTTGGAACTCGGCTCAGCCGGCCGGCCGGAAGGCCGCGGCGATGCCCGGGAAGAGGTCGGCGCTCGACAGCCAGCCCTCGACGCCGCGGGACAAGGCACCGGCGGGCACCACGCCCTCGCGGGCGAGGAGCGCCGCGGTCTCGGCCTTGAGGCGGCCGACCTCCGCCTTCTCGCGCTCGCTCGCCTGGGCGAGCGGCCGCCAGGCGTAGCGCAATCCGGGCTCGTCGCGGCCGAGGGCGTCGCGAATCAGGAGCCGGTCGAGGCGGGCGACGGCCGGCGTCAGCTCGACGGTCTGACGGGCCGCGACGTGGTCGTGGTAGTTGCGGATGTCGGATTCGCCGGTGGCGTTGAGGCCGGCGGGCGACTGGCCGAGGAGCCGCGTGACCGGAATGTCGGCGGCGCCCGCCGCGACCTGGAGGAAGAGCCGCGCCACCTCCGGCAGCCCCGAGAAATCGAGCTGCTTCTGCTGGTAGCGCTCCCCCTCCGGCGAACGGCCGTCGCCTTCGAGCAGCAGCATCCCGAACAGGCCCTTCATCCGGGCCGCATAGGCGAAGCGCTCGGTGAGCGCAGCCGTGCCGTCCTCGGTCGAGAGATGCTGCGACAGGCCCGGCACCGAGATCACGTCCTGCTTGGCCTCGGGCAGCATCGCGGCGATGTGGGCGGACGCCGCCGTCGCCTGGTCGATGGCTTCGAGCAGCGCCTGGAGCACGCTGTCGCCCCAGCCGTCACCGAGCGCATCGTCCGGCAGGGCGGCGCCGAGGAGACGCACCACCCGCGAGGGATGGACCGCTTGCCCGCCCGCGACGGTGTAGCCGCGGGGCTCGCCGAACCAGGGCGAGAGCGGGTCGCGCTCGAGGGCGCCGGCCTGGATCTGGCCGCGGGGCAGGACGTGGAGGTAGCGCAAGCCCCCCTGCCCGAGGGTCTCAGGGTCGAGCGGCAGGCCCGGATCCGGGGCGCCGTCGCCGATCAGGAGCGCGGCGCCGCCATGCAGGCGGGCGAGGCGTAAGCCCCGCAGCAGGCGGTCGCGGAGACACAAGCGCTCCTCGCTCGCGGCCAGAGCCGCCGCGACCTCGGGCGGGGCCTGCCAGGCGCGCCACTCGCGCAGCATGTCGAAGGGCACGATGTCGACGACCTTGCGGGCGATCCAGTTGTCCCGGTAGGCGGCATCCAGCTCCGCGCGGGCGCGGGGCACGTGGACGTGCAGGTTGCCGGTGCTCTTGTCCCGCGGGCCGCCGAGGCCGGAGACGAGGTTGGCGAGGCGGTCGGTAAGCCACATCACAGGACTCCGAGCAGGCCGTATCCCGGCCGGGCCAGCGCCGCGAAGGCGCGCGAGAGGGCGTCGACCTGATCGAGGAAGGCGCCGTTGGGGAAGGCGCAGAGCTCGTCGAGGAAGGCTTCGTTCCAGGGCCCGGCGACGAGGTGCAGGTTGCCGGCCTCGGCCTGGGCCGAGACCGGGGCGGCGCGGGTCGCCTTGTCGCCGCTCTCCGGCGTCGCCCGCGCGTCGTAGCCGGCGAGCCGCCCGACGAGGTACTGCGCCTGCGCCTTGCCGGCCTGTCCGGGGTCCTGCGGCAGCGAGATCCGGCAGGACGGCCCGTCCGCGGCGGCCGTCGCCAGGATCAGGCGCTCGACGCCCCCGGCCGAGAGCCGGTCGCGGCGGACGTCGACGACATAGAGATGCCCGTCGGGGCTGCGCGCGAGCTTGACTCCGGCGGTGTAGTCCGGCTGGCGCCCAGGCCTCGGCACGCTCGCCGCGAGGTCCCAGGCCCGGACATCGATGCAGCCGGCGGGCAGGGCCCGCACCAGGGTGAACCAGCCGCGCTTGAACAGGCCGCCATCCCGGGGGGCGGGCCGCTGCTGGTACTGGCCGGCCGCCGCGTATTCGCCCATCGCGGCCTTGTCGCGCTCCACTGCTGCCCGAGGGAAGCGCTCCGGGAAGAGCAGCTCGCCCGGCCCGCGGCGGGGATCGGTGAATCCGATCCGGGTGGCGCAGGCGCGCTCCGGCTCGAACTCCATCGGCAGCATCAGGTGCTCGTAGCCGAGGTTCCGCGCCAGGATCACGCCCGAGAGGTCGCGCTCGTGCAGCCTTTGCATGATCACCACGATGGCCGAGCGGACGGGATCGTTGAGGCGGGTCGGCACGGCTTCGAGGAACCACTGCGCGATCCCCTCGCGCACCCGCTCGGAATTGGCGCCCTCGACCGAGATCGGGTCGTCGAGGATCACCCGGTCGCCGCGGGAGCCGGTGATCGAGCCGGCCGAGACCGCCTCGCGCAGGCCCGTCGCGGTGGTCTCGAACCGGCCCTTGCGGTTCTGGTCGCGGGTGAGCCGCACCCGTTCGCCCCACAGGGCCCGGTACCAGGGCGAGGTGATCAGGCGCCGCGTGCGCAGGTTGTCGCGAAGCGCCAGCCGCTCGGTGTGCGAGACCGCGACGGTGCGGAGAGCGGGGCGGTTCTTCGGCCCCCATTCCCAGGCCGGCCAGAACACTCCGGCGAGCAGGCTCTTCATCGTGCCAGGCGGCACGTTGATGAGCAGCCGGGTGATCTGCCCCGCGGTGACGGCTTCGAGATGGGCGCTGACCGCGTCGATGTGCCAGCCATGCACGTAAGGAGCGCCCGGCTCGATCACCGGCCAGGCCCGGCGCACGAAGCCTGCCAGGCTCTCCTCGCTATCGAGCCGGTCGAGGGCCCGCAGCAGGGCCGGCGGGTCCCTGAGCCAGGCGCTCGGCGATGGCCCGGAGCTGGGCCCGCTGCCCTTGGTCGAGGAGGTGGAAGGCCGCGTCGGGATCGGGAATCGCGGTGTCGTCACGGTGCCTGCCGTCCCTCTTGCCGTCGAGATCCCAGGCCTGCCGCTCCAGGGCGATCCACAGCCGCGCCGCGGCGGCGAGGTCGCGCAGGGCGACGACGCGCTTCTGCAGGATCGCCGCGCGGGCGAGCCCGCCCTCCTCCGCGCCCTCGTCGGGCGCGGCGTCGGCCGCGGCGGCCTGAAGATCGTCGAGGAGCTGCAGGGTGAGGGCGGCACCCTGCGCGACCACGATGCGGTGGCCGCCCAGCACGTCGCCCGGAAGAGCCTCACCCGAGGGGGGACCGCCCATCGGCACGTCGCCCGTGGGAGCGACGTCCGGCGGGGCGGCCGGGGCATCGCGCACCCATCCTTCCGCCCGTGCCCGGCGCCGAAGCGTCGCCGGGCTGATGCCGAACCGGCGCGCGATAGCGGGCCCGGCTCCCGGCTCCGCCCGGTAGGCTGCCGCGATGCCCGCCCAGTCGATGACTCGCCGTGCCATGTGCCTCCTGGTTGGAGTGTGGGAAGCACGGCACGGCCCCGGGCCGCCGGAGCCACGGGGCACGAGCCGCCCTTCGCCTCGGTGATGCCGTGGGCCGGGTCCGGGGACACATCCCCGCGTCGCGGGGCAGTCGAGCAGCCACGTCCCGTAAGGGCAGGCCGCAGACCCGGATAACCTGAGACCTTTGTACCTGCCCCACCGATGTTCGTCAAATGTTCTCTTCGGTGGGGCGCAACATTTTTCCGGTCCCTCAGTCCCGCTCGATCTGCTCCTCGTCGAGCGTCACCGGCGTCTCGCGTCCGAACAGCGATAGGGCGACCCGGTAGCGCCGACGGGCCGGATCGACGCCCTCAACCGTGCCGGAGAGGGCCTTGAGTGGCCCTTCGGTCACCCGCACGCCGTCGCCGAGGGCGAACAGGACCGCCCTCACCGCCTCCTCGTTACCGGTCTCCTCGTTACCGGTCTTCTGGCCGCCGCTCCCCCGGTCGCCATGGCCGGTGATCGCGTCGGCGAAGCCCTGGAGCACGGCGGGCGCGATGACGACGGCGCGGCCGTCGCGAAACAGCACCCGGGCGATGCCCGGATGGCCCTCGACCCGCGCGAGGTCGTCGTCGTCGCGCAGGCCCACGAAGACCGTGCGGTGCAGGAGCGGCACCCGCGCGGTGCGGCGGCGCCCCTGGGCCGAGGTCAACTCGACCTCCTCCCGCGGCTCGAAGGTGGCGATGCCGGCGGCTTCGAGGTCGCGGGCCGCCCGGGCGGACCAGCGCGCCTTCGTCTCGGCGACGAGCCAGACCCGGTCCATCGCCAGCACGATCCGGGCCGGGCGGACCCGCCGACGGCGCCGGCGCCGGATCTCGGCGGCCCGGTCTGCCGGCGGGCGGTCATGCGCCAGGGCCTCGCGGCGACGGCGGGCGATGCGGCGCTTCTTCCCGCTCACGCGGCCCTCCCCGCCTGCCGGAGAGCGGGTCCGATCAGGGTCCGCCGGGACGATCCGGTGGCGTGTCGGGTGGGGCGATCCGCTCGCGCCCGGCCTCTCGCGTCAGCGCTTCGGTCGCGCGCACGATCCGGGCGCGCACCATCAGGAACAGGCCGACCCCCGCGGCGAGGGTCCAGAGCACGATCAGGGCAACCTTCATCCGCCCCTCCTGCACCGAAGCGGCGCGTGGCGCGAGCGTCCTCGTCCCGGCTGAAGCGGCCCTCCGGCTTTCCGAGGGCCCTTTGCGGCGATTCGCCGCCGTGGCGGCCGGGACGCGAGCGGCCCGGATCGTCCGCATCCTCCCCGGCGTTGCGCCACCGGACCGCTGCATCGTCCGGTGATCCGCGGCCGGCGGCGAGGAAACGGTGGACCATCTGTGAACTCCCGCAACGAGGGATACGGCGCAAGCCTGCCCTTGGGTTAGGGTGGCAGGACGGGACACGCGCGAACAACGCTGCTTGCCGCGGGCCTTGCGGATTTATAGCTACATGATGTAGTGATTTTTCTCAATACCTCAAGTGTCGGGGATTTTCGCTGAGGTGATCCATTCGGGAGAGAACCGGGTCCGGGCCGCCCAGGGCGAGCGGCTGCGGCAGGCGCGCATCGCCGCCGGCTACCGCTCGGCGCGGGACGCCGCCCTGCAGAATGCCTGGCCGGAGAGCACCTACCGCGCGCACGAGGCCGGCACCCGGACCATCGGCCAGGACGATGCCGAACGCTATGCCGCGCGCTTCCGCCGCGACGGCGTCGAGGTCACCGCCAAGGGGCTCCTGTTCGGCGACGACGACGCGCCGGAGCCCTCCGCGGATGGCGGCCAGATCGTGGGAGTGAAGGGCTTGATCAGCGCCGGCGGCTTGATCGACACCGGAGACGAGCAGCCCGGTCCGGGGGGCGACCTGTTCCGGATCACGGTGCCGTTTCCGGTGCCTTCCGGCACCATCGCGTTCCGGGTCGCCGGCCTGTCGATGTATCCGAAATATGAGCCGGACGACGTGGTGCTCTGCGCCGAGGCGGGCGAGAGCCCGGAGCGGCTGCTCGACCTCTACGCCGCGGTGACGACGGCGGAGGGGAACCGCTTCCTGAAGAAGATCCTGCGCGGCTCGCAGCGGGGCGCCTACCACCTGGAGAGCCACAACGCCCCGCTGATGCCCGATTGCCGCCTGATCTGGGCCTCGGGCATCATCAGCACGGTGCATGCGCAGCACTGGAGCCGGTTCTGCGCCCGCACGAAATCCGCCGGTTGAGGTGATCGCTGCGTCGTGCAGCGATTCTGTCGTTCCACCGCGCCGTCGCATCGACATGCCGACGCGCAGGCATTCGGCGCATCGGCGCCCGCGGCACAGAACCGATCGAAAGCGCTGCGGTGTCAGTCCGCCTGCGCGACGCGGGTCGAGCGGCGCTGCGCGGTCCAGCGGCCGGAGCAGAGGGCGGAGACTTTCCAGGTGCCGGAGCCGGAATTGGCCTGGAGCCGGCCCGAGGCGGCGCCGCTCGCCGAGCCTTGGCGGACGGTGAGGCCGACATTGCCGTCCGGCCCGATGCGTCCGCTCACCGTCGCGCCGCCCTCCCCGGTCGAGGCCACCCGCACGTCGCCGTCGGTGATCGCCAGCGAGACGTTGTAGCGGCTGTCGCACATCCCCGAATCGGTGACGAGCTGCACCGCCCAGGTACCGTTGAAGCTCCGCCCCTCCGCCGCCTGCAGGCTGGCCGGCAGGGCGGCGCACAGGACGAGAGCGGCGACGGACGACTTGAGCATGGGACCCCCTGATTGTTCGAGCCCGGCCGCATGGATCGGGCCGGCTCGCTTCTTGAATGCGTGGCAGAGCGTTGCGGTGAGACCGCAACGTCCCGCTGCGCGAACACGGGCGGTCGCGCGCTGGACGAGAAGCGATGTGGATGGGGGATCATTAACACAGGCAGAACGGCAGCAATATGGCGGGGTGCGGCGCGCCGGTCCGGAGATCGACTGGATTGCGGCCGCGCTTGTTCGCCGTCTTGCTGGGCGGCGACTTTGCCGATCCTTGCGTTCAGCTTGGGTTCAGCCCGGCAAGGCCGCCGCCATGCGCCGGCGCAAGGAGTCGTCCGGCAGCGCCCCCATCCCGGCGCGCAGGTTCGCCGCCATGTGGCCGGGATCGGCGGTGCCAGGGATCGCGCAGGTCACGGCCGGGTGGGAGACCACGTATTTCAGCAGGATCTCCGCCCAGGAGGTGCAGCCGATCTCCGCCGCGTAGTCCGGCAGCGGAGTCTTCGCGAGGCGGCGCAGGAGCCCTCCGCCGCCGAAGGGCCGGTTGACCAGCACCGCCACGCCCTTCTCTGCGGCCAGCGGCAGCAGGCGCTCCTCCGCCGCCCGGTCGTCGAGGGCGTAGTTGATCTGGAGGAAATCCAGCCGCTCGGCCTTCAGGACCGCTTCGACGGCGTCGTAGGCGCTCTCGGTATAGTGCGAGATGCCGAGATAGCGGATCCGCCCCTCCTCCTTCCAGGCCCGCAGGGTCGGCAGGTGGGTGCGCCAGTCGAGCAGGTTGTGGATCTGCATCAGATCGAGGCGCTCGGTGCGCAGGAGCTGGAGCGAGCGCTTCATCTGCGCGATCCCCGCCTCGCGGCCGCTGGTCCAGACCTTGGTGGCGAGGAAGGTGCGCTCGCGGGCCCCGGCCTCTGCGACGAGATCGCCGGTGACGCCCTCGGCCCGGCCGTACATCGGCGAGGAGTCGATCACCCGGCCGCCCTTGGCCAGCAAGGTCGCCACCACCTCGCGTAACGGGCCCCGCTCGGCGGGTTTCGCCCCGACGTCGAAGCCGCGCCAGGTGCCGAGCCCGATCACCGGCAGGGTCTCGCCGCTCGCCGGGATCGGCCGCCGGTGCAGCTCCGCCCCTTGCGCCGCGGCCCCGCCCCCCACCGCGGCCGCCAGCGCGGCGCCGAGAAAGCCCTGCCGGGTCAGTCCGTACCCGCTCGTCATCGCGTCTCTCCCTTGTCCGCGCCGCGCCTGTCACGGAACGCCCGCGGGCACTCGCCGGTGCCCTTGGCGAAGAAGCGCGAGAAATAGGCCGGGTCGGTGAAGCCGAGGCTGTAGGCGATCTCGGCGATTCCGAGGTCGGAATAGAGCAGGCTGCGCTTGGCCTCGAGCAGGCGGCGCTCGCGGATGATCCGGCCGGGGCTCGTCCCCGTCACCGCCCGGCAGGCGGCGCGCAGCCGCGCCTCGGTCACCCCGAGATCGTCCGCATAGGCCGAGAGCGGCCGCTCGCGGCGGTGATGCGCCTCGACGGCCTCGCGGAAGCGCGCGGTCAGCAGCGCCTGCGGGCCCGGCGGGGCAGCCGGCGCGCGCGCGGCGGCGAGCCGCCTGAGGCCGGCGACCAGGAGCAGCATCAGGTGGGCCTCGATGGCGCCGCGACGGCCCGGGGCCGCCCAGGCCAGTTCCCGGGCGAGCTCGGCCACCGCCTCCTCGACCGGGCCGGGCTCCGGCAGCGCGAGCGCCGCCGGGCCGGCGAACAGCGCCGACAGCTCCGGCTCGCGCCCGCACAGGTCGCGCAGGTAGCGCGCCGACAGGGTCAGCACCGCCCCCGCCGTGCCGTCGGCGAAGCGGAAGCCGTGGGCGGTGCCGGCCGGGACCGCCAGCAGGCAGGGGGCCGCGAAGGTCAGGCGCTCGGCCTCGGCGCGCATCTCCCCGCCGCCCTCGGCGATGACGAGCAGCTGGTGCAGGCTCGAATGGACGTGCGGGCGGATCGTCCAGCGGTTCGGACGGCTGCGATCGTCCAAGGCCTCCAGGTGCAGGAAGCGGTCGTCGGCGTCCCGCGGCGCCTCGCCGTAGAGGAAGAAATGCGGCACCGCAGGGGGTTGAGCAGGGTCGAGGTGCATCGCGGACGGATTCTCGCGCAGCGGGCGGGATCGACGGAAAATCCAACTTTTCCCTCGCCCCGTCCATCGTCAACCGGCGCCGCGCGGTTCACCTTTCCGTCACGGAGCAGCCACTGCGAGACGGTGGCGCCATGGAAGGAAACCCCCACATGCGCACGCAGGTCGCCATCATCGGTGCCGGCCCGGCCGGCCTCTTCCTCGCCCACCTGCTGGCCCGCGCCGGGGTCGACGCGGTGGTGCTGGAGCGGCGCACCCGCGACTATGTCGAGGGACGGGTGCGGGCCGGCGTGCTGGAGCAGGGCACCGTCGCGCTGATGGAAAAGCTCGGCCTCGACGGCCGGCTCAAGGCCGAGGGCCTGGTCCATACCGGCACCAACCTCGCCTATGACGGCGAGATCTTCCGGATCGACATGGCGGCGCTGACCGGTGGCTCGGCCGTCACGGTCTACGGCCAGCAGGAGGTGATGCGCGACCTGTTCGACGCCGCCGAGCCCCGCGGCGTGCAGATCGTGTTCGAGGCCGGGGACCTGCGGCTCGACGGCCTGACCGGCGACCGCCCGAGCGTCACCTTCACCAGGGACGGCCAGACGCAGAGCCTCGCCTGCGACTTCGTTGCGGCCTGCGACGGCTTCCACGGAGTCGGGCGCGCGGCGATCCCGGCGGATGTGCTGAAGGTCTACGAGCGGGTCTATCCGTTCGGCTGGCTCGGGATCCTGGCCGAGGTGCCGCCGGTCAACCACGAACTGATCTACGCCAACCACGCGAACGGCTTCGCGCTCGCCAGCATGCGCTCCCCCACCCGCAGCCGCTACTACGTCCAGGTCGGCCTCGACGAGCGGATCGAGGATTGGTCGGACGAGCGGTTCTGGGACGAGATCGAGACTCGCCTCGGGCCGCAGGCCTCCGCCGGGCTCGTGCGCGGTCCCTCCTTCGAGAAGAGCATCGCCCCCTTGCGCAGCTTCGTCGCCGAGCCGATGCGCTACGGCCGTCTGTTCCTGGCCGGCGACGCCGCCCATATCGTCCCACCGACCGGTGCCAAGGGCATGAACCTCGCGGTCTCCGACGTCGCGATGCTCGCCGAGGCGCTGACCCTGCATTACGGCGAGCGCGATCCGTCCGGCCTCGACGGCTACTCGGCCCGGGCGCTCGCCCGCGTGTGGAAGGCCGAGCGCTTCAGCTGGTGGTTCACCGGCCTCACCCACCGCTTCCCCGACATGGACGCGTTCGCCCGCCGGATGCAGGTAGCGGAACTCGCCTATATCCGCGGCTCGCAGGCCGCGCAGACGGTGATCGCGGAGAATTACGTCGGGTTGCCGATGGCAGCCGGTCACGCGCCCATGGGCGCGTGACCGGCCAAGGCCTTCAGCGGGACGGCTCCGCCGCGACCTCGCCCCAGTTCTTCAGCGGGAAGACCCAGTCGTAGGCCAGGTTGAAGACGAAGGCGTAGGCCACGTAGAACAAGGCGATCGCGATATCCATCACGAAGGCCTCGACGAGGCCGATGCCGAGATACCAGGCGATCGGCGGCAGCAGGATCACCAGCAAGCCCGCCTCGAACAGCACCGCATGGGCCACCCGAAGGCCTAAGCGCTTGCGCGTGGTGCCGAGGAACCGCTGCATCGCCCGATCGAAGCCGAGGTTGTAGACGTAGTTCCACGCCGTCGCGACCATGGCGCTGCCGATGCCGATCACGCCCATCTCGGAGGCGTGCAGCCCGAACACCATCGTCCCGAGCGGGATGATGAGCGCGAGGCCCACAACCTCGAACAGGATGGCATGGCGGATCCGGTCGCGTGTGCTGCGCATGGTCTGGCTCTGGACGCTTCGATTGGTGCGCCGCCTTCTATCTGCGATACTCCGGCCGGCAAGTTGGGACGTATCTCGGAATCGGATGGATGGCCGTCTCCTTCGACCAGCTCCAGGCCTTCGTGGCGGCGGCCGAGGCCGGGTCCTTCTCCGGCGCCGCCCGCGCCTTGCGCAAGGCGCAGG
>NZ_LABZ01000152.1 GCF_001043955.1 Methylobacterium tarhaniae | reverse complement strand
ACTGCGTAGAGTTCTGCAACGCGAATACTGGCTCGTTCGTCTTCTACGTGTGTTTTTTTTCAAGCAGAAGACGCGATACGAGTTTTAGTACGGTCTCGTGGGTTCGGAGATGTGTGTAAGAGGCAGGGGGGAAGGGGGAGGGCGCGTCAGGCCGCCCGGGCCTGTGCCGCGGGCGTCGGATCCGACGCTGCCGGCCTCCGGTGCTCGACCGTGCCGTGCACGGCCTGCGGCGCGCGCAGCAGGTTGAGGATCGGGCAGGCGCGGTCGACCTCGGCTTGCAGGCCCGCCAGCGCCTCCGGCGCGGCCGGCGAGACGATCCGCACGGTGTAGGCGAGGTCGTGCGGGGCCACCGGCACCGCCTCGAAGCCCGGCTGTCCGGCCCGGGCATCGATCTGCCCGTTCACCGCGACCTCGACCGCATCGAGGGGCACGCCGAGGCGCGCGGCCTGGATCAGGTAGGAATGGGCGAGGCAGCTGCCGAGGATGCCGAGCTGCAATTCCGGCGAGCCGGGCCCGAGGTCGTAGCCGGCGAAGTCCGGCGGGGAATCGGTGACGACTTGGTGGTCGCGGATCCGGATCCGGCGCACGCCGCTGCGGCCCTCGACGCTCACCGTCGCGGAGAGCGGCACCGCCACCAGGCTGCCGTCCTCGATCCGCGCCTTTCGCGCCGCCAGTGCCGCGCGCTTCTCCACCAAGTATTCGTTGAGCGATGTCATGCCGGCCCCATGCATCGGGCGCGCCGTCACGCGTCGCGCCCTGTGTGTCGAGAGGCCTTGATCTTGTCGTTTTCGGCAGAAACGGTCAACGAAACGGGATTGTTTTATACCATGACTTGCTGGGACAGACTTGCGAGAACTGGCGGTATGGCAGGGAGATTCTTCTCAGGGGTGCCGCTCATGCCGTCCGCTTCGGTCCATGACAGCCGCTTTCAGCCGATAGCGGCTACTCCTCCCACCCACGACCCCGGGATGAGGCCGTGGAGGGGAGGGTGGCGAGGCGCCGCAATCAGGCCGGTTCGCCGAACGGATCGGCGACGATCGGCCAGAGCGGGCGGCCGGCCCGCGGCAGGCGCAGGGCGGAAAAATCGGGATTGGCGCTGCCCGGCACCGCGACGTGGAGGATGCGGTCGGCCCGCGGGGCGAAGCCGGCATTGAAGTGCTGCGCCGACTTCAGGAACACGGTGGCGTAGTCGCTCAAGGCCACGCCGAACTGCTCGAACACGCTCGGCTGGAAGACCTGGGTGCGCAGGGCGTTGAGCACGATGTGCAGGCCCCCCGCCTCGACCATCACGCAATCGCCCATCGGCTGCTTGCCGTTGCCGTAGGTCTGGACCGCGTCGGGCCGGATGCCGAGCACCCGCACCGTGAGGTCGACGGGATCGCCCGACATCGGGCCGGTCTTCCCGCCGATGCGCAGGGCCAGGCGCGCGCCCTCGCCGGCCTCGCGGCAGAGCCGGACCGCCACCGGATCCCAGAAGCTGCCGATGGCGCACCGCGTCGCGCCGGCCTCGACGAGCGCGCGCAGCAGGAAGGTCGAATCGCTCGCCGAGCCCGCCCCGGCATTGTCCGAGACGTCGGCCAGAACCGTCACGCCCGCCGGGGGCGCGAGCGCCACCTGCACCGCCTCGTCGAGGGTGAGGAGCCGGTCGGTGGTCGCCTCCCGCATCTCCCACAGCTCGCGGGCCAGCGCCGCGGCTTTGCGTTCGGCGAGGCCCAAGTCGCCGTCGGTCACCGCCACCACCTTGGCGCCGACATCCGGGATGTCGGCCCAGGGAAAGCCGTGAGCGAGCGACAGGGACAGGATCCCGTCCCGCCCCTCGGCGGCGCTCATCCGGTCGACGAAGCCGCGGGTCGGCTGGTTCGGCGTGCGCCACACCGCCAGCATCCGGCAATCGGCCACCGCGATCACCGGCCGGGTCCGGCCGGCCCGGGCGTCGTCGCAGAGGCGGAAGAGGTCCCGCGCCCGGTCGTCGACGTCGACATGCGGGTATTCCTTGTAGGTCAGCAGCACGTCGGCGGCCGTGACGATCCGGTCGGTCAGGTGGCAATGCAGGTCGAGCTCGACCCCGATCGTCACCTCGCTCCCGACGATCTCGCGTGCCGCGGCGACGAGCTCGCCCTCGCAATCGTCCTGTCGCTCGGAAATCATCGCGCCATGGAGGTTGAACAGGACCATGTCGACCGGGCCGGCGGCCTTGAGATCGCCGAGGACGCGGTCGCGCAACGCCTCCCAGACGTCCTGGCGCGTCGGCCCGCCGGGCGGCGCGAAGGCGGCCAGGCTCTCGACGACCGCGTAGCCGGCGGCCTCAGCCCTTTCGCGCCAGACTCGCATCGGTCCGGCGAACCAGTGATCCGAGCGGCTTGAGGCCTCGGCCTCGACGTAGAGGTCGTCCAGGAAGGCCGCGCGCCCGGTCGGGATCGGCGAGAAGGTGTTGGTCTCTGTGCCGAGCGCGGCGATGAAGAGCTTCACGGGTGGGTCTCCTGATGATCGGCTGGTGCAGGGCGGGTTCGGATATCGCCGTCCGCGCGGTCTCCGGCGGCGATGACGGTTTATCCCGCCTTCGACCTCGTCCTGAGGTGTTGGCGATCGAAGATCGCCCGCACCTCAGGACGAGGTCATGGTGAGATCAGGCAGGTTTGCAGGCTGTTCGACGCGTCGGCCGACCGTCAGCCCGCCGCCACATGCACCCCCGGCCGCTTCCCATCGTTCCACTTCCCCCCGATCGCCCGCTCCACCTGCGCGGCGAGCTGCAGCAGCAGCCCGTCCTGGCCCTGGGCCGCCTGGGCCTGGATGCCGAGCGGCAGGCCGTGCTCGTTCCAGGCGAGCGGCATCGACAAAGCCGGCAGGCCGCACAGGTTGGCGAGCGGCGTGTAGGCGAAGTTGCGCCACAGGTTCTCGAACCAGTCGTAGACCGACGGTTCGTCGCTGATCGTCAGGTACTCGGTGGTGCCGACGCGCGGCGTCGGCAGGGCGGTGATCGGGGTGAGGATGATGTCCCATTCCTCGAAGAAGGCGCCGAAGCCGCGCGCCGTGGTGTTGAAGGTGGCCTGCATCGCCGCCCGCTCGGTGTAGCTCGCGTGGCGCCCGGCCTCCCAGATCCGGATGTTCATCGGCTCGACCAGGCCCTCGGGCGGCCGGTCGAGGCCCTTGGCGGCGATCAGCCCGTTGATGGTCTGGGCGAAGTTGGTGATGTAGCAGGTGGTCTGGGCCTGGAAAGCCGCCCGGATGTCGACCGCCGGCAGGGCCCACTCGACATGGTGGCCGAGGCCTTCGAGGAAGCGCCCGACCCGCTCCAGCTCGGCGACGTGGTGCGGCACGGCGCGGTAATCGCCCCATTCATGCGACAGCGCGATGCGCAACCGTCCGGGATCGCGACCGATCAGCGTCGCGTAGGGCTCCGGCGCGGTCCAGTACGGCATGAACTCGCCCGGCGCAGCCCCGCGGCACAGATCGACGAAGGCGGCGGTGTCGCGCACGCTCCACGACTGGCAGCCCTGGATCGACACGATACTGGTGAGGTCCGAGCCGTAGGGCGCGATCGAGAACACGCCGCGGGAGGGCTTGAGCCCGAGATTGCCGTTGACGCCGGCCGGGATGCGGATCGAGCCGCCCCCGTCCGTGGCGTGGGCCATCGGCACCACGCCGGCCGCCACCGCGGCGGCCGACCCGGCCGAGGATCCGCAGGTGGTGTAGTCGAGGTTCCACGGATTGCGGGTGACGTAGACCGCCGGGTTCTCGGCCGAGCTGCATACCCCGAATTCCGGCGTGGTGGTGCGGCCGATCAGGTTGAGCCCGGCCCGGCGCATCTGGCCGGTGAGGTGGCTGTCGCTCGTCGCGCGGTTGCCGCGCATCAGGAGCGAGCCCATTTCCTGCAACCGGCCTTTCAGGGTCGGCCCGAGATCCTTCATCAGGAACGGCACGCCCGCGAAGGCGCCGTCCAGGTTGGTGCCGTTCCGCGCCGGATCCGCGATGGCGTCGTCGAACAGCTCGATCACGGCGCTCGTCTGCGGGTTCGTCAGCGCCACGCCGGCCGCCGCCTGGGCCGCGAGTTCGGCCGCCGTCACTTCCCCGGCGCGCACCCGCGCGGCGAGGGCGCAGGCATCGTGCTGCGCCCATTCCTCCCAGCTCATGGCGAGGGTCATTGGCTTGATCCTGTTCTTGTTACGATTCAAATGGTGTCGTCATTGCAAGACAAGGCGCGTCACCCTCTCCCATGTGGGAGAGGAGTGAGGGTGGAGACGGTGCAGCAAGAGGAATGAACCTTTCCGCTGCCAGCACTACCCTTGGCGCTTTACACGGAAGCGTGTCACCCTCGCGCGATCGTCGATCGCCCCTACCCCTCTCCCACACCTTGCAGCGATACCGGGCAAGGATCTCTGGCAAGCCCGGCATCGCCAGGAGAGGGGATCCCGCGACTCGTCACGACGGGTTTGCATCAGGCGGACGCCGCTTCCTGAAGCCGTTCCCCCCGCCCGAACTCCCGCCCCGGCGCCGCCTCGATCAGCGCCCGCGTGTAGGCGGCCGTCGGCCGGGCGAAGACCTCCGCCGTCGGACCCTCCTCGACGATCCGGCCGCTTTGCATCACGATCAGCCGGTCGCAGATCTGGGCCGCCACCCGCAGGTCGTGGGTGATGAACAGGATCGCGAGGTCGAAGCGCCGCTGCACGTCGTCGAGGAGGGCCAGCACCTGGCGCTGCACCGAGACGTCGAGGGCGGAGACCGCCTCGTCGGCGATCAGGATCTCGGGCTCCATGGCGAGCGCCCGGGCGAGCGCGATGCGCTGGCGCTGGCCGCCGGAGAACTGGTGCGGGTAGCGGGCGAGCGCCGCGGGATCGAGGCCGACGAGGCTCATCAGGTCGCGGGCCCGCGCCGTCGCGGCCTTGGCGTCGCTGCCGAAATTCACCGGCCCCTCGATGATCGAGTCGCCGACGGTCCGGCGCGGGTTGAGGGAGCGGAACGGATCCTGGAACACCACCTGGATCTTGCGGCGCAGCGGCCTCAAGCGGCGCTCGGGCAGGCGGGCGATGTCCTGGTCTCCCACCATGATCTGCCCCGCGCTCGGGGCGATCAGCCGGGCGATGCAGCGGGCGACCGTGGACTTGCCGGAGCCCGACTCGCCGACGATGCCGACCGTCTCGCCGCGGCGGATCCTGAGCGCCACGTCGGCGGCGGCGTGGACCTCGCGGGCCTTCTTGAACAGGCCGCCGCTGCGATAGGTTTTGCTCAAGGCCGCGGTCTCGAGCGCCAGCGCCCCGGTCACCGGCGGCCGCCTCGCGGGCGTCATCGTCGGCACGGCGGCGATCAGCATCCTGGTGTAGGGGTGCTGCGGATGGCCCAGCACCTGGTCTGCCGGCCCCTGCTCGACGATGCGGCCGTGCTGCATCACCACCACCCGGTCGGCGATCTCCGCCACCACCCCGAAATCGTGGGTGATGAACAGCACGCCGGTGCCGCGGCGCTCCTGCATCTCGCGGATCAGCCGCAGGATCTGCGCCTGGGTGGTGACGTCGAGCGCCGTCGTCGGCTCGTCGGCGATGAGCAGCGCCGGATCGAGGATCAGGGCGGCGGCGATCATCACGCGCTGGCGCTGGCCGCCGGAGAGCTGGTGCGGATAGGAGGCGTGCATCCGCTCCGGATCGGGCAGGTGCATGGCCTCCAGCATCGCCAGCACCTTGGCCCGGCGCTCCTTCGGCCCGAGGTCGGTGTGGATGCGCAACACCTCCTCGATCTGGTCGCCGACGGTGAGCACCGGGTTCAGCGCCGTCATCGGCTCCTGGAAGATCATCGCCATCCGGTCGCCGCGCAAAGCCCGCAGGCGCTGCGGGCTCGCCGTCAGCACGTCCTCGCCGAGGAGCCGGATCGCGCCGGCGACGGGTTTCAGCACCCGGGCGAGCAGCCCCATCACCGAGAAGGCGGTGACCGACTTGCCGGACCCGGATTCGCCGACGACGCAGACGATCTCGCCGGGGGCGACCGTGAAGGAGACGCCGTCGACGGCGCGGAGCCGGTCGCCGCCGCCCGGGAGCGCGATGGCGAGGTCCGCGATGTCGAGGACGGGGGAGGGCGTGTCGCTCATCGGCCGGTCATCTTCGGATCGAGGGTGTCGCGCAGGCCGTCGCCCAGCATGTTCACGGCGAGCACCGTCAGGCCGAGGAAGATCCCCGGATACAGGATGTTGTGGGGGTAGACCCGGAACAGGTTGCGCCCTTCCGCCATGATGTTGCCCCAACTCGGGATCTCCGGCGGGATGCCGATGCCGAGGAAGGACAGGACCGCCTCGACCAGGATCGCCGAGGCGGCGATGAAGGTGCCCTGCACGATCAGCGGCGCGATGGTGTTGGGCAGGATGTGGCGCGCCATCAGCTGCGGCAGGCGGGTACCGGCCATGACCGCGGCCTCGACATAGGGCTCCTCCCGCACCGAGAGCACGATCGAGCGCACCAGCCGCACCACCCGGGGGATCTCCGGCACCACGATCGCCGCGATGACCGCCGGGAGTCCGGCCCGGAACAGCGACACCACCGCGATGGCGAGCAGGATGCCGGGGATCGCCATCAGCCCGTCCATCAGCCGCATGATCGGCCCGTCGAGGGGGCGGATGTAGCCGGCGACGAGGCCGAGCAGGAGGCCGACCGCCAGCGCGATGGTGGCCACCGCGACGGCGATCACCAGCGACACCCGGGCGCCGTAGAGGACGCGGCTATAGACGTCGCGCCCCAGGCTGTCGGTCCCCATCCGGTGACGGAAGGTCGTGGTGCTGCCGTCCTCGGCCCGGAGCGTGCGCTCGAAGCCCGGCGGGCGGTTGCGGGTTGCCGGGTTGATCGCGGTCGGATCGAGCGTGCCGAGGAACGGCGCGAACGCGCCGATCAGTGCCATCAGCAGCAGGAAGCCGGTGCCGAGCGCCACGACGGGGTTGCGCAGGAGGCGCGCAGGCAGCGTCCGGGGCGGCGGCAGGGTCGCGACGGCGGGCGCCAGCAAGGTCGGCTCGGCACTCAATGGCGGATCCTCGGGTCGAACAGGCTGTAGGTCAGGTCGATCAGGAGATTGATGAGGACGTAGACGCCCGAGAACAGCAGGATCAGCGCCTGGATCGTCGGGTAGTCGCGGGCCAGCACCGCATCGACGGTGAGGCGGCCGAGGCCGGGGATCGCGAAGACGCTCTCGGTCACCACCACCCCGCCGATGAGGAGCGCGATGCCGATGCCGACCACGGTGACGATCGGCACCGCGGCGTTCTTGAGCGCGTGGCGGAAGAGGATCTTGCGCTCGACCTGGCCCTTGGCCCGGGCGGTGCGGATGTAATCCTCGTTCAGCACTTCGAGCACGCTCGCCCGGGTCATCCGGGCGATGAGCGCGATGTAGACGACCGACAGGGTGAGCGCGGGCAGGACCAGCCGGTGCAGGTAGCCGCCGAAGCCCGCGGAGAGCGGCTGGTAGCCCTGGACCGGGAACCAGCCGAGCGTGATCGCGAACACGTAGATCATCCCGTAGCCGATTACGAAGACCGGCACCGAGAAGCCGAGCACCGAGGCGCCCATCACGATCCGGTCGAGCCAGGAGCCGTGCCGGTAGGCCGCCACGACCCCGAGGGGAATCGCGACGCAGACCGCGATCAGCATCGTGGCGGCGGCCAGCGACAGGGTCGGCTCGACCCGCCCGAGGATCAAGTCGCCGATGCTCTTCTTGAAGAAGAACGACTCGCCGAAATTGCCCTGCAGCAGGTTGCCGATCCAGATCAGGAACTGGACCAGCAAGGGCTGGTCGAGGCCGAGCTGGTGGCGCACCTGGGCGATCTGCTCGCTCGAGGCGTTGTCCCCGGCGATCACCGCCGCCGGGTCGCCGGGGGTGAGCCGCAGCATCAGGAAGACCAGCACCGCCACGATCGCCAGGACCGGGATGGAGGCAGCGAGCCGCCGGAGGACGTAGCCGAGCATGGCGGGCCGCTTACTTCTTCTTCTCGACGTTCCAGAACACCGGCGCCGCGGCGGTCAGGATGCCGGTGACGGTCTTCCGCGCCGCGATCGGGATGTAGAACTGGCCGAGAGGGATGTAGGGCACGACCTCGCGCCAGCGCGTCTGCACGGCTTCGGCGATCGCCTTCTGCTTGGCCGGGTCGACCTCGCGGGCGAAGTCGTCGCGCAGTTTTTCCATCTCGGCATCGCAGGGCCAGCCGAACGGGGCCTTCTCGCAGCTCATGTTCACGAAGCTCGACATCACCGGGTTCAGGATGTCGGCCGAGACCCAGGAGGTGTTCATCAGGTTCCAGCCGCCCTTGTCGGCCGGATCCTTGCGCACCCGGCGCGACACCACGGTCTGCCAGTCGGACGACTGCATATCGACCTTGAAGCCGCCCTTCTCGAGGAGCTGCTTGGCGACGGGGCCGAGATTGGTCAGCGTCGGCAGGTCGGTCGAGTGCAGGAGGACGATCGGCGTGCCGTCATAGCCCGCCTCCTTCAGCAATTGCTTCGACTTGGCGAAGTTGGATTCGAGCAGCCCGTCCATCCCCTTGTCGGTGGCCATCGGCGAGCCGCAGACGAACAGGGCCTTGCAGGCCTTGTAGTAATCGGGATCGCCCACCACCGCCTGGAGGAAGTCGGTCTGGTTGAGGGCGTAGGTCAGGGCCTGGCGCACCTTCGGATTGTCGAAGGGCTTGATCAGGTGGTTCGGCCGCATCGCGTATTGCAGGCCGAGGGGGTTGTAGTCGACGAGCTTGACCCCGGCATCGCCCTTGAGCAGCGGGATGAGGTCGTAGGCCGGCTGCTCGATCAGGTCGATCTCGCCGGCGAGCAGCGCGTTCACCGCCTGCTGCTGGTCCGAGATCGCCAGCCACTCGACCCGGTCCACCTTGACCACCTTGCCGCCGGCCAGCCCCGAGGCCGGCTCGGACCGCGGCTTGTAGTCCTTGAACTTGGTGTAGACGATCTTGTCGCCCGGCTTCCACTCGTCGGCCTTCATCACGAAGGGGCCGGAGCCGGTGAAGTCGGAGATCTGCTGGTTCGGGTCGGTCTCGGCGACCCGCTTCGGCATCATGAACGGCACGTTCGAGGACGGCTTGGCGAGGCCGAACAGCAAGAGCCCGGTCGGCGACTTCAGCTTGACGGTGAAGCGTTGCGCGTCGTCGGCGGTCATGCCCTCGACGAAGGTCATCAGCTTCTGGCCCAGCGAGTCGCGGGCGGCCCAGCGCTTGATCGAGGCGACGCAATCCTCCGCCGTGACCGGCTTGCCGTCGTGCCACTTGAGGCCGTCACGCAGGGTAAACGTGTAGGTCAGGTTGTCGGGTGACACCGTGTAGGTGTCGACCATCTGCGGCTTGACCTCCCCGTTGCCGTCGAGCGCGAACAGCGTGTCGTAGATCATGTAGCCGTGGTTGCGGACGATGTAGGCGGTGGTCCAGATCGGATCGACGATCTTGACGTCCGAATGCATCACCGCCTTGAGCGTCTGCGCCGGTGCGCATTCGGGCGCGAGCAGGGCCGCGGTTGCGGCGACCAGGCCGAGAACGGACCGACGAAACGCCATCAAGCTTTCTCCTCGCAGTTGCGCCGGCCGGGCGGCGACACGTTCAGGTGCGGGCCCACAATGCCCGCGATGCAGGGTCATGCAATCGACAGACCAGCTTTCCGGCTGAGGCCGAAGCCAGTCGGTTGCGCCGAAGACTTCGGCTCAATTCAAGTCTCGGGACAGCAGAGGCGGGGCCGTGAAGGTCTTGACGTGACCATGCCGCTGCAGACCGACGCAGGATGCGGGAGGGCGGCCGGGCTGACTACGACGAAATCGTGCGAGGCGTGCACCGCTTTTCGTGGCACTCCCCGGCCTGTCAGGCCCTCACTTTGAGCAGCGCGGCCTCCAGGTCGCATCGCAGGCGCTCGGCGGCGAAGCTCGGCTGGCGGTCGGCCGGGACGCAGAGGTCGAGGGAGGTCTCGACCGGCATCGTGTCGGGGAACGGCACCGCCATCATCGTGCCGGCGGCGATCTCGTCGGCGAAGGCGGCGCGCGGCAGCACCGCGAGGGCCCCGGCCTGCACGATGAGCGTGCGCTGCAGGTCGAGGGAGGCGGCCTCGAAGGTCGGCACGATCCGGCACCCGGCCTCCGCCGCCGCCCGGTCGATGAAGGTGCGCACGCCGAATTCCGGCCCCGGCAGCACCCAGCGGTAGCCCTCGAGCGCCGCGCAGGCCGTGCCGCCCGCCCGCGTCACCGGGTGGCCCGGCGGTGCGATGATGAATTGCGGCAGCCGGACCCGCCGGACCACCGTGATCGCGTCGGAGGCCGGCGCGAAGAAGGTGAGGGCGAGGTCGCAGGACGCGTCCTCGATCGCCCGCACCGCATCCTTCGCGGTCCCGGTGCGCAGCCGGGCACGGACATTCGGGTGGCGGGCCGCAAAGGCGGAGAGCACCGGCACCAGGATCGCCGAGGCGACGCCCTCCGCGGCGTGGACGCCGACGAGGCCCCCGCGCAGGCCCTTCAGGTCGTCGATCAGCCGCACGACATGGTCGAGCTCGTTGATCGTCCGGTCGAGCTTGGCCGCGAGCAGCTCGCCCGCCGCGGTCAGCCGGATGCCGAGCGGCCCGCGCTCGAGGAGCGGCGCGTCCATGTAGTATTCGAGCTGCGAGATGTGCCGCGCCAGCACGTTGGGATGGATGTCGAGCTGGGCGGCGGCGTCGCGCAGCGACGTGCAGCGGGTGACGACCGCGAAGTAGTGGAGAGCGACGATCTTCGCCATGCCGGGGCGTTCTTCCCATGGACCGGCCCCGCCCGCGCCGACCGCGACATCCTCGGACGAACAATCCGCTCGCGGGCGAACCGTGACGGAGCGCGCCGCGCGTGTCTCTCACGAAACTCCCGCACCGTCATGGCGCGCTGCGGCAGGCGCGGCGCGCGGCCCATCGACCCGCGGTACTCCGGACGCCGCGTGTCTCCCACGTGGATCGAACGGGGACCGGCGCGGGATCGTGCGGTGCCGGAGCCGCCTGCTCCGCTCTGGAATAGACAGCAGGTTGCGCGGCTGCCGTCGCTCCCGTCCCTCGCAACCTGCCGTGTCGTGGACCCCGTGGCTTGCCGACGCAAGTCTGCCTAGCGCGCGGCGCCGGCCCCGAGGGGCTCCATGCCGCTCTCCCGCACCGCAGGGGCGGCCTCGGGCGAGGCGAGGAAGCGGACGAGCGCCCGCGCGGCCTCCTTCTCACGGCTGCCCGCGACGATGCCCGCCGAGAACACCGTGTAGAGCTGCACCTCCTGCGGCAGCAGGCCGACGATCTCGATCCCCGGCACGGGCTTCAGCTCGCTGAGCTGCTGGAAGCCGATCTCCGCCTCGCCGCGGGCCACCACGGCGGCCACCGGCTCGGCCGGGATCATGCGGGCCTTGTCCTTCACCTCATCGGCGATGCCGAGGCGCTTGAACATCTCCCGCTCGATATACACGCCGCTCGCGCTGTCCGAGTAGGCGATCGACTTCGCCGCGAGCAGGGTCTTGCGCAGGCCCTCGACCGTCGCGATGTCGGGCTTCGGCGTGCCGGCCCGCACCGCGACGGCGATGCCGGAGCGGGCGAGCGGGGTGCGGCTGTCGGCCTCCACCTTGCCCTGCTTGATGAGGTCGTCGAGGGCGTAGTCGACCATGACCACGACATCGATCGGCTCGCCCCGCGCGAGGCGGGCCGGGACCGCCTGGGGGGTGTGCCCCATGGACGGGCCCCACTCGGTCGCGAGCTTGTCGCCGGTGCGGCGCTCGAAGTCGGGGGCGAGGGCCCGGTAGGCGGCGGCGAAGCCGCCGGAGCTGACGACGCGCAGCTCGGTCGCCGATGCGGCCCCGGCCAGAAGCGGCAGGACGAGGCCGAGGAGGCCGGACACGACATGCAAGCGTTTCACGGATCTTCTCCGAAGACGGGACGTCGGGCGCCTCTCGGCCTCCCGATCGTCGGCCTGGATGGGGTGCGGCCGGGCCTTCGCGCGGAGCGACCCCGGCCGCGTGACGGAGGGCGAGGGCCTGCCGCAGGGTCCGCGGCAGGCCGTGTCCGCGCTTGAAGCGGACTTTGCCTCGGTAAGCGGAGTTCGCCTCGGTAAGCGGACTTGCCGCGGTGAACCAAGGCAAGTCCGCTCGGGTTTCCGGTGCGGTGCGGTGCGGTGCGGTGCGGTGCGGTGCGGTGCGGTGCGGTGCGGTGCGGGGGCTCGCCGCGACCGGCAGCCAGCCGCTGCGGACCCGGCTCAGGCCGCGGCGGCCTCCCGGGCGAGCCCCGCCTTCACCGGGCTCCGCTCGCGGTAGATGAGGAGCGTCGCCACGAGGCCGCAGGCTCCGGCGAAGACCAGCCAGAAGGCCGGCGCCGCCTTGTTGCCGGTCACCTCGATCAGCCAGGTCGAGACCAGGGGGGTGAAGCCGCCGAACAAGGCGGTGGCGAGGGAATAGGCCAGCGAGAAGCCCGCGGTGCGCACGCTCGCCGGGACGATCTCGGTCAGCGCCACCACCATCGCGCCGTTGTAGCTCCCGTACAGGAAGGACAGCCACAGGAGCACGATCAGCATGTTGGTGAAGGAGGTGTTGGCGACGAGCCAGGTCAGCGCCGGATAGGCGGTGAGCAGGGTGAGGGCCGAGAAGACCAGGAGGATGGGCTTGCGGCCGATCTTGTCGGACAGGGCGCCCATCACCGGCAGCCAGATGAAGTTCGACACCGCGACGCAGAAGGTCACGATCAGGCTGTCCTCGGCCGACAGCTTCAGCACGGACTTGCCGAAGGTCGGGGTGTAGACCGTGATGGTGTAGAACGAGACCGTGGTCATCACCACCAGCAGCATGCCGAGCAGCACGATGCGCCAGTTGCGCCCGAGCGAGGCGAAGATCTCGCTGCTGGTGGGGCGGTGCTTGCGGTGCAGGAACTCCTGGGTCTCCTCCAGCGAGCGCCGGATGTAGAACAGGAACGGCACGATCAGGCAGCCGATGATGAACGGGATGCGCCAGCCCCAGGAGGCGACGTCCTCCGGCGCGAGGGTCCGGCTCAGGGCGTAGCCGATCAGCGCCGAGGCCATGATGGCGACCTGCTGGCTGCCGGACTGCCAGGAGACGTAGAAACCCTTGCGGCCGGGCGTCGCCATCTCGGCGAGGTAGACCGACACGCCGCCGAGCTCGACGCCGGCGGAAAAACCCTGGAGCAGGCGCCCGATCAGCACCAGGAACGGCGCGAACAGCCCGATCGTCTCGTAGGACGGCACGAAGGCGATCAGGATGGTGCCGGCGGCCATGATGCCGAGGGTCACGATGAGGCCCTGGCGCCGGCCGATCCGGTCGACATAGGCGCCGAGGAAGATCGCGCCCAGCGGCCGCATCAGGAAGCCGGCGCCGAAGGTCACGAAAGTGAGCATCAGGGAGGCGTACTCGTTCCCGGCCGGGAAGAACGCCTTCGAGATGTAGGTGGCGTAGAAGCCGAACAGGAAGAAGTCGAACATCTCCAGGAAGTTGCCGCTCGTGACGCGCAACACCGTGGCGACCTTCGATCGCGACCGGTCCTCGGGGGCGACATGCGCCATGGTATCCTCCCAGGGGTTGTGACGGCGCTGCCGGGGTCGTCTCCCGCCCCGAGCCGTCGGATTGGTTTGGGTCGGGACGACCGCCCTGCGGCGGCCCGCGCCGGAGCCGCCAGGCTGCGGCGTCCATCCCGTGCGCGGATGGTCCAGGAGCGCCGGCCAGGATCGGGGCCGGACGCCGTGATGGTGGAGGGGGCCGGCGCGGGGCCGCCGGCCGCGATCGGGCGGCGGGGGCCTCGCGTCATGCGGCCGGGGAAGGGGAGAGGCAGGCCGGGCGGGCCGCCGTTGCGGCGGGGCCGGCAGGCGGGGGCGCGTCAGCCTCTCGGGCGCGAGAGAACTCGGGCGTGAGCGGATCGCGCCTCAGCGGTCGGCGGGGCCGGGGACCTGCATCTGCTTCCTCCTATCTTCGTTGGGAGGAACGTTAGGGCGGCAACCTGTCATTAACCTGTCACGGCGTGCCGGCCTGCAGGTCCGGCAAAAGGGAAGGCGCGGCTTCCCTGTCCCGCCGCAGCCTTGTGCGCCAGCCCGCGTGGCCTGGAAGGCGGCCTACCGGCCCTCGATGGCGCGGCGCCACTGCTTCAAGGTCCGGCTGCGCTTGATCTGGTCGAGGGAGGTGAGAAGCTCCGGCCCGACCGCGATCGGGCGCGGGTTGGGCGCCGTCACGACCGGATCGTCGGGCCGGCGCGCGTCGGGGCGGGAGGGCGTCACCGAGCGCGCCGCGAGCCGTGCCTGGCCCTCCCGCGACAGCATGTAGTCGAGGAAGAGCCCGGCCGCCGCCTTGTGCCGGGCGGCCTTGGGGATGAAGGCGATGCGCGAGGTGACCAGCAGGTAGTCGGAGGGCAGGACCACGCCGAGCCGCGGATCGTCCTTCGCCCGTTCGAGGGCATAGGCGCCGAACACGTCGTAGGCGAGCAGCGCCTCGCCCGCGGCGACGCGGTCGAGCATGGCGGTGGTGGTGGTGTAGAGCTTCGCCCCGGCCTGCCCCAGGGCGCGCACCATGTCCCAGGTCTTCTGCGTCACCGCGAGGTTCTGGGTCAGGAACAGGAAGCCGACGCCGCTGCGCTCCGGGTCGTAGGTGGCGACCTTGCCGTGCCAGGCCTCCGGATTCTGCGTCAGGCTGCGCAGGAGGTCGGCGTGGCTGCGCGGCACGCGCTCCTCGGGCAGGAGGTCGCGGTTATAGGCGATCGCCACCGGCTCGGCGGTGATGCCGTAGGCCTCGGCGCGCCACACCGCCCAGGGCGGCAGCCCCGCCGCCTCCGGGGAGGCGTGGCGCTCGGCCATGCCGTCGTTCACCAGCTTGACCTGGAGGTCCATCGCCGAGCTCCAGATGATGTCGGCCGTGCCCCGGCCGGTCTCGGCCTCGGCCAGGAACTCCTCGTAGAGCTTCGAGGAATTCAGCTTGGCGTAGGAGACGGCGATCCCCGGATGGAGCTGCCGGAAGCCCTCCAGCAGCCCGGCGGCCTCGGCCTCGTCGGTCGTCGCGCGGATCACCACCGCTCCCTCCCGGACCGCCTCCGTGGCGTCCCGGCGCGGCCCGTCGACCGTCGCGTCGACCTGCGCCCGGGCGGCGCCGAGGAGGGCGTCGAAGGTGACCAGCCCGAAGGCGACCAGCCCGGCCGCGGCGAGGATGCGCATCGTCACTCCTGTCCCTGCGCCATTTTTCGCGTTGCCTGGGACGCTCACGGCGGCAAGGATCAAAGGCTAGAGGTTTACGCTGCGATGCCAAGCGCCGGATACCAAGGGCCGGATGCCAAGCGCCGCGACCGTGCCGTCGCAGCGCGGATCTGCGGGTGAGCGCATCGAGGGAGGACGGGGGAATGCGGGTGCTCGTCGTGGAGGACGACGCGGCGCTGGCCCGTGGCCTCGTGGCGTCGCTCCGGCTCGCCGGGCTCGCGGCGGACCACGAGGCGGACGGCGAGACGGCCGCGCAGCTCGCCCTGTCCGAGCCCTACAGCCTGATCGTGCTCGATATCGGCCTGCCGGGCCTGTCCGGCTTCGAGGTGCTGCGGCGCATCCGGGCGGCGGGGAGCGCCGTGCCGGTGCTGATCCTCACCGCGCGCGACGCGGTGGCGGACCGGGTGCGGGGGCTCGATCTCGGGGCGGACGACTACCTGCTCAAGCCCTTCGCTCCCGCCGAGTTCGAGGCCCGGGTGCGCGCCCAGATCCGGCGCGGCCAGGGCCAGCCCAGCCCGGTCCTGTCCTGCGGCGGCCTCGCCCTCGACCGCGCCACCGGGGCGGTGACCCTCGACGGCGAGCCCCTGGCGCTCCGGCGCCGGGAGCGCGCGGTGCTGGCCGTGCTGATGGCGAAGGCCGGGCAGGTGGTGCCGAAGGAGCGGCTCTCCGGCGAGGTGTTCGGCTTCGACGACGAGGTGGCGCCGAACGCCCTCGAGCTCTACGTCGCGCGCCTGCGCAAGAAGCTGCAGCCGAACGGGCCGGAGATCCGCACGATCCGCGGCCTCGGCTACCTCATCGACGCCGGATGAGCCGGCGCCGGCCCTCCCTGCGGCGCGGGCTGATGCTGCGCATGCTCCTGCCCGCCGCGTCGCTCGCCCTGGTGCTCGGCCTCGGCGGCGCCCTGGTCATCCGGGACGTCGTCGAGACGACGCATGACCGCCTCCTCGACGGTTCCGTCCTGGCCATCGCCGAGCGGCTCGCGCTGGACGAGGACAACGAGGTCACGGTGGACCTGCCGCGGGTGGCGCTCGGCATGCTGGAGAGCCAGTCGCAGGACCGGATCTATTACAGCGTCAGCTACCGGGGCCAGCTCGTCACCGGCTACCGCGACCTGCCCCTCCCGGCCGTCGAGGTGGAGCCCGGTCCCCCCCGGCACCGGGACGCGGTGATGCGGGGGGCCCCCGTCCGGGTCGCCGCGCAGGCGCGACCCGTCTACGGCAAGCCCGGCGCGGTCCTGGTGCAGGTGGCCGAGACGCGGGACGCGCGCCGGAGCCTCGAGCTGCGGCTCTACGGCGGGCTCTTCCTGCTCGAGGGGGGCCTGCTCGCCCTGGTGGGGTTGCTGACCTGGCACGGGATCGGGCGCGGCCTCGCCCCCCTGAACCGGCTGAGCGCCGAGATCGACCGCCGCGCCGCGCCCGGTGCGGTCAACCTGCAGCCGCTCGACGCCTCGCAGGTGCCGGTGGAGGCGCAGGCCCCGGTGCTCGCCTTCAACACCCTCCTGAAACGGCTCGACGAAGTCATGGGCGCCGTGCGGCGCTTCACGGGCGACGCCTCCCACCAGATGCGCACGCCCCTGGCCGTCCTGCGCATGCATGTCGACCTCGCCCGCCGCCACGGCGTCGGCGCGGCCCCCGAGGGTCATGCCGCCCTCGACGACATCGAGGGCGCGGCGCGGCGCCTGGAGCACCTCCTCGCCCAGCTCCTCGCGCTGGCCCGCGCCGACGAGGATCCCGGCGCGATCGCGATGACGGAGCTGGACCTCGCCGGGATCGCCGCGGCCGTCCTTGCCGACCACGTCCCGCGGGCGCTCGGCGCGGGCATCGAGGTCGAGTACGAGCGGCCGGACGGGCCCGTCCCGGTCGCGGGCCACCCGACCCTCGTGGGCGAGATCCTCGGCAACGTCATCGACAACGCGATCCGCTATGCCGGGGCCGGTGCGCGGGTGGTGGTGCGGGTGGCGGACGCCCCGGGCGGCGCCGTCGCCGAGGTCGAGGATGACGGGCCGGGCGTGGCGCCGCAGCACCGGGAAAAGGTCTTCTCGCGGTTCTACCGGGTGGCCCGCAGCGGCGCTCCCGAGGGCAGCGGCCTCGGCCTCTCCGTCGTCCGGGCGCTGGCCGACCGGATCGGGGCCGCCGTGACCCTCCACGACGCGAGCCGGGGCGGGCCGGGGCTGCTGGTCAGGATCGCCTTCCCGCCGGCTTCCCCGACCGCCGCCGAGCCGCGACCGTGAGGCGTGCCGGTGATCGGCGCGC
>NZ_LABZ01000151.1 GCF_001043955.1 Methylobacterium tarhaniae | reverse complement strand
CATGGTGCTGGGCGACCGGCCCGACCTTGCCCGGATCGCTCCCGAGCGCCGCGCGCGCCTGGGCCAGGGTCGCTTCCGCCTTCGGCCGGTCGCCCAGCACCATGTAGGACCGTACCAGCCGGCCCCATTCCTCCGGCGAGCCGCCCTTCTCGGCCAGCCGCTGGGCCAGCCCCTCGACCATGCCGCGGACCATCCCGCGCTGCTCCTCGCTCATCGACGGACCGTTGGCCGGCGCTGCCGCCGCGGGAGCCGGCGCCGTGCCGTCGAGGCGGGCGAGGCTGTCGCGCACCGTCGGCAGCCAGGGCGCATCGGGGGGAGACGCGGCGGCGAGCGCGGCGTAGCGGGTGCGGGCCGTCTCGCGGTCGCCGTCCTGCTCGGCGGCGCGGGCGAGGTAGAATTGCGGCTTGACCGCCTTGGGATCCTGCCTGAGCGCCCGCTCGAAGGCGTCGCGGGCCTTCGCGGAGACGACGCCGTCGCCCGCCGCCACCAGGGCCTCGCCGTAATCGGCGAGCCGCCCGGCCTCCTCGCCGAGGATCCGCAGGGAGTTCTCGTAGGCCTTGATCGCGTCCTCGGTGCGCCCGAGGCGCAGGTAGACCGGGGCCAGCACCGTCCAGCCGCGGCCATCCTCCGGCGCCTTGGCGAGGTGGGCCTCGATCTGCGCCACCGCCGCCACGAGGTCGTTGCCGGCCGACCTGGCATGGGCCAGGCGCTCGGCCTGGGGCTGGGCCGGCAGGTCCGGCGAGCCGTAGATGCCGTAGACGAGGAGCGCGACGAGCGGCACCGTCGAGAGGGCGAAGGCGGAAGCCGCGCGGCGCCGGCGCAGGGCCGGCTCGCCCATCGCCCCGGCACTCCGTCCGGGCTCGCGGCTGGCCCGCAGCAGGCGGCGGGCGGCCTCCGCCCGGGCGGCCTCGGCTTCCGGTTCCGCCAGGAGCCCGCGTGCGGCGTCGCGGTCGATCTCGCGCAGCTGGTCGCGGTAGAAGCCGGTCTCGGTGGCGATCCGCGCCTCGCCCTCCGGCACGGCCAGGGCGGGGCGGCGCGACATCGGCCAGAGCAGGGCGAGCACCGCCAGGCCGGTCATGAGCGCGAAGATGAACCAGATCGCCGTCATGCCCCTCTCTATCGCCCCGCCCGGGGCGACACGATTCGACGGGATGGCGACACGGTGTCACGTACGGGCAATCCCTCCGAGAGCCGGCCCCGGATTCAGCGCGGCGCGACCGGCCAGAACAGGCTGATCAGCACCGTGCCGACCACGATCACCATGATCGAGAGCGGCAGGCCGAGGCGGGCATAGTCGCCGAAGCGGTAGCCGCCCGGGCCCATCACCAGGGTGTTGCACTGGTGGCCGATCGGCGTGAGGAAGTCGCAGGCCGCGCCCACCGATACCGCCATCAGGAACGGGTCGGGATTGAGCCCGAGCTTCTGGGCGAGGCTCGCGCCGATCGGCCCCATCACCAGCACCGTCGCGGCGTTGTTGAGAAACGGCGTCACCGCCATGGCGGCGATCAGGAGCAGGCCGATCGCTGCAATCGGCGGCACCGAATGCATCGCGTTGGAGAGCGCGCCGGCGATCAGGTCGGTGCCGCCGGTCGCCCGCACCGCGTCGCTCACCGGGATCAGGGCGCCGAGCAGCACGATCACCGGCCACTCGATCGTCTCGTAGGCCTCGTGCATCGTCATCACCCGCAGGCACAGGAGCAGCACCGCGGCGCCGAAGAACGCCATCGCCACCGGCACGACGTGGAGCGCGACCAGCGCCATCGCGCCCGCCAGCACCGCGATCGGGATGTAGCTGCGCCGGCTGTGGCCGAGCGCGAGCTTGCGCTCGGCGAGCGGCAGGAGGCCGAACTCGGAGAGCACCTCGGCCAGCCGTTCGGATTCGGCGCGCAGCACCACCACGTCGCCGGCGCGCAGGCGCACGCTGCCGATGCGCCGGGTGATCGCCGCGCCCGATCGGCTCACCGCGAGCAAAGCGGTGCCGTAGCGCGCCGCGAGGTCCGCGCCCGCGGCGGTGGTGCCGGTCAGCGCCGAGCCGTCCGGGATCACCGCCTCGATCACCGTCATCTCGCCGCCCGCCGCCTGCGTGCCGACCAGGGTGAGCTTGGCGCGCGCCACCAGCCGCTCCAGGTCCTCCGGCTCGCCGTCGAGCAGCAGGATGTCGTCGGCCTGGAGCCGCCAGTCCGGACCCGGCACGTAGCGGCGGAAGCGCTCGCGGATGACGGTCGCCACCGTCACGTCGCCGTCGCCGAGCGCCTCCAGCTCGCCCACCGTGGCGCCGACAAGGGGCGACTCCGCCGAGAGGCAGGCCTCGGTGGTATAGGCCTCGATCCGGAACGCCGCGGCGAGCGAGCCTCCCGGCCGCCGGTCCCGGGGCAGCAGCCGGTAGCCCACCGACAGGAAGGCGAGGCCCGCCACCGCGAGGCCGAGGCCGACCGGCGTGAAGTCGAACATCCCGAACGGCTCGCCGACGACGTCGGCCCGCACCTTCGCGACGATGATGTTGTTCGACGAGCCGACCAGCGTGACGAGGCCGCCGATCAGCGAGGCGAAGGACATCGGCATCAGCAGCAGCGAGGCCGACGTGCCGGTCTTGCGCCCGAGCTGCAACGCCACCGGCATCAAGATGGCGAGCGCCCCGATATTCTTGGTGACGATCGACAGGCCCATCACCGCGCCGGCCAGCGCCGGCACCTGCTGGCGGGGTTTTCGCAGGTAGGGCAGCAGCGGGCGCATCGCGCTCTCGACCACGCCGGAGCGGGACACGGCGGCCGAGATCACCAGCGCGCTCGCCACGATGATCACCACGTCGTCGGCGAAGCCGTCGAAAGCCTTGGAGGCCGGCACCAGCCCGAGCGCCACCCCGGCGACGAGGGAGAGGAGCGCCACGAGGTCGTAAGGAAGCCGCCCCCAGATGAAGAGCAGGACGGTGACCCCGATGAGGCCGAAGGCGAGGCCCTGGTCGAGGGTCATGCGCGGATTCTCCGGGCGCGGGGGCGGGGGCGTGTCATGCCGGGCGGGTGATCCTGATGCGGAGTATCGGACCTCCCTAGATTGGGCCGCGCGGGACCGCGCCCAGGGCGCGGACGCGAAGAGTTTGTGCGGCCGGCGCCGTTCCGCACGCGGCGGTGCCGGGCTGGGACGACGGCCCGCTTGCGGAAGGCCTCGTCATGGAAGGCGTCGTCATGGAAGACCGCGTCATGGAAGACCGCGTCCGGAGCATGACCGCGAGGAGGCGGCGGGCCGATCCTGCGACGTACCCACTGCGCCGGACCACGCCCGGCGGCGGAGCCCGTCGGGCGGTCGCACGTTGGTGCCCGACCGCAAGACCCGAGATCCCCCGCATGAGCTTCGCCTTCCTCACCCGTGCCTTCGGCCGAGGCGACCCGGCCGAGGAGGCCGAGGAGCCGGAGGCCGTCCCGGCCCGGGCCTCGCGGCGCGACCGGCGGGCCGGCCGGGCGGATGCGGTGGTGACCGAGGCCCTGGGCCAGAAGGTGCTGCACGCCTTCCTGCAGAACCGCCACCAGACCCTGGTGCCGCTCACCCTGAACCTGCGGGTGCTGGAGCCGGCGCAGCGCGACCTCGTGATCCAGGCGATGGCGGCGGCGTTCCTGGCCCAGGGGCGCCGGCAGGACCCGGCCCCGGTGCGCGACGCCCTCGCCCGGATCAGCGCCGCGGAGGCCGAGCGCCAGCGCCTCGACAAGGCGCTCGCGGCGCCGCTGGCGCTGGGCGATCTCCTCGACGCGATCCAGGATGCCGATCTCGGTGCCTATGCGTATGTCGCCTCGCTGCTCGCCGTCGATCAGCGTCGCAGGGTCAACCAGCTCTATCTCGCCTATCTCGCCGAGCGGCTCGGCCTAGCCGAGGATGTGGTGTCGAGCCTGCACCGGCGTTATCGGGTCTGAGACTGCGGCTGCGCGGCGCTTGGCGCGGGGCTTCTCCCCCGGGCGGCGTGCCGCTACTCTGGCGGGGTCGTCGCGCCATCGATCCCGCCTGTTTCTCGAGTCCCATGCCCCGCAGCCGCCCCGGCGCCCAGTCCCGCGACGAGACGCATCCGGCGGATGGGTCGTTCTCCCCCGGCCCGAACTCCCGCGCCCGGCCGGCGCCGCCCTCGGCGGATGCGCGGCTGCTCGCCATCGCCGCCGACCACCTGCGCCGGCTCGGGCATCGTCAGGTCACGGTGGTCGGGGTCGCGGCCGAGGCGGGCATGACGCATGCTAACGTCTACCGCTACTTCCCGTCGAAGACCGCCCTCGTCGACGCGGTGGCGGGCCGCTGGCTTCGCGAGGTCGAGGCCGAGCTCGGCGCCATCGCGGACGCGCCGGACCCTGCCGACGACAAGCTCGAACGCCTGCTCCTGGCGCTGGCCTCGATGCAGCGGGAGGTGCTGGCGCGGGACCCGCACCTGTTCGCGGTCCACCGGGACGCCACCGTCGAGTCCCGGCCGATCGCCCGGCGCCATCGCGGCCGCCTGCGCCAGCTGGTCGAGCGGGTGATCGAGGAGGGGATGAATGCCGGCACCTTCTCGCTGCGCGACCGCGAGCGCGGCATCGCCTTCATCTTCGACACCAGCCACCGCTTCCTGCATCCGGTCTCGATCCAGCTCGACGTCGAGGTGCCGCGCGACCTGATCGAGGCCCGCCTCGGCGCCGTCATCCGGGCGATGCTGCGGATCCTGCGCATCGGAACCCTGTAAGGTCGCTGACAAAATGACGAAAATGTAACGACCGTCCGAGCGTATTGGCAAATATCTGAAATTAAAGGTAAAAATTGATCTGGTGACGCTCCGTGAACGCCGACTCGGCCGTGCCCGCGGGTCCCGTGCAAGGCCCTCGGGTTGTCGGCCCCGGCTTTTTTCGCCAAAGAGGCAGCCGCCGGCGCGGGCTCCTCGCGAGCGGACCCCGGCCCCCGACGGTTCCATCACACCGCGAAGGATCGGTTCTACATGGCACGCAAGAAGATCGCGCTCATCGGCGCTGGACAGATCGGCGGCACGCTCGCGCACCTCGCCGGCCTCAAGGAGCTGGGCGACGTCGTGCTGTTCGACATCGCCGATGGCGTGCCGCAGGGCAAGGGCCTCGATATCGCCGAGTCCGCTCCGGTCGACGGCTTCGACGCCAAGTACAGCGGCGCCAGCGACTACAGCGCCATCGCCGGGGCCGACGTGGTGATCGTCACCGCCGGCGTGCCGCGCAAGCCCGGCATGAGCCGCGACGACCTGATCGGCATCAACCTCAAGGTGATGGAAGCGGTCGGCACCGGCATCAAGACCCACGCCCCGAACGCCTTCGTGATCTGCATCACCAACCCGCTCGACGCGATGGTGTGGGCGCTGCAGAAGTTCTCGGGCCTCGACCCGAAGAAGATCGTCGGCATGGCCGGCGTGCTCGACTCGGCCCGCTTCCGCCACTTCCTGGCCGAGGAGTTCCAGGTCTCGGTCGAGGACGTCACCGCCTTCGTGCTCGGCGGCCACGGCGACGACATGGTGCCGCTGGTGCGCTACTCGACGGTGGCCGGCGTGCCGCTGCCCGACCTCGTCAAGATGGGCTGGACCACCCAGGAGAAGCTCGACGCCATGGTCGAGCGGACCCGCAAGGGCGGCGGCGAGATCGTCAACCTGCTCAAGACCGGCTCGGCCTTCTACGCGCCGGCGGCCTCGGCCATCGCGATGGCCGAGAGCTACCTCAAGGACAAGAAGCGGGTCCTGCCCTGCGCGGCCCACCTCACCGGCCAGTACGGCGTCGACGGCCTGTTCATCGGCGTGCCGATCGTGATCGGCGAGAACGGCGTCGAGCGCATCGTCGAGGTCGAGTTCTCCGGCGAGGAGAAGGCGATGTTCGAGAAGTCGGTCAATTCCGTGAAGGGCCTGGTCGAGGCCTGCAAGGGCATCAACGGCGCGCTGGCGTAACGCCTGACACGGGCGGCGCGGGGAACTCCCTGCGCCGCCTCCGCACGCCCGCCCGATCAAAGAAAGCTTGTCGCCCCATGAACATCCACGAGTATCAAGCCAAGGCCGTCCTCAAGGAGTTCGGCCTGCCGGTCTCGAACGGCCGCGCCATCTTCAAGGCCTCCGAGGCCGAGGCCGCCGCCAAGGAACTGGGCGGCCCGCTCTGGGTCGTGAAGTCCCAGATCCATGCCGGCGGGCGCGGCAAGGGCAAGTTCAAGGAGGCCGAGGCCGGCGAGAAGGGCGGCGTGCGCCTCGCCAAGTCGGTCGAGGAGGTCAAGGCCTTCTCCGAGCAGATGCTCGGCCGCACCCTCGTGACGGTGCAGACCGGCGAGGCCGGCAAGCAGGTCAACCGCCTCTACATCGAGGACGGCTCGGACATCGAGACCGAGTTCTACCTGTCGATGCTCGTCGACCGCGAGACCGGCAAGGTCGCCTTCGTGGTCTCGACCGAGGGCGGCATGGATATCGAGCAGGTCGCCCACGACACGCCCGAGAAGATCATCACCTTCTCGGTCGACCCGGCCACCGGCGTGATGCCGCATCACGGCCGCGCGGTCGCCAAGGCGCTCGGCCTCACCGGCCCGCTCGCCAAGGAGGCGGAGGATCTGACCACCAAGCTCTACCGGGCGTTCACCGCCAAGGACATGAGCATGCTGGAGATCAACCCGCTCATCGTCACCAAGGACGGGCACCTGAAGTGCCTGGACGCCAAGATCTCGTTCGATTCGAACAGCCTCTACCGCCACCCGGAGATCGTGCAGCTGCGCGACATCACCGAGGAGGACGAGAAGGAGATCGAGGCCTCGAAGTACGACCTGGCCTATATCGCGCTCGACGGCACCATCGGCTGCATGGTGAACGGCGCCGGCCTCGCCATGGCGACCCTCGACATCATCAAGCTCTACGGCGAGGAGCCGGCGAACTTCCTCGATGTCGGCGGCGGCGCCTCGGAGGAGAAGGTCACCGCGGCCTTCAAGATCATCACCGCCGATCCGAACGTGAAGGGCATCCTGGTCAACATCTTCGGCGGCATCATGAAGTGCGACGTGATCGCCAACGGGGTCATCGCGGCCGTCAAGGCGGTGGGCCTGCAGGTCCCGCTGGTGGTGCGTCTCGAGGGCACCAATGTCGAGAAGGGCAAGGAGATCATCCGCTCCTCGGGCCTCAACGTGATCCCGGCCGACGACCTCGACGACGCGGCGCAGAAGATCGTCGCGGCGGTGCGCAAGGGCTGAGGAGGGCAGGGCGCCCGTGACGGGCGCCCTTCTCGTGAGTGGGGCCCGAAAGACCGGACTCCTCTTCAGCGCAGCTTTCTCAGAGGCGGTGCATCGCGCTCGGTCCGCCTGAGCCGCACCGCCCATTCCCAAATGCAGATCTCCGGAGATCGCACGTGTCCATCCTCATCGACAAGAACACCAAGGTCATCTGCCAGGGCTTCACCGGCAAGAACGGGACCTTCCACTCCGAGCAGGCGATCGCCTACGGCACCAAGATGGTCGGCGGCACCTCGCCGGGGAAGGGCGGCGCGATCCATCTCGGCCTGCCGGTGTTCGACACCGTGAAGGAGGCCCGCCACGCCACCGGCGCCGACGCCTCGGTGGTCTACGTGCCGCCGCCGGGCGCCGCCGACGCGATCTGCGAGGCGATCGACGCCGAGATCCCGCTGATCGTCTGCATCACGGAAGGCATCCCGGTCCTCGACATGGTGCGCGTCAAGCGCTCGCTCGAAGGCTCGAAGTCGCGCCTCATCGGCCCGAACTGCCCCGGCATCGTCACCGCCGGCGAGTCGAAGATCGGCATCATGCCGGCCAACATCTTCCGTCCGGGCTCGGTCGGCATCGTGTCGCGCTCCGGCACCCTGACCTACGAGGCGGTGTTCCAGACCACCAACGAGGGCCTCGGCCAGACCACCGCGGTCGGCATCGGCGGCGACCCGGTCAAGGGCACCGAGTTCATCGACATGCTGGAGATGTTCCTCAAGGACGACAAGACCGAGTCGATCGTGATGATCGGCGAGATCGGCGGCTCGGCGGAGGAAGAGGCGGCGCAGTTCATTCGTGACGAGGCCAAGCGCGGCCGCAAGAAGCCGATGGTCGGCTTCATCGCCGGCCGCACGGCGCCTCCCGGCCGCCGCATGGGCCATGCCGGCGCGATCATCTCGGGCGGCAAGGGCGGCGCCGAGGACAAGATCGCCGCCATGGAAGAGGCCGGCATCCGCGTCTCGCCGTCGCCGGCCCGCCTCGGCAAGACCCTGGTCGAGGTCCTGAAGGGCTAAAAAGCCCTTCGACCCTCGCCCTTCGCCTCGCGCATGGCAGGCGTGGCGTGCGGAATTTCGGTTCCGCACCCATATCGCAAACAAACGTCAACTCTCTTGAGTTCGTAAGACACCCTCGCGCCCGGTCTCGCCGGGCGCCCCCACCGTCGATCGCTCGCCATCCTCCCGCCTCACCTGAAGGCCAGAGCCGGCGCATCGATCGACCAGCGCGGATAGACAGATCGCCATGGCACGCCAGGACGCGAACGACGCCCTCCTCGGAACCTCGTTCCTCTACGGAGGCAACGCCGACTACATCGAGGAACTCTACGCGACCTACACCCGGGATCCCAATGCGGTCGATCCCGAGTGGCGCAGCTTCTTCTCCGGCCTGAAGGAGGAGAGCGCGATCGTCGTGAAGAACGCGGAAGGCGCGTCCTGGGCGAAGCCCAACTGGCCGATTGCCGCCAACGGCGACATCGTCTCGGCGCTGGACGGCAACTGGGCCCAGATCGAGAAGGCGGTCGGCGAGAAGATCAAGGCCAAGCAGGAGGCCAAGGGCCAAGCGATCGCTCCGGCCGACGTGCAGCAGGCGACCAAGGATTCGGTCCGCGCGATCATGCTGATCCGCGCCTACCGCATGCGCGGCCACCTGCACGCCAAGCTCGATCCGCTCGGCCTCCAGCCCCGCAGCGACCACGAGGAGCTGCACCCGCAGCATTACGGCTTCACGGAAGCCGATTGGGACCGCCCGATCTTCCTCGACAACGTGCTCGGCCTCGAATTCGGCACCATCCGGGAGATCGTCGCGATCCTGGAGCGGACCTACTGCCAGACCCTCGGCGTCGAGTTCATGCACATCTCCGATCCGGAGGAGAAGGCCTGGATCCAGGAGCGCATCGAGGGCAAGGACAAGGAGATCTCCTTCACCGAGCAGGGTCGGCGGGCGATCCTCAACAAGCTGATCGAGGCGGAGGGCTTCGAGAAGTTCCTCGACCTCAAGTACACCGGCACCAAGCGCTTCGGCCTCGACGGCTCGGAGGCGATGGTCCCGGCGCTCGAGCAGATCATCAAGCGCGGCGGCGCGCTCGGCGTCACCGACATCGTGCTGGGCATGGCCCATCGCGGCCGGCTCAACGTGCTCGCCAACGTGATGTCGAAGCCGTTCCGGGCGATCTTCCACGAGTTCAAGGGCGGCTCGTCGTCGCCTGCCGAGGTCGAGGGCTCGGGTGACGTGAAGTACCACCTCGGCGCCTCGAGCGACCGGGCCTTCGACGGCAACACCGTCCACCTGTCGCTGACCGCCAACCCGTCGCACCTCGAGATCGTCGATCCCGTCGTGCTCGGCAAGGTGCGCGCCAAGCAGGACCAGACCGGCGACGAGCAGCGCACCACCGTGCTGCCGCTCCTCATCCACGGCGACGCCGCCTTCGCCGGCCAGGGCGTGGTGGCGGAGTGCTTCGGCCTGTCGGGCCTGAAGGGCCACCGCACCGGCGGCTCGATCCACTTCATCATCAACAACCAGATCGGCTTCACCACCGATCCGCGCTTCTCGCGCTCCTCGCCCTATCCGTCCGACGTGGCGAAGATGGTCGAGGCGCCGATCTTCCACTGCAACGGCGACGACCCCGAGGCCGTCACCTTCGCGGCCAAGATCGCCACCGAGTACCGGCAGAAGTTCCACAAGCCGGTGGTGATCGACATGCTCTGCTACCGCCGCTTCGGCCACAACGAGGGCGACGAGCCCGCGTTCACCCAGCCGAAGATGTACCAGATCATCCGCAAGCACCCCTCGACGCTCGAGAGCTACGGCAAGAAGCTGACCGAGACCGGCGTGCTGAGCCAGAAGGAGCTGGAGGACCGCAAGGCCGAGTTCCGCTCGACCCTCGACAGCGAGTTCGACATCGCCACGGCCTACAAGGCCAACAAGGCCGACTGGCTCGACGGCCGCTGGTCGGGCCTGAAGGCGGTGCGCGAGGACGAGGACGATCCGCGCCGCGGCCGCACCGGCGTGCCGGCCGACACCCTGCGGGAGATCGGGAAAGCCATCACCACGGTGCCGCAGGACTTCCACCTGCACCGCACCATCCGGCGCTTCCTCGACAATCGCGCCAAGGCGATCGAGACCGGCGAGGGCCTGGACTGGGCGACCGCCGAGGCGCTCGCCTTCGGCTCGCTCCTCACCGAAGGCCACCGGGTCCGCCTGTCGGGCCAGGACGTCGAGCGCGGCACCTTCTCGCAGCGCCACTCGGTGGTGATCGACCAGGAGAACGAGGAGCGCTACACGCCCCTCAACCACATCAAGGACGGCCAGAGCCGCTACGAGGTCATCAACTCGATGCTCTCGGAGGAGGCGGTGCTCGGCTTCGAGTACGGCTACTCGCTGGCCGAGCCGAACTCCCTGGTCCTGTGGGAGGCGCAGTTCGGCGATTTCGCCAACGGTGCGCAGGTCGTGGTCGACCAGTTCATCTCGTCCGGCGAGCGCAAGTGGTTGCGCATGTCGGGCCTGGTGATGCTGCTGCCGCACGGCTACGAGGGCCAGGGGCCGGAGCATTCCTCCGCGCGCCTGGAGCGCTACCTCCAGATGTGCGCCGAGGACAACATGCAGGTCGCCAACTGCACGACGCCCTCGAACTACTTCCACATCCTGCGCCGCCAGCTGAAGCGTGACTTCCGCAAGCCGCTGGTGCTGATGACCCCGAAGTCGCTGCTGCGCCACAAGCGGGCGGTCTCGGCCCTCTCGGACATCGCCGAGGGCTCGACCTTCCACCGGGTGCTGTGGGACGACGCCGAGAAGGCGCAGGACGGCGTGAAGCTGGCCAAGGACGACAAGGTCCGGCGCGTCGTGCTCTGCTCGGGCAAGGTCTATTACGACCTCTACGAGGAGCGCGAGAAGCGCGGCATCTCCGACGTGTACCTGATGCGCGTCGAGCAGCTCTACCCGTTCCCGCTGAAGTCGCTGGCCACCGAGATCTCCCGGTTCCGCAACGCCGAGGTGGTGTGGTGCCAGGAGGAGCCCAAGAACATGGGCTCGTGGGCCTTCGTCGAGCCCTACCTGGAATGGGTCCTCAACCAGGCCGGCTCCGTCTCGAAGCGCCCGCGCTACGTCGGCCGCCCGGCCTCGGCCTCGACCGCCGTCGGCCTGATGTCGAAGCACCTCGACCAGCTCCAGGCCTTCCTCAACGAGGCCCTGGCG
>NZ_LABZ01000150.1 GCF_001043955.1 Methylobacterium tarhaniae | reverse complement strand
CCCTCCCCCCTCTGCGGGGGAGGGTGCCCCGCGGATGCGGGGCGGGAGAGGGGAACCACGCTTCCGGATGAGGCGGAACCGTTGTGATGGGCGCCCCCTGGATTGGCGTCGCGCTGTCCTTCTCCGGGCCTACTCCGTAGGCCACCCTCCCCCCGTCTTAAGTCGGGCATGCCCGACTTGCGCACGTGGATGCGGACCTCGGGCAAGCCCGAGGTCCGCGGGGGGAGGTTTCGATCGTCGCATCTCACCACTGGAGCCGCCGGATGTCGCAGGTCATGACCCTCGATCGCCCGACCCAAGACGCCGCGCCGGCCCCCCTCCTCAGCTTGCGCAACGTCGAGGTCGTCTACGACGACGTGATCCTCGTCCTGCGCGGCCTGAGCCTCGACGTGCCGGCAGGCTCGATCACGGCGTTGCTCGGCGCCAACGGCGCCGGGAAGTCGACGACGCTCAAGGCCATCTCAGGCCTGCTGCGCTCGGAGGACGGCGAGGTCACCCGCGGCGAGATCGTGTTCGACGGCGCCCGGATCGACGGCATCGAGCCGGACAAGATCGTGCGCCGCGGCATCTTCCAGGTGATGGAGGGCCGCCGCATCGTCGCCGACATGACGCCCATGGAAAACTTGCGCCTCGGCGCCTTCTCGCGCCGCGACCGCGAGATCGGCCAGGACCTGGAACGGGTGCTGACCTATTTCCCGCGCCTGAAGGAGCGCACCGGCGCCGCGGGCTACCTCTCGGGCGGCGAGCAGCAGATGCTGGCGATCGGCCGCGCGCTGATGGCCCGCCCCCGCCTGATCCTGATGGACGAGCCCTCGATGGGCCTGTCCCCGCTCCTGGTGAAGGAGGTGTTCGGCATCATCCGCCAGATCAACCAGGATCTCGGCGTCACCATCCTGCTCGTCGAGCAGAATGCCCGCGCCGCTCTCTCGGTGGCGGATCGCGGCTACATCATGGAGCAGGGCAAGGTGGTGCTCGACGGCACCGTCGAGGAGCTGCGCAGCAACGAGGACGTGAAGGAATTCTACCTCGGCGGCGCCGGCGACCAGCGCAAGAGTTTTCGCAACCTGAAGAGCTTCAAGCGGCGCAAGCGGTGGATCTGACCGTTTTTCTCTCGATGCTGTTGAGATCCTCCATGTCATTCCGGGGCCGCGCAAGCGGAGCCCGGACCCGAAGGGGCGCGTAGCGCAATCCAGACACTCAGGTGAAACAGAACAGAGCGGAACGCCCTCCGCTTCATCCTTGACCATCTGCGGTTCTGGATTCCGGTCTCCGCTACGCGGCCCCGGAATGACGCGGAGGGCGCCAGGACGGTTGGGAGAAGCGAGCATTCCTCCAACCGCTATTCCCCACAGCAAGACCGGTCAGGACGCCCCCGCTCTCCGTCCGTCATGATGACGGCATGGATCGACCGCCCGCCTCCGACCGCATCGCCGACATCCTCGCCTGGATCGAGACGCGGCTCGACGAGACCTTGACGCTGGCCCGCCTCGCCGACCGCGCCGGTCTGTCGCCCCACCACTTCTCGCGCCTGTTCACCGCCCGGATGGGGCAGGGGCCGATGGCGCATGTTCGCGGGCGCCGCCTCGTGCGGGCGGCGCGCCGCCTCGTCGCGGAGCCCGACCTGAAGCTCGTCGATCTCGCCTTCGAATCCGGCTTCGAATCCCAGGAAGCCTTCACCCGCGCGTTCGGGCGCCGCTTCGGCGTCACCCCCGGCCGCGTCCGCCGCGGCCTCTCGCCCCTCCCACCCGAAGGAGATTGTTCGATGCCGCCCCTCGCCGAGACCTCCCGCGCCGTCGCCCGCCAGCCCGACCTCGTGACCCTCGACGCCTTCACGGTTGCCGGCCCGGCCCGGCGCTTCGACCAGGCGACCACGTCCGCCATCCCGGACCTCTGGTCCAGCCTGATCCGCGCCCTGCCGTTCGTCGACGGCCAAGTCCCGAGATGGACCACCTACGGCGTCGTCTGGAGCGCCGACAAAGAAGAGGGCAGCTTCGACTACATGGCCGGCGTCGGCGTGCGGCCGGAGGGGAGCCTGCCTGCCGGCTTCGTCCGGAAGACGATCCCGGCGGCGACCTACGCGGTCTTCCGGGTGACCCTGGACGGGACGGCGCTGCACCCGCAGATGAAGAGCGCCATGGCGACGATCTGGGGCGAGCTCGTCCCGGCCTCGGGGCTGGCTTTGGCCGACAGCCCGGATTTCGAACTCTATGACGGCCGTTTCGCCCCCGACCGGCCGGGCACCGTCATCGACGTGCACGTGCCCGTCATGGCCTGACGCATCTCCCGTCTCCTGCGGCGGACGGAGGCACCCGTCGCAGGGGACGGCTTGGCGACGAGAGCGCCGTCAGATCCGGTCGGACGTCATCATCCGGATCCATGAGCGATAGTTCGGAAACGATCGGTTTCTATCGTTTCTATTTTCAAGCAGAAACGTCCTGGACATACTCCCCCCATCGATACCGCGCCGCACCGGCCGCCACGATGGAGACGACGATGACCAAGCCGTATACCCGCCTCGACCTCGACCAGGCCGTCGTCCTGCTGGTCGATCACCAGGCCGGCCTGATGTCGCTGGTGCGGGACTTCGATCCGGATCGCTTCAAGAACAATGTGCTGGCGGTGGCCGACCTCGCCGCCTACTTCCAGCTGCCGACCATCCTCACCACCAGCTTCGAGGAGGGGCCGAACGGGCCGATCATGCCCGAGCTGAAGGCCAAGTTCCCGGATGCGCCCTTCATCGCCCGGCCGGGCCAGATCAATGCCTGGGACAACCCCGATTTCGTCGCCGCCGTGAAGGCCACGGGGCGCAAGCAGCTGGTCATCGCGGGCGTCGTCACCGAGGTCTGCGTCGCCTTCGTGGCCTTGTCGGCCATCGCCGAAGGCTACGAGGTCTTCGCCGTCACGGACGCGTCGGGCACCTTCAACCCGGTGGTGCGCGACGGGGCCTGGAACCGGATGTCGGCGGCGGGCGTGCAGCTGGTGAACTGGTTCGCGGTCGCCTGCGAGCTGCACCGTGACTGGCGCCGGGACGTCGAGGGGCTGGCGACGCTGCTCGGCGACCACATCCCGGATTACCGCAACCTGATGACGAGCTACGCCGCGATGCAGGGCAAATCCGCCGCCTGACCAACCCAGTCCGCGGCGGCTACGCCGCCGCCGCGGGCGCGCGCCGCCGCAGCAACCGCCCGTCGATCGCCACCAGCCCGGCCCCGATCAGCGCCATGCCGAGGAGTTGGCGCGGCACCACCGGCTCACCCAGCACCAGGGCGCCGAGGAGCAGCGCCGAGACCGGGATCAGGAAGGTGACGAGCATCAGGTTCGTCGCCCCGGCGCTCGCCAGCAGGCGGAAGAAGATCACGTAGGCGAGCGCCGTCGAGAGCGCCGCGAGGCCGAGCACCGCGGCGATCGCCGTGACGGGCGGCGGTGCCAGCGTCCAGGGCCGGTCGACCGCGAGGGCGACCGGCAGGAGCAGGACGGTCGCGGCGGTGACCTGGCCGGCAGCCGCCGAGAGCGGCGGGACGCCCATGCGCTTGAACCGGCGCCCGTAGATTCCCGCGAAGGCGTAGGAGAGCGCGGCGAGGAGCACCGCGCCCTGCGCCAGCGCCTCGCCCCCGAGCCCAGCGAGGACCGAGGGCCCGACCATCACGGCGACGCCCGAAAGGCCGGCCAGCACGCCGGCGAGACGGTGTCCCGTCAGTCGCTCGTCGTCGGTGAGCACGTGCGCCACCAGCACCCCGAAGAGCGGCGTGGTGGCGTTGAGGATCGCCGCGAGGCCGGAGGCGATGTGGGTCTGTCCCCAGGCGATGAGGCAGAACGGGACCGCGTTGTTGAGGAAGGCCGCGCCCAGGAAGGCGAGCCAGACCGAGGCGCCCCGCGGCATCGGGAGGCCGCGCACGCGGAGCACCAGGGCGAGGATCACGGCCGCGAGGCCGACGCGCAGGCTCACCAGGGTGAGCGGCGGCAGCGCGTGGAGGGCGACGCCGACGAAGAAGAACGAGCCGCCCCACAGGACCGAGAGGCCGAGGAGCAGGGCCCATTCGGACGGGGTCATGGGACGGTTGGCAGGAGGCTGCATCGCAATCGGGCTCTCCGGGGCGGGTGCCGCACCATGACGCAAGGGAGCCCCCGGCGGCATCCCGATCCTTGCGGTGCAATTCCGGGAGATCAGTCCCGCCAGAACGGCTTGTCCGCCTCGCGCACCGCATCGGCCCGCGACAGGCCGACATCCTTGAGCAAATTGTCGGGGCAGCGCAGCAGGGCGCGGCGCTCGCGCCGGCGGTCGGCCCACAATTCGAGCCGCTCGAGGAGCGAGACGGGCTGGCGCCGGCGCGGGGGCGCGAGGCGGATGGCGGGAACGAGGCACAGGTTTCCTCGGCCAGCGACGAGACTCGTCATGGCTCTCTCCGGGTCGGGCAGCAGATTGGGTGAAGGGACATTGCCTTTCGGGCAGCCGGCGATCAAACCAGATCGACTCGTCCGCTACCGTAGAAAATCTGGGTCACACCCAACTTGGATCAGCCATGGCCATCGACCGGGGTTCCCGCCGCCGCCTGCCGCCGCTGAACGCCGTGCGGGCCTTCGAAGCCGCCTCGCGCCACGCCACCTTCCACGAGGCCGGGGACGAGCTGGGGGTCAGCGCCGGCGCCGTGGCGCAGCAGGTGAAGATCCTGGAGGGCTGGTTCGGCACCGCCCTGTTCCGCCGCCTGCCGAGCCGGGGCGTCGTCCTGACCCCGGCGGGCCAGCGCTTCGCGACCGCCGCCGGCGAGCTGCTGGACGGGCTCGCCGAGGCGACCGCCCGGCTGCGGCGCCAGGGCCAGGACCACGTGCTGACGGTGAGCACCACCCATTCCTTCGCCAGCCTGTGGCTGATCCCGCGCATCGGGAGCTTTCGCGCGCAGCATCCCGATCTCGACGTGCGGGTCGTCGCCAACAACCGCCTGGTGGATTTCGCCCGCGACGACGCGGACCTGGCGATCCGGCACGGGCGCGGGCGCTATCCGGGCCTGCGCTCCGACCTCCTGATGCACGACGTCGTCTTCCCGGTCTGCAGCCCGGCGCTTCGCGACGGCGATCCGCCCTTGCGCTCGGCCCAGGACCTCGCCCGCCACACGCTCCTCCACGACGACGACCCGATCGACCTCGAGGCGGTGGGCTGGCCGCAATGGCTCGCGGCGGCGGGCGTCGCCGGGGTCGATGCGTCGCGGGGCCCGCGCTTCACCCACACCTTCATGGTGCTGCAGGTCGCCACCGCCGGTGGCGGGGTCGGCCTCGCGACCCGGGTGCTCGGGGGCGACCTCGTCTCCGGCGCCGGCCAGGCCGGAACCGGATTGCTGCGCCCCTTCCCCGACGAGGTGGCGAGCCCCTACAGCTTCTTCCTGGTCACGCCGACCGAGACCGACGCCCCGAAGGTGGCGCGCTTCCGCGAGTGGATCACCGCGCAGGCGGCGGCGTGGAACGGCTGAGCCGCCTTACGCCCGAAGGACCGCATGGGCGGCGAGGAAATCGACGAAGCAGCGGATGCGCGAGGACAGCCGCTCGTGCCCGGCATAGAGGGCGTGGATGTCCTCTGCGTCGCCGGGGCTGAACGCCTCCAGCACCGGCACGAGGCGGCCGGCCGCGATGTCCTCGTCGACATGGAAGCGGGCGAGCCGCGCCAGCCCGGCGCCGCCGAGCGCCATCATCCGCACCACCTCGCCGGAATTGCCGAAGAAGTTGCCGTGCACCGGCCGCTGCGACACCGCCCCGTCGATCAGGAACGGCCAGGTGTCGAGGGAGCGGCGGAAGCTGAAGGTGAGGCAGTTGTGCCCGGGAAGCGCGTCCGGATGGGCCGGTGCGCCGTGCCGGTCGAGATAGGACGGGGCCGCCACCACCGCGAGGCGGCTGCGGCCGAGACGCTTCGCCCGCAGGCGCGTGTCGCGCAACGGGCCGATGCGGATCGCCACGTCGGCCCTCGCCTCGACGAGGTCGACCACGTCGTCGGTGAGCGCGAGGTCGACCCGCATCCGCGGCTGCTCGCCGAGGAAGCGCGGCAGCACCGGCAGGATCACCTTCGTGCCGAACGGCACCGAGGCGTTGACCCGTAAGAGCCCGCTCGGCTGGGCGGCGTCGCGGCCGAATCCGTCCTCGATGGCGTCGAACTCGGCGATCAGCTCGCTCGCACGGGCGAGATACAGCTCGCCCTCCGGCGTCAGGGTCATCGCCCGCGTGGTGCGCCGGATCAGGCCGACGCCGAGGCGCGCCTCGAGCCGCGCCACCGCCCGGCTCACCGCCGAGGGCGTACGCCGCAACGCCTTGGCGGCGGCCGCGAAGCTGCCTCGGCGCGCCACCTGCACGAAGGCCTCCATCTCGCCCAGCCGGTTGTCCATGGGCCGCCCATTGTTGCGTCCGATGCACGATCATCGTGCCGGCCCGCGCGCTGGTCATCAATCGCCGGCGTCGTCATCTCCTGGCTCATCCTCAGCGGAGACCGGAGCCATGGACCTCAAGCTCGGCGGCAAGACCGCCCTCGTCACCGGCGCCACCGCCGGCATCGGCCTTTCCATCGCCCGCCGCCTCGCGGCGGAGGGCGCCGAGGTGGTTCTGCCGGGCCGCAACCAGGGCAAGCTCGACGCCGCGGCAGCGGCGGTCGCGGCCGAGCCGGGTGCGCGGACGCCCCGCACGATCCTGGCCGATCCGGCGACGGCGGAGGGGGCGGCGGCGCTGGTCGCGGCCCTGCCGGCGGTCGACATCCTGGTCAACAACCTCGGCATCTACGAATCGAAGGCGTTCGAGGAGATCACCGACGCGGATTGGCACCGCCTGTTCGAGGTCAACGTGGTCTCGGGCGCGCGGCTGGCCCAGGCCTATTTCCCCGGCATGCTGGCGCGGAAATCCGGGCGGATCGTGTTCGTGTCGAGCGAGTCCGGCCTCGTGCCGCCGCCCGACATGCTGCACTACGCGGTGTCGAAGACGGCGCAGCTCACCATCGCCCGCGGCCTGGCCCAGCGCACCCGCGGCACCGGCGTGACGGTAAATTCCGTGCTGCCCGGCCCGACCCGCTCGGAGGGCATCGTCGACTTCCTCAAGAGCGTCGCCTCGGACCCGACCGCGCCCGCCTCCGCGCTCGAAGCGGAGTTCTTCCGGGTCCACCGCCCGCTCTCGCTTCTCGCCCGGATGATCGAGCCGGAGGAGATCGCCGGGCTGGTGGCCTATCTCGCGAGCCCCCTCGCGGCGGCGACCAACGGGGCGAGCCTCCGGGTCGAGGGCGGCATCGTGCCGACCATCGCCTGAGGTCAGCCTCGCCGGTCGGGGATCCCGGCCAGGATCTCGCGGTAGCGCGCGAGATAGGCCGAGGCCATGCGGGTATCCGAGAAGCGGTCCCGCGCCGCGTCCCGGCAGGCCTGCGGGTCGAGGGAGGCGGCGGCCGCCACCGCCTCGGCGATCCCGGCCTCGTCCTCGACCAGGAAGCCGGTGCGGCCCGGCTCGACGATCTCCGGCAGGGCGCCGCTCGGGAACGCGACCACCGGGGTGCCGCAGGCCATCGCCTCCATGGCGACGAGGGAGCTGGTTTCCGGCGCCATGCTCGGCACGATCAGGCAGCGGGCGGCCGCGAGGAGGCGGCGCTTGCGGGCGAAGTCCAAGGGGCCGAGGAAGCGCCGGTGCCGGTCGAGGCGCGGGGCGATCTCGTCGCGGAAATAGGCCTGGTGGGCGGGGTAATCGTAGGCCTGGCCGCCGATCAGGAGCGGGAAGCCGCCGCGATGCGCCGCGGCGAGCGCGTGGTGGAGCCCCTTTTCCGGGCAGATCCGGCCGAGCGCCAGGGCAAAGCCGCGCCTGGCATGCCGCGCCCGGCCCAGGGCCTCCACCGGGACGCCGTTCGGGATCGGCGGCAGCAAAGCGGGATCGGGCGGGCAGGCCCGGGCCTGCGCCGCCGAGACGCCGTGGAGCCAGGTGCCCGGCCGCCGCGGGTGCAGCGCGTCCGGCGGGTACCAGGACGGGGGCAGGTGGAGGGTGGCCAGCAC
>NZ_LABZ01000015.1 GCF_001043955.1 Methylobacterium tarhaniae | reverse complement strand
TCCCGGTGCACCATCGCGGCCTCGTCGCCTATGACAGCGAGGATGCGGCGCGGATCGTCGGGCGGTCGAGCCGAGAGATCGAGGCGGTGCTGGGCTATCCGGGCCGGGCCGCGATGGTGCACCGGGACGATCTGGCGGTGGTCGGGGATTGAGGTGAGGCGGATCAACATTCTCGGCAGTGCCGGGAGTGGAAAATCCACTCTCGCCCGCAGGCTCGGCGAAGTGTTGCATCTACCGATCATCCATCTAGACCAGCTGTTCTGGGGGCCGGGATGGAAGAAGGCCGACAAAGCGGTCTTCCGACAGCGCGTCGAGCAGGCGGTGCGCGGAGATGCGTGGATTTGCGAGGGCAACTACCCCTCGCAGACGTTCGCACTCCGCATGCCGCGCGCCGAGCTGACTGTCTGGCTCGATATTCCACGCCTGATCTGTGCCCTGCGCGTCGCTCGGCTAAGCATGCGAACCACGGACAGGCCCGACCTGCCGGCAGGATGTCGCCAAGGGAACGTGAAGAACGCGGTCGAACTCGTACGGGACGCTTGGCAGTTCGACGCCCAGCAGCGTGCGCGAATCGAGGCGGAGTTTGCCCATTGCAGCGCGGCAAGCACGATCACGCGCCTCAGAAGTGGGGACGAAATCGCCGATTTCCTGTCGAGCGTCCGGGCGCACCATCGCTGATGCGATACGGCCGATGCGCCCTGCACCGAAGCATTGCCCCAAACACCAAGAAGGCGCCTGAGGGGCGTTCACCGCCCCTGGCGCCTGCTTGATGGAAGCATCGTCGGCCTCGCCCCGGCGGACCGGGGCGGCGCGATCAGCAGAAGTACTGGCCGATCCGGCGCTCGAGATCGTCGGTGATCCGGCCGCCGTTGGTCTCGACGTACTCGCCGATCTGGCGCTCCAGGCGGCGCTGATTGGCGGCGTGGACCGCGTGGACGATGCGGCTGACGAGGGTGAGGATGCCGGGCTCCATGTCGGAGCGCTCCTCGACCGGGGAGATGAGAGAGTGGGTGATGACCGCGAGCATGAGGATCTCCTGAGAGTGCGCGCGGGCGTTTCCGATGTTCTTGTTGCAACGCAATATGGATGCTGCCGCGCTGCACACAAGCGCGGCGGTTGCAGCGGGCCCATGCGAATCCGGCATGCCGAATCCGGCGGCGGCGTTAACCCGGCGGTTACGCTTGCGCGTTGCTGACCAACGGGTTGACCGGGGTTGACCCCGGGGACCCGACGCGTCAATCAGCCGTCGCGTGCCCCGTCGCCCGCGCGTCATGCTGGCCTGCTAGGCGAGCCGACCGACTGAGGGGATTTCCCCGCGGGCGGGCACACCGCCAACCACAACCCGGAGACCTTGAGCGCCATGACCGACTGGCCCGTCCACGGCCGCATCAGCGGCCCCATCGTGATGATCGGCTTCGGCTCGATCGGCCGGGGCACCCTGCCCCTGATCGAGCGCCACTTCACCTACGACAAGGCCCGGTTCACGGTGGTGGAGCCGTCGGACGCCCACAAGGCGCTCGCCGACAAGCACGGCCTGCGCTTCGAGCAGGTGGCGCTGACCAAGGACAACTACCGGGAAGTGCTCACCCCGCTCCTCACCGAGGGCGGCGGCCAGGGTTTCTGCGTCAACCTCTCGGTCGACACCTCGTCGCGGGACATCATGGAGCTGTGCCGCGAGATCGGCGCGCTCTACATCGACACCGTCGCCGAGCCGTGGCCGGGCTTCTACTTCGACAAGAATGCCGGCCCCGCCGACCGCACCAACTACGCTTTGCGCGAGCAGGTGCTCGATGCCCGCCGCCGCAAGCCCGGCGGCCCGACCGCGGTGTCCTGCTGCGGCGCCAATCCCGGCATGGTGTCGTGGTTCGTCAAGCAGGCGCTCCTCAACGTCGCGGCCGATCTCGGCCTGCAGACCCCCGAGCCGAAGACCCGCGAGGAATGGGCCGCGCTGATGCGCGAAACCGGCGTGAAGGGCATCCACATCGCCGAGCGCGACACCCAGCGCGCCAAGTCGGAGAAGCCGCAGGGCGTCTTCGTCAACACCTGGTCGGTCGAGGGCTTCGTCTCCGAGGGCAACCAGCCGGCGGAGCTGGGCTGGGGCACCCACGAGACCTGGATGCCGGAGAACGGCCGCACCCTGCCGAACGACGCCCCGGCGATCTACCTGCTCCAGCCCGGCGCGGATACCCGGGTGCGCTCCTGGACCCCGACTGCCCAGGCGCAGTTCGGCTTCCTCGTCACCCACAACGAGGCGATCTCGATCGCCGACTACTACACGGTGCGCCAGGACGGTAAGGCGGTCTACCGGCCGACCTGCCACTACGCCTACCATCCCTGCAACGAGGCGGTGCTGTCGCTGCACGAGATGTGGGGCCAGGCCGGCAAGGTACAGGAGAAGCAGCACATCCTCGACGAGAACGAGATCGTCGACGGCATCGACGAACTCGGCGTGCTGCTCTACGGCCACGGCAAGAACGCCTACTGGTACGGCTCGCAGCTCTCCATCGAGGAGACCCGGGCAATCGCCCCCTACCAGAACGCCACCGGCCTCCAGGTGACCTCCGCCGTGCTCGCCGGCATGGTCTGGGCGCTGGAGAACCCCGAGGCCGGCATCGTCGAGGCCGACGAGGTCGATTTCCGCCGCTGCCTCGAGGTGCAGACGCCGTATCTCGGTCCCGTGGTCGGGGTCTACACCGACTGGACGCCGCTCTCGGGCCGCCCGGGCCTCTTCCCGGAGGACATCGACGAGAGCGATCCCTGGCAGTTCCGCAACGTGCTGGTGCACTGCGCTTAAAACGCCCACCGACGCGGCATCGCGCCCCTTGTTCGGGCGCGGTGCCTCGCCGCCGCAGGCTGTCGCCCGTCTCCGCCCGGTGCTACCATCGTGGCGGTGACAGGGAGCCGTCATGTCGCTCGCGCTCAGGCGCGCCCCGCGGATGCGGGTCGCCGACTTCATCGAAATGATCCGCGACCGCCCGGACGAGGAGCGCTGGGAGCTTCTCGACGGCGAGGCGGTGCTGATGGCGCCGGCCAGCGAGCGCCATAACCAGATCTCCATGAATCTGGGGCGCCAGCTGGGGGCGCTGGCCGATAAGCTAGGCTGTCGAGCCTTGGCCGGGATGGCCGTGCGCAACGACTTCGTCGACGACTTCGCGCCGATCCCGGACATCATCGTCCGCTGCGGCCCACTTCTTCCTGATGGCTACGCCCGAGATCCGCTGATCGTCGCCGAGGTACTGTCGCCCTCGACCATGAACAACGACCGGGGCCGCAAGGCCGAGTTCTACCAGGGCCTCCAGACCCTGCGCGCCTACCTGATCGTCTATCAGGATGAGCCCCGGGTAGAGGTCTGGTCACGTGGGAACGGCCCGGACTGGTCGCTGCGCGTCCTCGGCCGCGACGCCACGATCCCGCTGCCCGATCTCGGCGGGGAGATCCCCGTCGCCGCCCTGTATAACGGCATCCCCCTCTGACGCCCGAGCCGCCCTTGCCCCATTTCGACGAATTCTACGCCAACAAGCTGCGCGGCACCCTCGGGGTGACCGACGCCGAATCGGTGCTCGACCTGCGCGGTGCGCCTCGCCCCCAGGCCGAGGCCTCGCTCACCGACATGCTGGAGCGCAGCCGCTTCGCCAAGGGCAAGGCGGTGGCGGTGCGCCTCGACGGGCCGGTGCCCGGCGGCGGCGAGACCCTGTTCCAGCCGATCGGCCGCCTGCTCCTCGACGCCAAGCGCCGCGGCTGGATCGATCGCCTCCAGACCCTGCCGTCCCAGGACGGGCTCGGCTTCTACGTCGCCCTGGCCGGACGACCCGACAAGGCGTCCGAGGCGCGCTGACGCGATGGCGCCCGAGCCCCCGGCACCTCGCTCCTCCGCCGCGAACCCCGCCGACCTGCCGGCCACCGAGCTTCTGCGCCTCTATGCGAGTCGCGCCCTCTCGCCGGTCGCGGTGACGCAGGCCGTGATCGCCCGGGCCGAGGCCGCCGAGCCGCGCCTGCATGCGCTCTACGCCTTCGTGCCGGACAAGGCGCTGGCGGCGGCCCGCGTCTCGGAGGCGCGATGGATGCGCGGTGAGGCCCTGCCCCTCGACGGGGTGCCGGTCACCATCAAGGAGAACATCGCGACGAAGGGCGTGCCGATGCCCCTCGGCACGGCCGCCCGGGACGACGCACCCCCGAGCGCGGGCGACGCGCCGGCCACCGCCCGCCTGCGCGAGGACGGCGCGGTGATCCTCGCCCATACGACCATGCCGGATTACGGCATGCTGTCCTCGGGGCTGTCGAGCTTCCATCCCCTCACCCGCAACCCCTGGGACCTGACCAAGGGCCCGGGCGGCTCCTCGGCCGGCGCGGGTGCGGCCACGGCTGCGGGCTACGGCCCGCTGCATCTCGGCACCGATATCGGCGGCTCGATCCGGCTGCCCGCCGCGTGGTGCGGGGTCGTGGGCCTCAAGCCCAGCTACGGCCGGGTGCCGCTCGATCCGCCCTATTACGGCCGCTGCGCCGGGCCGCTCACCCGCAGCGTCGCCGACGCGGCCCTGATGATGCGGACCTTGAGCCGCCCGGACGCGCGCGACCCCACCGCCCTGCCCCCGGCGGACCTGTCCTGGCTCGACCTCGACGGGCTCGATGTGGAGGGCCTGCGGCTCGGCCTGGTGATGGAGGCCGGGGCCGGCCTCCCGCTCGATCCGGCCAACCGTGCAGTGATCGAGGCGGCGGCACGCCTCCTCGGCGAGGCCGGCGCGATCGTCGAGCCGGTGCCGCCCTTCCTGACACAGGCCATGCTCGACGGGCTCGACCTGTTCTGGCGCCAGCGCGCCTCCCTCGACATCGAAGCCCTGGACGAGGCGCGCCGCGCCCGGGTGCTGCCCTTCATCCGCGACTGGGCCGCGGGCGGGCGTTCCTTGAGCGGCGCGATGGTCTTCCACGGCATGAGCCAGATGGCGGCGATGCGCGACGCGGCGCTGACGGCGATCCGGCCGTACGACTTCCTGATCGGCCCGGTCTCGCCCAACCCGCCCTTTCCGGCCGAGCACGCCTCGCCGACCAACGACCCGGCCCGGGCGATGGCCCACATCGCCTACACGGTGCCGTTCAACATGTCGGAACAGCCGGCGATCTCGGTCCCGGCGGGTTTCACGCCGGACGGGCTGCCGGTCGGCCTGCAGATCGCCGGGCGGCGCTTCGACGATGTCGGGGTGCTGCGCCTGGCACGGGCGTTCGAGCGGATCCGGCCGGCGCTTCGGCCGTGGCCGGTGGAGGGGTAGGTCGCCGGAGAAAAAGCTGACGCGGCGCGGCCGACACCCTCTTGGCCATTCCGGGCTCCGCTCCGCGGCCCCGGAATGACGATGGACTGTGCAAGGTCGGCCGGCGGGATCCCGCAGATGACGGGATCACGCAGAAGACTTGCGCCGGAGCCCCGGGCTCAAGCCGCCTCCCCCTTCAACCGCGCCATCGCCTTCTCCCGCCCGATCAGCGGCAGCAGGCCGGCGAGGTCCGGGCCGTGGTCGAGGCCGGTGAGTGCGAGGCGCAGGGGCAGGAACAAGGCCTTGCCCTTGAGGCCCGTCGCATTGCGCACCGTCTCCGTCACCCGTTTCCAGGTGGTGGCGTCCCACGGCTCCGGCGGCAGCGCGTCGCGGGCGACGGCCAGCAGATCCGGCGTTTCGCCGGTCACCGGCGTCACCGGGCCCTGCACCACCCGCCACCACTCGGCGGCGTCCGACACCCGGGTCAGGTTCGCCCGCACCACATCCCAGAAGGCTTGCGCCCGCTCCGGCGCGACGCCGAGGGCGGCGAGGCGCCCGGCCACCGCCGCGTACGGCAAGCCATGCACGACCCGGGCGTTGAGCCCGTCGAGCTCGTGCTCGTCGAACTTCGCCGGCGCCCGCGAGACGTGGGCGAGGTCGATCAGCGAGGCCAGCTCGTCGAGGTCGGAGACCGGCCGCACCGCCTCGGCCGATCCGGTCAGCACCGCGAGCGCCGCGACGGCCATCGGCTCGTAGCCGGACTCGCGCAGGCCCCGCAGGGAGAGGTGGCCGAGGCGCTTCGACAGCCCCTCGCCGCTCGCCGTGGTGAGCAGGTTGTGGTGCGCGAAGACCGGCACGGTCGCGCCGAGGGCGGTCAAGATCTGGATCTGGACCGCCGTGTTGGTCACGTGGTCCTCGCCCCGGATCACGTGGGTCACGCCGGTCTCGGCATCGTCGACCACCGAGGGCAGGGTGTAGAGGTAGCTGCCGTCCTCGCGGATCAGCACCGGATCGGACAGGCTGTCGGCCTCGACGTGGCAGGGCCCGCGCACGAGGTCGTCCCAGGTCACGGTGCCGGGATCGAGGCGGAAGCGCCAATGCGGCCGGCGCCCCTCGGCCTCGAAGGCGGCCCGCTCCTCCTGCGTCAGCTTCAGGGCGGCGCGGTCGTAGACCGGCGGCAGGCCGCGGCCGAGCTGGCGCCGGCGGCGGCGCTCCAGCTCCTCCGCCGTCTCGTAGGCCGGGTAGAGCCGGCCGGCCGCCTTGAGGCGCTCGGCCGCCGCGTCGTAGATCGCGAGGCGCTCCGACTGGCGAAAGGTCCCGTCCGGGACGATGCCGAGCCAGGCCAGATCCTCCCCGATCGCCGCGGCGAACTCCGCCGTCGACCGCGCCGTGTCGGTATCGTCGAGGCGCAGCCAGAACTGCCCGCCCTGCCGCCGGGCGAACAGCGCGTTGAACAGGGCCGGCCGGGCATTGCCGATATGGAGGAAGCCGGTGGGCGAGGGAGCGAAGCGAACGACGGGTGCCATGCGGGTCCTCGTAGAGCATCGGCGGAGCGCGGCGCAATCGGGTGAAGGCCCGAACTCATGACGGACCTTGCGCAGGATGGGCCTCGCGCTTGACAGACCTTGCCCCGCCGCCGCATCGCGGGCTCGTGGCCCATCCGTCCAGCCCCTTGCCCTCCTCCCTCCTGCCGGCCGGCACCACGGCCTGGCTGATCACCGACGGCAAGGCCGGCGACCTCGCACCCTGCCGCGGCCTCGCCGAGGCGCTCGGGGCGGCGGCGGAGGAGCGGGTGGTCGCGCCCCGTCCGCCCTTTTCCTGGCTTGCTCCCCGCGGGCCGGCCGATCCGCGCGAGCGGGCGCTCGCGCCTCCGTTCCCCGATCTCGCCATCGCCACCGGCCGCCGGGCGGTGCCGGCGCTCCGCGCGGTGAAAAGCCGCTCCGGCGGCAGGACCTTCACGGTGTTCCTGCGCGATCCGCGCATCGGCCCGCGGGCGGCCGACCTGATCTGGGTGCCGGCCCACGACGCCCTGCGCGGCCCCAACGTGATCGTGACCGAGACGGGCCCGCACCCGGTCTCGCCCGACCGCCTCGCCGCCGCGCGGACGAACCCCGATCCGCGCCTGGCCGCCCTTCCCTCCCCTCGCGCGGCGGTGCTGGTCGGCGGCGACAGCCGGCACGGGCGCTTCTCGGACGAGGACGCGCAGGCCCTGCTCGCCGGGCTGGAGCGCCTGGCCGGAGAGGCGAGCCTGATGATCACCGCCTCCCGGCGCACGCCCGGCCGCTTGCGGGCGGCGCTCGCGGAGCTGGCCCGCCGGCGCGGCGGCTTCTTCTGGGACGGGAGCGGCGAGAATCCCTATCTCGCCCTGCTGGCCCTGGCCGACACGATCGTCGCGACGGCCGATTCGGCCAACATGGTCACCGAGGCCTGCGCCACCGGCGCTCCGGTCTTGCTGTTCGAACCCCACAACCTCTACCGTCGCCACGGCACGCTGTTCGAGGCGCTGAAACGGCACGGAACTGTGCATCCTTTCGCCGGACGGGTTGAAGCGTTGCGGTCCAAGCCCTTAGACATGACACTCGCGATCGCGCAGGCTGTGGCGAATGCCTATATCGGGCATCGCGATGCGCTCGCCCGCCATACGGTTCCTTAGAGCCGGACCGGCGGCAGCCCCGGAGACCCCTATGTCCACGACCCCGCAGGCTCCCCAGCACGAGAAGCTCGTGATCATCGGTTCCGGCCCGGCCGGATACACCGCAGCGATCTACGCCGCCCGCGCCATGGTCGAGCCGCTGCTGATCTCGGGCTTCCAGCCCGGCGGCCAGCTGATGATCACCACCGACGTCGAGAACTATCCGGGCTTCGCCGAAGCGATCCAGGGCCCCTGGCTGATGGAGCAGATGCGCCTCCAGGCCGAGCATGTCGGCACGCGGATCGTCTCGGAATACATCGCCAAGGTCGATCTCGCGCAGAGGCCGTTCCGGCTCGAGGCGGATTCCGGCGCGGTCTTCACCTGCGACGCGCTGATCATCGCCACCGGCGCCCAGGCGAAGTGGCTCGGCCTGCCCTCCGAGGCGAAGTTCCAGGGCTTCGGCGTCTCGGCCTGCGCCACCTGCGACGGGTTCTTCTTCCGCAACAAGGAGGTCGTGGTCGTCGGCGGCGGCAACACGGCGGTTGAGGAGGCCCTGTACCTCGCCAACCTCGCCTCCAAGGTCACGGTCGTGCACCGCCGCGACACGTTCCGGGCCGAGCGCATCCTCCAGGAGCGCCTGTTCAAGCACCCGAATGTCGAGGTGGTGTGGAACCACGCGGTCGAGGAGATCTGCGGCCGCGACAAGCCGGCGCCCTCGGTCACCCATGTCCGCCTGCGGGACACCCGCACGGGCGCGATCACCGAGCGCAAGGCCGACGGCGTGTTCGTCGCCATCGGCCACCAGCCGGCGACGGCGGTCTTCGAGGGCCAGCTGCCCTTCCGGGCCGGCGGCTATCTCGAGGTGCAGCCCGGTACCGCCATGACGGCGATCCCTGGCGTGTTCGCGGCGGGCGACGTGACCGACGACGTCTACCGGCAGGCGATCACCGCCGCCGGCATGGGCTGCATGGCCGCCCTCGAGGCGGAGAAGTACCTGGCCAACCTGGCGATCGGCGAAGAGCCGCGCCGGGCCGCGGCCGAGTAGGCGAGACGTACCGGGGCCGGGGATGAGCCCCGGTTCCGGCCTTGTGGTGTTCGCTCTGAACTCACCGGCTTATCCGAGCCGGCCGGGGCTCTGGCGAGGGGTTGACGGCCGTGGACTGGGACAAGATCCGGATTTTCCTCAACGTCGCCGAAGCCGGCAGCTTCACCAAGGCGGGCGACGATATCGGGCTCAGCCAGTCGGCGGTCAGCCGCCAGATCAGCGCCCTGGAGCGCGAGCTGAAGGCGCCGCTGTTCCACCGCCACGCCCGCGGGCTGATCCTGACCGAGCAGGGCGACCTGCTGTTCCGGGCGGCCCGGGACATGAAGATGCGGCTGGAGACCACCCGGGCCCGCCTCGTCGAGACCAGCGAGCGCCCGTCCGGCGACCTCAAGGTGACGACGACCGTCGGCCTCGGCACCGCCTGGCTGTCGCAAAGGGTGGCCGAGTTCCTCGACCTGCACCCGGATGTCCGCGTCGAGCTGATCCTGACCAACGAGGAGCTCGACCTCGCCATGCGCGAGGCCGACGTGGCGATCCGCCTGCGCCGCCCGGCCCAGCCGGACCTGATCCAGCGCCGGCTGTTCACCGTGCACTACCACGTCTTCGCCTCGCTCGAATACGTGAAGCGCTTCGGCGAGCCGAAGACGATCGACGACCTCGACAAGCACCGCCTGGTCTCCTTCGGCGGCGACCAGCCCTCCTACCTGATGGCGACCCACTGGCTCGCCACCGTCGGGCGCGAGGGCCGCGAGCACCGCACGATCCACTTCACGGTCAACAACATCTCGGCCCTGCAGCTGGCGGTGGAGACCGGCGCCGGCATCGGCATCCTGCCGGACTACGTCGCCGACGGGAACGAGCAGCTGGTGCAGGTCCTGCGCGACTACGAGATGCCGAACCTCGAGAGCTATCTCGTCTATGCCGAGGAGATGCGGACGGTCGCCCGCGTCCAGGCGTTCCGGGACTTCCTGGTCGCCAAGGCGCAGCGCTGGACGTACTGAGCGGGGGGGGGGCGCCCGTCCCGCCTTGCGCAGGGATGCGCCGTCCATCGTTCACGACCCAGCAGGTTGCGCGGTGCGGGAGCGACGGCCGAGAGCATGAACCCTCCCCC
>NZ_LABZ01000149.1 GCF_001043955.1 Methylobacterium tarhaniae | reverse complement strand
CGAGGTCGCCCGTCTCCTCCTCGAGGGGATGGACGAGGACGCGGTCGATTTCCGCCCGAACTACGACGGGCAGGAAGAGGAGCCGGTGGTCCTGCCGGCGGCCTTCCCGAACCTGCTGGCCAACGGCTCGCAGGGCATCGCGGTCGGCATGGCGACCTCGATCCCGCCGCACAACGTGGCGGAGCTGTGCGAGGCCGCGCTCTACCTCATCACCCATCCGGCCGCGACCTCCGAGCAGCTGACCACCTTCGTCAAGGGACCCGACTTCCCGACCGGCGGCATCGTGATCGATTCCGCGGCCTCGATCGCCGAGGCCTACCGCACCGGGCGCGGCGGCTTCCGTGTGCGGGCGCGCTGGCAGAAGGAGGATCTCGGCCGCGGCACCTGGGCCGTCGTCGTCACCGAGATCCCCTACGGCGTGCCGAAGGCGCGGCTGATCGAGAAGATGGCCGAGCTTCTCCAGGAGAAGAAGCTGCCGCTCCTCGCCGACGTGCGCGACGAATCGGCCGAGGACGTGCGGGTGGTGCTGGAGCCGCGCTCGCGCACCGTCGATCCCGTCGTGATGATGGAATCTTTGTTCCGGCTCACCGAGCTGGAGAGCCGCATCTCCCTCAACATGAACGTGCTGGTCGGCGGCACGGTGCCGCGGGTGATCGGCCTGGCGGAAGCCTTGCGCGAATGGCTCGACCATCGCCGGGTCGTGCTCCAGCGGCGCTCGCGCCACCGTCTCGCCCAGATCGAGCGGCGCCTCGAAATCCTCGGCGGCCTGCTCATCGTCTATCTCGACCTCGACCGGGTGATCCAGATCATCCGCGAGGAGGACGAGCCGAAGGCCGAGCTGATGCGGGTCTTCGAGCTGACCGAGTTGCAGGCCAACGCCATCCTCGACACGCGCCTGCGCAGCTTGCGCAAGCTGGAGGAGATGGAGCTGAAGCGCGAGCACGAGGCGCTGACGAAGGAGAAGGCGGACCTCGACGGGCTGCTCGGCTCCGACGACAGGCAGTGGAAGTCGATCGCGACCCAGATCCGGGCGGTGCGCAAGACCTACGGCCCCGAGACCCCGCTCGGCCGCCGGCGCACCACGCTCGAGAACCCGCCCGACACCTCCGGCATCGACTTCTCGGAGGCGATGGTGGAGCGTGAGCCGATCACCGTGATCGTCTCGCAGAAGGGCTGGATCCGGGCGCTGAAGGGCCACGTCACCGACCTCTCAGGCATCCAGTTCAAGGGCGACGACACCCTCAAGGTCAGCTTCCCCACGGAGACCACCGCCAAGATCCTGGTGCTCGCCTCGAACGGCAAGGTCTTCACCCTGGAAGCCGCCAAGCTTCCGGGGGGGCGCGGCTTCGGCGATCCGATCCGCCTGATGGTGGACATGGACGAGGGGTCGGAGATCGTCACCGTCTGGGCGCACAAGCCCGGCGTGAAGCTCCTGCTCGCCACCACCGACGGGCGCGGCTTCGTCACCCCGGCGGACGGCCTCGTCGCCAATACCCGCAAGGGCAAGCAGGTGATCGGCCTCGACGAGCCGGCGACGGCGAGCCTCGTCGTCGAGGTGGGGGAGGGCGACCACGTCGCGGTCTGCGGCACCAACCGCCTGCTGACGGTCTTCCCGCTCGCGGAGATCCCCGAGATGGTCCGCGGCAAGGGCGTGCGGCTGCAGAAATACCGCGACGCCACCCTCGATTCCGTCGTGATCTTCCGCCTTGCCGACGGCCTGACCTGGCCCGACAGCGCCGGGCGGACCCGGACGGAAGCCGGCGAGGACCTGGCGAAGTGGGTCGGCCATCGCGGCGGCGCCGGGGCGATGGCGCCACGGGGCTATCCCAAATCCGGCCGCGCCTGACCCGGGCCCGGATCGCAGATGGCGAGCGGGCTGCAACCGGACGAGGAGCGTGACGAGGGCGGCGACGAGGCGGCGGAGCGCGAACGGGCGCTCCTCGCCCGCGACATCCTCGTCCACAACGAGCAGGTCAAGCTGACCGCGAACCTGATGAATATCGGGGCGGCCGGCTTCATCATCACGGGCATCGTCGCCCCCCTGACGGCCGCCATGGCGACGACGGGCCGCGTCACCACGCCCGCCCTCATCCTGCTGGCCGTTTGGTTCGCGCTCGGCGTTGGTCTACACTTCGGTGCGAGGCTGATGGCGACGAACCTGCGATGATGAGCCTGACGACCTACGCCCTGGTCCTGGTGCCGTGTCTGGTCGGTGTGGCCGCCCTGCTCGGCGTGACGGTCTCGCGCCGCTCGGCAGCCCGGCTCGACCGGCGGGCGGCGCGGTTGGCGGCGGAGGCGTCGGCGCCTTTGCGGCTACGCGTGCATCCGGGGGCGGCGCGGCGGGTGGTTGGGCGCTGAGCGGTGTCGAAACCTCCGTCATCCTGGGACTCGCCGTCGGCGAGCCCCAGGATGACGCGGCCGGTGTGGGTGGTGTGCGCCGGAACGATCGACGCCGCCGTTCAATCAGGCTCTCAGGATAAGATCGCGGGTGGAAAGCTCCGTCCGGCGGGTGAGCCGCTCCATCGCGCCCTGCCAACGCAAGTCTGCCGAGTTCGCCAAGCAGTGGCGAAGCCGACGTTGGACACCGAGGTCGGGAAGCAGACATTGCGGTAACGCCTGCAAGCGGACGTCCCGCCCTGCACGCGACCCGATCGATCCGGGTCGGTTCGGCCATTTCCGAAAGCGGACATCGCTCGCGCTTTCAGCGGTGCGCGCTGACGCGCGTGGAATGCGCAAGGGCGCGCATGCGCGCCAGCACCCGGACGAACACGCCATATGCGACCCTGCCGACTCTGGCCGGTCTTCATCAGCCGGCGTCGTCCTGCTCGATGACGCCGCGCCAGCCGAGCCCGCGGTAGGTCTCGTAACCCGGCGTGTCGTGGAAGGCGACCATCCGGCCGCGCTCGTCCCGGTAATGGCCGTACTTTCGGCCATCGGTGTGGAGCCGATAAGTTTCGCTGAGCACGCCACGCCCCTTTGAGCAGGCAATGACCCGGTCAGTGGCGTCGAGCAGCATCACACGCGTCCGCTCCCTCTCGCTCGCGCCGAGCCGCACCCCTTCGACGATCGCGCGGGCCTGTGGCTCCCAATCGAAGTGGATGGCGAGCACGCCGAGCGGACGTCCATCCGCGCGTCCCTCCGCGCGGACGCTGGCACAATAGGTCGCCACCTGGGCACCCCCGAGCCGCGGTTCGGTGCGGATGTCGGCCACGCTGAAGGCATCGCCGCTGGTGAGGACGGCGGCCTCGCGAAACCAAGCCTCGCCGCTGACATTCATGCCGACGACGTCGGGGTAGGTATCCGGTCGGCCGTTGGCGAGTACCCGGCCCTGCATGTCGCACAGCCAGAGGTCGAGATAGACGGTGTAGGCGGACAGGATCACGCCGAGACGATCGCTGGCATGCAGCGCTGCGTCCGGCCGAGGATCGGCTCCGCAGGCCACGATCGCCGCGTCTGTTGCCCACCAGCGCACATCGCAGGTGCGCTCGTAAAGATTGCGGTCGATCAGTTCGCCGGCATTCAGGGCGAGATCAACGCAGCGAATTGCGCTTGCCTCTTCAGTGAGGGACCTCACGGCCTGCGTGAGCTTATCAACGTCCGAGGTCAGACTGAGGCCGACTGCGGCTGCCAAACGTTCGATTTCGGCCGAAACGGCGCGCACTTCCTGAGCCACAACCGCGAAGCCGGCGCCCTTCTCTCCCGCGTGAGCGGCTTCGATGAGCGCGTTGAGCGCCAGGAGCTTCATGCGATGGGCGATCGCGTGGATCGACTCAAGGTTCGACGTCGCGCCATCCTTGAGAGTGAGTGCAGAATTTTCGACTACATTTAACAAAAATGTATCACTTATCGCAGAGTTCTGCATTTTTCTACGTCCGCTATTCGGCATATCGATTGATTGTCAGCTTAGATTATCTCGTACTAACTGCAAGTCAAATCAATTGTAGAATTCATGCAGCCGTAAATATCGGCAACAGCTCAATTTGACAGCAGACGTATTATATATGAATCATTAAATGTAAGATTTTATCGATTCCGGCTGTGAGCCTTCGGCGGGATTTTCTGATCCCTGCTGGTGAGCGCTACCGGCCTCCGCTTTGCAGGCTCTAATGCGGACAGGCGGTTCTCGATTCAACACTGCAGCTCTCAGCCATTTGGATTGTGCTGGTCAGGTTCTTCGAGAGCGGACACGCCAAGCGATAGGGAAAGGTCGAGCCTGTGTGAAAACTCAGGCGCTCCCGAATTCGTAGAACAATCTTGTGCGCTGCCGCCATCCGAGGATCCGGGGTGGCGGCCGAGTATCATCGGGATGCCTATGCGGCCGCGCTCGAGGATCGGAACGATCCCGGTGAAGGCCGCTTCCAGGCACGCGACGCTCCGGTCGATCATCCCGGGCGGACATTCCGCCCTCGCGTCGAGCGCGACGAACCGGATCGTTGCGGGACAGTCCGAAGCCTGGAATCGGGTATTTGTCTCAGGGCCGAGAGCCCCGGCCGCAAGCCGATCCTACACCCATTGCCCCGCGGCACCCTCCGCCGCCCGGCGGATCGCCGCGATGTTGGCGGCATAGGCCTCGCGCCCGCCCTTGAAGGTGGCCGAGCCGGCAACCAGCGCGTTCGCTCCCGCCTTCACCACCGCCGGAGCCGTCTCCGGGGTCACGCCGCCATCGACCTCGATGTCGATGTCGCGGCCGGCGGTCATGGCGCGCACCCGCGACACCGTCTCGCAGACCGAGCCGATGAAGCTCTGGCCGCCGAAGCCCGGGTTGACGGTCATGCACAGCACGAGGTCGACCATGTCGAGCACCGGCTCGACGAGGCTCGCCGGCGAGCCCGGATTGATCGCCACGCCGGCCTTCTTGCCGAGCGTCCGGATGGTCTGGAGCGAGCGGTGCAGGTGGGGACCCGCCTCGGCATGGACCGTGATGATGTCGGCGCCGGCCTCGGCGAAGGCCTCCAGGTAAGGATCGGCGGGCGCGATCATCAGGTGGACGTCGAAGATCGCCGTCGTGTGCGGGCGGAGCGCCTTCACCACGACGGGGCCGAAGGTGATGTTGGGCACGAAATGCCCGTCCATCACGTCGATATGGACCCAGTCGGCCCCGGCCGCGACCACATCGCGAACCTCCTCGCCGAGCCGGGAGAAGTCGGCCGAGAGGATCGAGGGGGCGATCACCAGGGGACGGGTCATGACAGGCCTCGCGACAATCAGGGGCTCAGACGCGCAAAAGGCCAGGGTTCTCACCCCAGCCCCGCGCAGACACAAGTCTTTGTTGGACGGATCAGCGCCGGCGGAACTGGCTGCCGCCGCGGAACGGCGGGCGCGGACCCGAGGAGCGCTCGTCCTTGTGACGGAACACCAGACGGCCCTTCTCCAGGTCGTAGGGCGACATCTCGACGGTGACCCGATCGCCGGCCAGAGTCTTGATGCGGTTCTTCTTCATCTTGCCGGCCGTGTAGGCCACGATCTCGTGGCCCTGGTCGAGCTGCACGCGGTAACGCGCGTCCGGCAGGATCTCGAGCACGAGACCGTCGAACTGCATCAACTCTTCTTTCGCCATTCACACTCTCCACCCGGGTCGCCGTCGCGGTCGGCGCCACCGGGAGCACATTGTCATCATTGGGTCGCGACGCGGCCGGCCGTACGGGTGCTCGGCCGATGTGCCGGGCGCGCTGATGGCCTTCTAACGCTCGTTGTGCATGTAAGGTGAGGCGAAGGGACGCGCAAGCCGCGCGGGTGACGCACGCACGGCTTCGTCAACGGAAAAAGGCCCGGCGCGCGGGGCGCCGGGCCGGCCCAAGGGGCTATCGGCGTGGCTGCCAGCCTGTTACTGCGTCAGCTCATTGCCGGTGTAATCGATCCGGCCGTCGCCGCCCTTCTTCCACATGTACATCACGTAGTCGGGACGGGTGATGTCACCCTTCTTGTCGTACGAGATGTCGCCGATCACGGTCTTGAACGGCTTGCCCTCGTGCATGTAGGCCGCGACCTTCTTGCCGTCGGTCGACTTGGTGGCCTCCATGGCCTCCTTCAGGATCTGCACGGCGGCGTAGGAGTAGAGGGTATAGGCCTCGGGGTCGATGTTGCGGGCCTTGAAGGCCGCCACGACGTCCTTGGCGTTGGGGTTCTTGCGGGCATCCGGCGAGAAGGTCATCAGCGTGCCGTCGGCGCCCGGGCCGGCGATCTGGGCGAATTCCTTGTCGGTGATGCCGTCGCCGCTCATCAGCGGGGCGTTGAGGCCCTGGTCGCGCATCTGGCGCACGATCAGGCCGGCCTCGGTGTGCAGGCCGCCGTAATAGACCACGTCGGCCTTGGCCTGCTTCAGCTTCGAGACGAGCGCGGAATAGTCCTTCTCGCCCGGGTTGATGCCCTCGAACAGCACGTCCTTGCCGCCCTTGGCCTTCAGGGCCTTCAGGGTCTCGTCGGCGAGGCCGCGGCCGTAGGGGGTCTTGTCGTGGACGAAGGCGACGTTCTTGCCCTTGAACTTGTCGGCGAGCCACGCGCCGGCGACGGCGCCCTGCTGGTCGTCGCGGCCGCAAGTGCGGAAGGTGTTCCACAGCTTGCGGTCGGTGTATTTCGGGTTGGTCGAGGCCGGAGTGATCTCGACGATGCCCGACTCGGCGTAGACGTCGGAGGCCGGGATCGAGACGCCGGAGTTGAAGTGGCCGACCACGGCCTTCACGCCCTCGGCGGCGAACTTGTTGGCGACCGAGACGCCCTGCTTCGGGTCGGAAGCGTCGTCGCCGATGACCAGGACGATCTTCTGGCCGTTGATGCCGCCGGCCTTGTTGATGTCGGCGACGGCCTGCTCGGCGCCGTTCTTGAGCTGGGCACCGAAGGCGGCGTTGGCGCCGGTGATCGGACCGGCCACGCCGAGCTTGATCTGGGCCTGCGCCGATCCGGCCCAGGCAAGGCCTGCCGCGAGGGCGAAGCCGGCCAGTAGCGTGCGCTTCATCTCTGTACTCCTCTGGATCGATACAAAGGTCGGGCTCGCGGGCCCTTTCGGCCGGGAGACCGGGGCGTGGGGACCCCGGATCTTATGCCGGGGCGGAGGCCCCGGATCACGTCTCATCCTGCGCCGATGGCGCGGCGCAGGGCAGGGGCTTTCAGGCTTCCGCCTTCGGCCGCCAGGAGAGCGGTCCGCTGCGCTCGTAGAGCCAGCGGTATTGCGTCGTCATCTGCCGGGCGCGGGTGGCGCGGTAACCGGCCGAGCCGATGACCAGGAGCACGATCGTATCGACGACGTAGTAGTGCGGCGACAGGAACGTGCCCTCGAACAGGGCGTGGTGGATGAAGCGCACGGCGACGCCGAGGAGCAGCAGCGACAGCACCGCCTGCCAGTACGGCTTCCAGCCGAGCGCGATGCCGCGCCCGATCATCCAGGCCATCCAGCCGCCCATCACCACGGTGACGAGGAGGAAGAGCCAGATCGTGCTCTCCTCGTAGAGGATCCCCTGCATCAGTGCCGTCCCCCCTCGAGATAGGCGGCCTTCACCGACGGGTCGTCGAGGAGCTGCTTGCCGGTGCCCGACATCGTGATCGTGCCCGTCACCATGACGTAGCCGCGATGGGCCAGCTTGAGGGCATGGTACGCGTTCTGCTCGACGAGGAAGACCGTCATGCCGTCGCGCTCGTTGAGCTCCTTGATAGCGGAGAAGATCTGCTTGACGATGAGCGGAGCGAGGCCGAGCGACGGCTCGTCGAGGAGCAGCAGCCGGGGCCGGCTCATCAGGGCGCGGGCGATCGCCAGCATCTGCTGCTCGCCGCCCGACATCGTGCCACCGCGCTGGTAGAGCCGCTCCTTCAGCCGCGGGAACATCACGCAGACCCGCTCCAGGTCCTGCTCGAAATGGGCGCCGCCATTGACGGCCGCCCCCATCTGCAGGTTCTCGTAGACGGTCATGCGCGGGAAGATCCGCCGCCCCTCCGGCGATTGCGCCAGGTTGAGGCGGGCGATCTCGTGGGTCGGCATCCTGGTGATGTCCCGGCCCGCATAGGTGATGGTCCCCTCGCGCGCCCGGGGAGAGCCGAAGATCGTCATCATCAGGGTCGACTTGCCGGCGCCGTTGGCGCCGATCAGCGTGACGATCTCGCCCTCGTTGACGTCGAGATCGACCCCTTTGAGCGCGATGATGTTGCCGTAATAGGTCTTCACCCCGCGCACCGTGAGGAGCGGTGCCCGGGAGCCGGCTTCCCGGGCGTGGGTCTCGTCCACGAGGACGTTGATGCCGGCGACGCTCATACCCCCACCTCCGCCTCGACCTGCTCCACCTCGTCGTCCTCGACGCCGAGATAGGCGGCGATGACGCTTTGGTCGCTCTGGATCTCCGAAGGTGTGCCGTCGGCGATCTTGGTGCCGTAATCGAGCACCACGACGTGGTCGGAGATCTCCATCACCACCGACATGTCGTGCTCGATCAGAAGGACCGAGGTGTCGTGGTCGTCGCGGATCGCCCGCAGGAGATCGTTGAGCAGCAGCGATTCGCGCGGGTTGAGGCCGGCGGCCGGCTCGTCGAGGCAGAGCAGGACCGGATCGGTGCACATCGCGCGGGCGATCTCGAGCCGGCGCTGGTCGCCATAGGGCAGGGCGCCCGCCGGATCGTCGGCGCGGTCCATCAGGTGGATGCGCTCCAGCCACTCCTTGGCGCGCTCCAGAGCCGCCCTCTCGGCCCGCCGGTAGGCCGGCAGGCCGAGCAACCCCGCGATGGTGAAGCCGGAGGCCAGCATCAGCGGGTTGTGCTGCGCCACCAGCAGGTTCTCCAGCACGGTCATGCCGGTGAACAGGCGGATGTTCTGGAAGGTGCGGGCGACCCGCGCGTTCCGGTTCACCGCGTAGCCGGGCAGCTGCTCCAGCAGGAACTCCGCGCCGTCGCGATGGCGCAGGGTCATCATGCCTTCGGTCGGCTTGTAGAAGCCGGTGATGCAGTTGAAGACCGTGGTCTTGCCGGCGCCGTTCGGGCCGATCAGCGCGGTGATGTCGCCGCGGCCGACCCGGAACGACAGGTCGTTGACGGCGACGAGGCCGCCGAAGCGCATGGTGACGTGATCGACCGTCAGGACCGGATCGGCCATGCGGGGGGAGGCGAGAGACTCGGCCATCAGCCGTGGCCCTCCTTCACGAGGGAACCAGAGATGCGCTTGCGTTCCTTGAGCACGATCGAGGGGGCGCGTTCCGAGATCAGACCGCGGGGGCGCCAGATCATCATGATCACCATGGCGAGGCCGAACAGCAGCAGGCGGTACTCGCTGGGGTCGAAGTGATCGCCGAACACCGCCTTGAGGAAGCCGAGGTTGCGCAAGAGCTCCGGCCCGCCGACCATCGCGACGGCCGCGATGGCGACGCCGATCTGCGAGCCCATGCCGCCGAGCACCACGATCGCCAGGATGATCGCGCTCTCGAGGAAGTTGAAGCTCTCCGGGCTGACGAAGCCCTGGCGCACGGCGAAGAACGAGCCGGCGAAGCCCCCGAACATGGCGCCGAGCGCGAAGGCCGTGAGCTTGGTGTTGGTGGTGTTGATGCCGAGCGAGCGGCAGGCGATCTCGTCCTCACGCAGGGCCTCCCAGGCCCGCCCGATCGGCAGGCGGCGCAGGCGCAACGTCACGCCGTTGGTGATCAGCGCCAGCGCCAGGATCAGGTAGTAGAGGAAGATCACCCGGTGCATCGGGCTGAAATCGAGCCCGACCATCGCCGCGAACCCGTCCTCGTCCGCCGTGAACGGGATGCCGAAGAAGGTGGCGCGCGGGATCGACGAGATGCCGGCGGCGCCCCCCGAGAAGTCGGTCCAGTTGATCAGGACCAGGCGGATGATCTCGCCGAAGGCCAGGGTCACGATGGCGAGGTAGTCGCCGCGCAGGCGCAGCACGGGGAAACCCAGCACCATGCCCCACAGGCCCGCGAACAGGCCGGCGAGCGGCAGGCAGACCCAGAACGACAGGCCGAACACCGTCGACAGCAGCGCGTAGGAATAGGCGCCGACGGCGTAGAAGGCGACGTAGCCGAGATCGAGGAGGCCCGCGAGGCCGACCACGATGTTGAGCCCCCAGCCCAGCATCACGTAGGTGAGGATCAGGATGCCGAGATCGATCCAGTAGCGGGATTCCCCCAGGCCCCCGGTGCCGAGCACCGCCAGCAGCGGGAAGGCGAGGGTCACGCCGAGGAAGGCCGGCAGGGCGTAAGCCGAGAGCTTCTGCGAGGCGTTCGGCTCGGCATGCACCGCCTCCGTCGCCTGGGCCGGCGCGGGCGTGAGCGCCCGCCGGGCATCGCGGTTGGCGAGGATCAGCCGTTGGGCCAGCCGGGCGACGAAGACGATGCCGCACAGGATCGCGACGAGGCCCCAGCGCGGCACGAGGTCGAGGGCGGAGGTCTGGCTCAGGTCGGTGCGGAAGGCGACGATCGGCACGCAGAGGCCGAAGGTGACGAGCGCGAAGAGCGCCGCGTCCTTGACGATCGCCGCCATGTCGGTGGCGGCGCGGTCTGCGGCGTTGGGTGCCGCCAGGGTGTTGGCCGGATGAGCCATCAGACCTTCTCGACCTCGGGCCGGCCGAGGATGCCGGACGGCATGAAGATGAGCACGATCGCGAGGATCGAGAACGCCGCCACGTCCTTGTACTCGATGGAGAAATACGCCGACCAGAAGGTTTCGACGAGGCCGATGAGCAAGCCCCCGAGCACCGCGCCGGGCAGGCTGCCGATGCCGCCGAGCACCGCCGCCGTGAAGGCCTTGACGCCGGGCGTGAAGCCGTCGGCGAACGAGACCACGCCGTAATAGAGGAGGTACATGGTGCCGGCGACCGCCGCGAGCGCCGCGCCGAGCACGAAGGTCAGCGAGATGGTGCGGTCGACGTCGATGCCGAGGAGGGCGGCCATCTTGCGGTCCTGCTCGCAGGCGCGCTGGGCCCGGCCGAGCGGCGTCTTCTGCACCAGGTACCAGAACCCGGCGAGCAGCACGACCGTGGTCAGCATGATGATGATCTGCTTGTAGGAGAGCGCCACGGCGTAGCCGTTCTCGCCGGTCCAGAGCGTGATCACGTCGCGCATCATGGGCGGGGTCGGCTTGTTGCGGGCGCCCTGCACCACCTGGACGAAGTTCGACAGGAAGATCGAGACGCCGATCGCCGAGATCAGCGGCGCCAGGCGGAACGAGCCGCGCAACGGCCGGTAGGCGATCCGCTCGATCGCCCAGCCCCAGAGGGCGGTAAGCAGCATCGCGCAGATCAGCACGATCAGGAGCGCCAGGGCGATCGACGAGATGCCGAGCCAGGTCGTGACGATCAGGAAGGTGATCAGCGCGATGAAGGCCGAGAGCATGAACACGTCGCCGTGGGCGAAGTTGATCATGCCGATGATACCGAACACCATCGTGTAACCGATGGCGATGAGGCCGTAGATCGACCCCAGCGTCAGCCCGTTGATGAGCTGCTGCGCGAAGACCTCCATGCGGTCACGTTCTCCGTTCGCGGGCGTGTCGTCCGGGTCTCCCTGACCGCGCCCCGCCGTCCGGGTGCCACGACCGTCCCTTGGCGAGAGGCTTAGCAAGCACCGCACCACTCGACAATCCGGGGTTGCCGGGCGGGTGTGCGAAACGCCGTCTGGCGCTGACGCTACGGCTCCGCTACCCTCCCGGCGACACCCGTTTGTCCACGAAGAAGGGGGGAGCGCCGCCATGGCGATGACGATGACCGGCGAGGTGCTGCTGCCGGCCGACCAGCAGACCGTTTGGGAGAAGCTCAACGACCCGGAGGTGCTCAAGCGCTGCATCCCGGGTTGCGAGACCCTGGAGAAAGTGGGGGATAACGAGCTTCAGGCCTCGGCCAAGATCGCGGTCGGTCCGGTCAAGGCCACCTTCAAGGGCAAGGTGACGCTCACCGACATCGACCCGCCGAACGGCTACCGCATCACCGGCGAGGGCCAGGGCGGCGTCGCGGGATTCGCCAAGGGCGGCGCGGTGGTGCGCCTCGAGCCCGCAGAGGGCGGGCAGACCAAGATGACCTACGACGTCGAGGCCAGCGTCGGCGGCAAGCTCGCCCAGCTCGGCGGCCGCCTGATCAACGGCGTCGCCAAGAAATACGCCGACAACTTCTTCGATACGTTCGCCAAGGAGGTCCGGGGCGGCGACGCGGGCGAGACCTCCGCGGCCTGAGCCCCTTTTCGATCGTCCGCGATCAACTTGTTGCGAGGCGAATGAGCAAGATGCCGGAAACCGGGCCGAAATGGCCGGTTTCCGCGCCAAAAAGTCGGGGCGCCGCGCCTTGACCGGCGCTTCCGGCCGGTTGACACTCGAATTCGAGAAATTCCAGAGAGGCACGGCCGGCCCGGCCACGACGAGCGACAGGGTCCGAGAGACAGGACCCGCGGGTTTTCGGCCAGGAGGAGGACGTCACCCATGAGCGCTGTCAGCCTGACGGTGAACGGCAAGGCCGTGACCGCCGACATCGATCCGCGCACGCTGCTGGTGCAGTACCTGCGCGAGAACCTTCGCCTCACCGGGACGCATGTCGGCTGCGACACCAGCCAGTGCGGCGCCTGCGTGGTCCATCTCGACGGCGAGGCGATCAAGGCCTGCACCGTCCTGGCGGTGCAGTGCAACGGCCGGTCGGTCACCACCATCGAGGGTCTGGCCTCCGGCGGCGAGCTGCACCCGATGCAGGCGGCCTTCCGCGAGCATCACGGCCTCCAGTGCGGCTACTGCACGCCCGGCATGATCATGACCGCCGTGGATCTGGTGCGCCGCAAGGGCAACGCGCTCGACGAGCACACCATCCGGCACGAGCTGGAAGGCAATATCTGCCGCTGCACCGGCTACCACAACATCGTGAAGGCAATCGCCTCGGGCGCCGAAGCCATGGCGGCCGAGCCGCAGAAGGTCGCGGCGGAGTAGCACCGCCCTGAACCCTCCCCCTACGGAACTCGGGCTTGCCCGAGTTCCGCCTTTCAGCGCCCAAGTCGGGCTTGCCCGACTTGGGAATGGGGGAGGGTGCCTCACGGAGTGGGACGGGAGAGGGGAACCACGTTTCCGGATATGGCGGAGCCATTCTGACGGGCGTTCCCTGGATCAGCGTCGCGCTGCCCCTCTCGGCGCGACTTCGTCCCGCTGCACTCGCTTACGCTCGCCACCCTCCCCC
>NZ_LABZ01000148.1 GCF_001043955.1 Methylobacterium tarhaniae | reverse complement strand
CACCGAGGCCGACCGGGCCGGGGAGGCGGTGATGCGCCAGCTCATCAAGCGCAGCTTCCCCGACCATGGCATCCTCGGCGAGGAATTCGGCTCGGAGCGCGAGGATGCGGAATACGTCTGGGTGCTCGACCCGATCGACGGCACCCGCGGCTTCATCGCCGGCCTGCCGATCTGGGGGACCCTGATCGGGCTGACGCGCGGCGGCGTGCCCTGCTACGGCCTGATGAACCAGCCCTTCACCGGCGAGCGCTTCTTCGGCGACGGCGAGGCCGCCCACTACCAGGGCCCGCATGGCAGCCGCCGCCTGCGCACCCGACGCAAGGCGGACCTGTCGGACGCCATCCTGCACACCACCGATCCGCGCCTGTTCGGCGAGGGCACGCCGGACCGGCAGGCCTACGAGCGGGTGGAGAAGACGGTGCGCCTCGCCCGCTACGGCGCGGATTGCTACGCTTACGCCATGCTCGCCGCCGGCCATATCGACCTCGTGGTCGAGGCCGATCTGAAGCCCTACGACATCGTGGCGATGATCCCGGTGATCGAGGGCGCCGGCGGCGTCGTGACCACCTGGGAGGGGAAATCCGCCGCCAAGGGCGGGCGGATCGTGGCGGCCGGCGACAAGCGGCTGCACGAGGCGGCCCTGGCGCTGCTGAACGGGTAGGGCGTCACCCCGGCCCGTTCGCCGGCCCCCGCATCCCGGCGCCCTCGATGACGGCGTCCTGGCGGGGGAGCCTCACGCCACCTCGGCCTCAGGCTCCCCTTGCGCCTGCACCGGCGTCGCCGTCCCCGGCACGAAGGCGTCGAACGCCGCCCAGAACTGCTCGCGGATCGCGTCGCGCTCCATCAGGATCTCGTGGCGGGCGCCGCGCAGGGTAATGGTGTGGCCGGCGGCGAGCCGCGCCGCGAAGCGCTCCACCGCCGGGGTGCTGCAGACCGGGTCGGCGCCGGCGGCCACCACCAGCACCGGCACGCGGATGCCGAGGGGGTAGCGCGGGTCCTCGAAGCGGCGCATCGCCCGGAAGGCGGCGGCGAGCCAGCCGATGGTCGGATCGCCGATGGCGCCGGCCCCGACCGCGAGGGCCGCGGCAGCGTTGCGGGCGTAGCGCACCGGATCGGCGGTGAGCCGGTTGTTCGGGAACGGCTTGGTGGCGATCGAGACCGCGGAGCCCCCCGGCACGTAGCGCCGGCCGAAGCCGAGCGCACGCAGGAAGGCCGCGAGCCGCATCGCGGCCTTGGGCCGGCGGATCATGCAGATCGCCACCATCGGGGCGAGCACGACGAGGCGGCCGAAGGGCAGCCAGCCCTCCCGTGCGGCGGTGAGGCAGATGGCGCCGCCCATCGAATGCGCGAGGCCGAAGAAGGGCCGCGGCATCCGCGCCTCCATCACCTGCGTCTCCACCGCCGCGAGGTCGAGCTTGTACTCCGAGAAGTCGTCGACATGGCCCTTGTGCGGGTCCTCGACGGTGCGGTCGGAGCCGCCCTGCCCGCGCCAGTCGAAGGCGACGACGTGGAAGCCGCGGCCGCGCAGCTCCGTCACCGTCTCGAAGTACTTCTCGATGAACTCCGCCCGGCCCTGCACCAGGCAGACCGTGCCCTGCACGACCCGCGCCGTCGGCGCCCAGGTGGCGACCCGCAAGGAGAGGCCGTCGGCGGTCCTGACCGTCAGGAGGGTGGCGCCCGGCGGGATCGGATTGTCGGGCGTGGCGAGCAGCGGCACGGTCACGAGATAATCCCCGAAGCTGTCATCCGCCGCATCCTGGCACGGCAGACCCTAATAAGTGGGGCGCGATTCCGGCCTGTCCGGTCCCCGCGCCGGCCTGCCAAAAAAATTCGCGCGACCCCGCTTGCGGCGGCCTTGACCAGTTGAGAGCCCACTCCAATATGCGAGGGGCGCCGGCCGATACGGCGGCGCGCAAGACCGGGACCGGCCCCAGCGGCGGCTCCACAAGACTACATATTGCTTCAGACGGAGAATATGTCATGCGTCAGTTCGATCTCGCCCCCCTGTACCGTTCGACCGTCGGCTTCGACCGCCTGTTTTCCGCTCTCGACCAGTTCGTGACCTCGGATGCGGCGCCGACCTACCCGCCCTACAACATCGAGCGCACGGCCGAGAACGCCTACCGCATCACCCTCGCGGTGGCCGGCTTCACGGATCAGGATCTGTCGATCGAGACCCGTGAGAACGCGCTGACGGTGAAGGGCGAGCGCAAGGCCGAGGCCAAGCAGTCCGAGTTCCTGCACCAGGGTATCGCGGCCCGCGGCTTCGAGCGGCGCTTCCAGCTCGCCGACCACGTCCAGGTGACCGGTGCGGTGCTGGAGAACGGCCTGCTCCACGTCGATCTCGTCCGCGAGATCCCGGAGGCCAAGAAGCCCCGCCAGATCCAGATCGCCTCGGGCTCCCGCCCGCAGTCGATCGAGGGCAGCGTCCAGAAGGCCGCGTAAGCGTCCATCGCCTTCAAGGGAGCGCCCCGGCCGCGAGGCCGGGGCGCTTCGTTTTACCGTCAGGGCAGGAGATGCGTGCCGTGGGTGAGCGCCGCGCCGGCGCGCAGGGCCACCGCCACGAAGACGGTCTCGGCCAGTTCCTGCTCGGTCGCGCCGGCCTTCTTCGCCGCCTCGCGGTGCACCTCGAGGCAATAGGGGCATTGCGTGGTGAGGGCGACGGCGAGCGCCATCAGCTCCTTGTACTTGCGCGGGATCGCGCCGTCCGCCAGGGCCGCCTTGTCGAGGGCCTCGAAGGCCCCCATCGCCTCGGGGGCGAGACCTTTCAGGGCGGGCAGCTTCTTCAGGTTGGCGGCGTCGTACATCGCGTGATCGGACATGGCGTGATCCTCCCGGTTCGGCCGGTGTCGTGACCGGCCGCCCGTCGGTCGGGGCGGCTCGGCACCTCGACAGTTAGAGGATCACGGGCCGCCGCCCAATGCGGCGTTGGGCCCGCCCCTTCGCGTGACGGCGGTCAGAGGTCGCCGAAGGCGAGCTGCGCCGTGGCCGGGCTCTTCTGCGAGCGGCCGGCCTTGTCCTTCGCCGCGCCGGCCTTGGCGCTCTTGGCCCCGCCCCTGGCCCCGCTCTTGGCGGCAGCCTTGCGCGGCCGCTTCGGCTCGGCGCCCTGGATGCGCGCCTTGCCCTTGTCGCGGGCCACGGCCTCCGGGGCGGTCTGGTCGCCCGAGAGCCACTTGCCGCGCTTGATCACCTCGTTCACCCGGCCCTGGTTGACGCCGAGCTTGAAGGCGATCTCCTGCTGGGTCATCTCCGTCGAGCCGTGCAGCTCGAGGATCTGGCGGGCGAGTTCCGGGGTCATCTTCTTGCCGACGATGCGGCGGCCGGGCTTGACCACCCGGTTGGCGCGGTCGCGCTCGCGCAGGCGCTCGAGAATCGCCAGCGCCATCTGCATGCCGTTCTCGCGCAGGGCTTCCTCGAATTCCTTCAGCGTCGCCATGAGGACCGAACTCCGCTGTCACGTTCCGGCAGGGAAACGGCGCCGGTCGGGGCTGGTTGCCACCGTGCACAGGTCATCCACGGTTTGTGCGCGTCCTGTTCCGGGTTGGCAACCGCCTGCCGGAGGCCATCCACCGCTCTCATGCTCCGCTCTCCGTCCACCGCTCTCCCGCATGGACAAGGCCGGCCGCTTCGCGCATGGCTTGAAGCTCTGACGGGAGGCGAAGGGGGAAGGATCCGATGGTTCTGGAGATCGCGCAGATCGAGGTGAAGGCCGGGCACGAGAGCGCCTTCGAGGCCGGGGTCGCCCAGGCCGCGGAGCTGTTCCGCCGTGCCAAGGGCTGCCGCAGCATGGAGCTGCAGCGCTCGGTCGAGGTCCCGACCCGCTACCGGCTGATGGTGCAGTGGGAGACCCTGGAGAACCACACGGTCGACTTCCGCGAATCGGCGGATTTCCCGGCCTGGCGCGCCCTGGTCTCCGAGCATTTCGCCGCCCCGCCTCAGGTCGAGCACACGGTGCTGGCCGTCCAGGGATTCTGAAACCCGGCCAGGCATCGGCCGTTGCCCTCGGGATCCACAGCGGAGACGGGCATGGCCGACGATCGACAGCCGAAGCAGGGCGAGGGGCTCGCCAATGACAGCCTCGGGGCGAGCCGCCGCCCGGCGGGCACCACCGGGAAGCCCGCCGCCACGAAGCCCGCCAGCGGCACGCCGCAGGGTGAGCGCCCCGCCGACGAGCAGGTGCCGCGGACGTAGCCGCGACGTGACACGGGGCGCCCGACCCGCTACTCGCGAGTCAAGGCTCCTCGATCTCACGGCACCCGACATGCCTCGACGTCCCCTGCGCATCGGCACCCGCGGCAGCCCGATGGCCCTCGCCCAGACCGGGATGGTGCGCGACCGCATCGCGGCGGCCCATCCCGACCTCGCCGAGCCCGGCGCCATGGAGCTCGTCGTCGTCACCACGGTGGCCGACAAGGTGCTCGACCGGCCGCTCTCCGAGATCGGCGGCAAGGGCCTGTTCACCAAGGAGCTGGAGCAGGCGCTCCTCGCCGACGAGGTCGACATCGCCGTCCACTCGATGAAGGACGTCGAGACCTGGCTGCCGGACGGCCTCGTCATCGCCTGCATCCTGGAGCGGGACGACCCGCGCGACGCCTTCCTGTCGCCGCGGGCGGCGAGCCTCGCCACGCTGGCGCCGGGCAGCCGGGTCGGCACCTCGTCCCTGCGCCGGGCAGCCCAGGTGCTGATGCGCCGGCCCGACCTGACGATCGTGCCCCTGCGCGGCAACGCCAATACCCGGATGAAGCGCCTCGAGGAGGGCGCCTGCGACGCCACCTTGCTGGCCATCGCGGGGTTGGAGCGCCTCGGCCTCGCCGACCGCGCGCAGGAGATCCTGCCGGTGAGCGAGATGCTGCCGGCGGTGGCGCAGGGCGCTCTCGGCATCGAGTGCCGGGCCGGCGACGCCGAGGTGATCGCGCGCCTCCAGGCCGTCGCCTGCCCCACGACCACGATCGCGGTGAGCGCCGAGCGGGCGCTGCTCGAAGAGCTCGACGGCTCCTGCCGCACCCCGATCGCGGCGCTCGCCCAGATCGACGGGGACCGGCTCACCCTCGACGGGCTCCTGTTCCTGCCCGACGGCAGCGCCCATTGGGCCACCCACCGCACCGGCCTGGCCGCCGACGCCCTGGCGATCGGGCGCGAGGCGGGCGCCGAGCTGAAGGCGAAGGCGGGGGAGACCTACCGGGCGAAGCTGCAATAGCGGGCGGCCTCACCGGCCGACCGGGCCGGGCTCGGCCTGCCGCGCGCAGGCCCGTCGGGGTTCGGCAGCACCAGGGAACCTGCGGCGACGAGGCCGCCCCTCCGCTCGACCGCGCTGGAGGCCGCATCGACCTTCCGGATCGATCGTCGAGGTCCGCCGAGCCACGACAACCTCGGCGTGAGGACGCCTGGGGCACTCACGCCGTTCGGCAGTACTCCTGCCCGAGGCAGTCTTGCGTTGGCAGGCCGACGCTTCGTCCGCTCAGGTGTTTGTTGTATCGCAGAGTCTCGTCGCGGAACCGGCAGCCACTTTCGCGAAATCGGCTTAGACCAGGACCGGCACCGCCCGTTGCGCGCCGACGCCGAAGACCCGCTTGTAGCGCTCCACCTCCTCCTCGGGGCCGAGCGCCTTGGTGGGGTTGTCGGAGAGCTTCACGGTCGGGTGGCCGTTGGCGGAGATCACCTTGCAGACGATCGAGATCGGGTCAAGGCGGCCATCCGGCGCCAGGCCGCGGAAATCGTTGGTGAGCAGCGTGCCCCAGCCGTAGCCGATGCGCAGGCGGCCGTGGAAGTGGCGGTGGATCCGCTCGATCACCTCGACGTCGAGCCCGTCGGAGAAGATCGCCAGCTTCTCCCGCGGGTTGCGGCCGTGCTTGGTCCACCACCGGATGGCCTCTTCGCCACCCTCGATCGGGTCCTTCGAATCGATGCGGATGCCGGTCCAGTCGGCCATCCAGGCGGGCCCGCGCTCCAGGAAGCCGGTGGTGCCGTAGGTGTCGGGCAGGATCACCAGCAGGTTGCCGGCATAGTCCCGCTGCCAGTCGGCGAGCACCAGGTAGGGCGCGCGGGCCAATTCCTCCTCGCTCTCGGCGAGCGCCGAATAGACCATCGGCAGTTCGTGCGCATTGGTGCCCACCGCCTCGATGTCGTGGCGCAGCGCGATCAGGCAGTTCGAGGTGCCGAGGAAGCCGTTGCCCAGCCCCTCGATCATCGCCTCGACGCACCAATCCTGCCACAGGAAGCCGTGGCGGCGACGGGTGCCGAAATCAGCGATGGAGAGGCCCGGCAGGGTCTTGAGCCGCTCGATCTTCTCCCAGATCCGGGTCATGGCCCGGGCATAGAGCACCTGGAGCTCGAACTTGCCCATCCCCTTGAGCACGCCGCGCGAGCGCAGCTCGTTGAGGATGGCGAGTGCGGGCACCTCCCACATCGTGGTCTCGATCCACGGGCCGTGGAAGGTGAGCACGTACTGGCCGTCCTGCTTCTCCAGCAGGTAGTCGGGGAAGCGGAAGTTCTCGAGCCAGTCCATGAAGTCCGGCGAGAACATCTGGCGGCGGCCGTAGAAGGTGTTGCCGCGCAGCCAGGTGGATTCACCACGGGTGAGCCGGAGCGACCGGCAATGGTCGAGCTGCTCGCGCAGCTCGCCGGGGTCGATCAGGTCGGCGAGACGCACCCGGCTGGTGCGGTTCTGGATGCCGAAGGTGACCGAGACGTTCCGGTGGCGCCGGAAGATCGTCTGGGCCATCAGGAGCTTGTAGAAATCCGTGTCGAGCACGGAGCGGATGATCGGATCGATCTTCCAGGTGTGGTTGTAGACCCTGGTCGCGAGATCGAGCATCGCCCGTGCCTGCCTGACTCGGGCCGCCTCCTGCGAGCGGCCGGAACGCCGCCCCTCGAGCGGGGCGGCCAAGAGCGCGAAGCCGGCACGGTTCGGGCCGCCGAGTCAAGCACCCAGGTCGAGGCAAGCGCTCGATCCGAGCGCCGGCCCGGTCCTGTGCGCAACCCTCAGCGGGCGCCGAGGTCCACCGCCTTCTTCTCGGTCTTCGGCGACTCGCCCGTCACCGCCGCCTTCACGTAGCCGTAGAGGTGCAGCATCGTGGCGTTCGGGCTGTCCCAATACTCGCCCTTCTCGGGGTGGACGCGGATCAGCGCGATCGACGGGTCGTCCTTGCCGCCGGGGAACCAGGTCTTCAGGCTCTCGCTCCACTTGGCGTCGATCTGCGCCTTGTCGCGCACGATCTCGGCCTTGCCCGACACCGAGACGTAGTTCTGGTTCGACGGGTCGGAATAGGCGAGGTTGACCTGGTTGTCGCGGCCGATCTCGTTCGTCACCGGCGCATCGTGCTTGACGAAGAACCACAGGTCGCCGTTCTCGTCCGCGTCCTGGTTCCACATCGGGCGGCTGCGCAGCTGCCCATCGGAATCGGCCGTTGTCATCATCGCGACCTTCACGTCCTTGATCATCGCGAAGAGCTTCTGTGCGCCCTCATGGTCGCGGTGGCTGCCCTGGTGCATCCGTCGATCTCCCTCGAAACGTCGTCGCGAGCGGGCGGGCCCGCTCGAAGCTGCACGTCAACGGACGATGCCCGCTTTGGTTTCGGCGCCGGAGCGGCAAACGTGGCCGTGAATTCCGGCCCACGCGGCTCGCCGGGACGGGACGATGCGCCTATCTGTGGCCGGGGCGGCGCAGGCGCCGCGGGACGGAGCCCTTCGATGAAGATCAGCGCGCGCAACCAGCTCGACGGCAAGGTCGTCGAGGTGAAGAAGGGCGCCACCACCGCCCATATCCGGGTCGAGCTCGCCGGCGGGCAGGTCGTCACCGCGGCGATCACCAACGAATCCGCCGACGAGCTGGGCCTGGCTCCCGGCAAGACCGTGAAGGCGGTGATCAAGTCCAGCGACGTGATGATCGCGACGGATTGATTCGTTTCCGATGCAGCCCGACCGGCGCTCCCTGCTCCTCGGCTCGGCGGCCTTCGCGCTGGCAGGGCCGGCGCGTGCCGCCGAGCCTTCGCGGGACGATGCCGGCCGGGCGCTCGATTTCCTGAAGCATCCCGTCGCCCGGGTGTTTCCCGCGGGCCCCCCGGCGGCGATCCTGCTCTACACCCTGGCGCCGGACCTGCTGCTCGGCTGGCCGCGGGCGATCCGGCCGGCGGAGAAGCCTTATCTCCTGCCCCAGGCCGCCGACCTGCCGGAGGTCGGGCGGCTCACCGGGCGCGGCAACACCGCCAACCTCGAAGCGGTGCTCACGCTCAAGCCCGACCTGATCCTCGATGTCGGCTCCACCGCCGAGACCTACCGCTCGCTGGCCGACCGGGTGCAGGGACAGACCGGCATCCCCTACGCCCTCCTCGACGGACGCCTCGCCTCCGCCCCCGCCACCTATCGCAGCCTCGGGCGCCTGATCGGGCGCGACGCCGAGCCTCCGGCAGTCCTCGCCGAGGGCATCCTGGCGACGATGCGCGAGCGCGTCTCGACGGTGCCGGAGGAGAAGCGCCCCCGGGTCTACCTCGCCCGCGGGCCCCGCGGCCTCGAGACGGCGCGGGCGGGCTCGATCAACGTCGAGGCGCTGACGCTGATGGGCGCCGTCGACGTCGCGGGTCCGGGTGGTGGCCTGGCGCAGGTCTCGCCGGAGGACGTGGTGGCCTGGGCGCCCGAGGTGATCGTCGCCCTCGATCCCGCCTTCGCGGCCGCCGCGCGGCAGGACCCGCTCTGGCGGGCGACGCCGGCCCTGCGGGCGAACCGTCTGCATGTGAGCCCGTCGCTCCCATTCGGCTGGGTCGATTTCCCGCCCTCGGTCAACCGCCTGATCGGCCTGTGGTGGCTCGGAAAGATCCTCTATCCGTCACTCTTCCCCAAGGACATCCGGGGCATTGCCCGCGACCTCTATCGCCGGCTCTACCACGTGACGCCGGACGATCCCGCCCTCGACCGCGTGCTGGCGGGAGCCCTGTGAGCGGCATCGCGCTTCGCGGCGCCCGGGCCATGCGGCTCGGCGGGCCGTGGCTGGCGCTGCTCGCCCTGGTGCTCGCCGCCGCCCTCGCCTTCGGGGTCGGGCGCTACCCGGTCTCCCTCCTCGACGTCGCCCGGGTGCTCCTCGGTCGCCTCACCGGCCACGCGCCGGACGTGGCGCCGGCGGTCGAGGCGGTGGTGCTGCAGATCCGCGGGCCGCGCATCGCCGCCGCGATCCTGATCGGCGCCGCCCTGTCGGTCGCCGGCACCGCCTTCCAGGGTCTCTTCCGCAATCCCCTCGTCTCCCCCGACATCCTCGGCGCCTCCTCGGGGGCGGCCCTCGGCGCGGTCCTCGGCATCTGGCTCTCGCTGGGGGTGCTGGCGATCGAGGGGCTGGCCTTCGCGGGCGGGCTCGTGGCGGTCGGCTGCGTCTACGGGCTCGGCGCCGCCCTGTCGGGGCGCGATCCGGTCCTGGTACTGGTGCTGGCGGGCGTCGTCATCGGCTCGCTCCTCGGGGCCGGGGTCGGTCTGATCAAGTACTTGGCCGACCCCTACAACCAGCTCCCGGCGATGACCTTCTGGCTCCTGGGCAGCCTGTCGGGCACGCACCCCTCCGATCTGCTGCCGCTCGCAGGTCCCGTGGTCCTCGGCACCGGGCTTCTGCTTCTCTTGCGCTGGCGCCTCGACGTGCTGTCCCTGCCCGACGAGGAGGCGCGCTCGCTCGGCCTCGCCACCGGTCCCTTGCGGATCGCGGTGGTGGCGGCCGCCACCCTGGTCACGGCAGCGAGCGTGGCGGCGGCGGGCATCGTCGGCTGGGTCGGGCTGGTGGTGCCGCATCTCGCCCGCTTCCTCGTCGGCCCCGGCTTCGGCCGGCTGATCCCGACCGCGGCCCTGCTCGGCGCCGGCACGCTCCTCACCATCGACACGCTCGCCCGCACCGTGGCGCCCGTCGAGGTGCCGCTCGGCATCCTCACCGCTTTCGTGGGCACGCCGGTCTTCCTGTGGCTGCTCGCCCGGGCGGAGCGCGACTGGTCGTGATCCTGCTCGACGCGTACGACCTCGCCTTCGGCTATCCCGGCAGGGAGATCGGACGCGGGCTGTCGGTGCAGCTCGCCGCCGGCGAGGCCCTGGCGCTCCTCGGGCCGAATGGCGGCGGCAAGACCACTTTGCTCAAGACCCTGCTCGGCCTGCTGCCGGCGCGCGCCGGCACGATCCGGGTCGAGGGCCGGCCGCTCGCAGACCTCACCGCCCGGGAGCGGGCGCGGGCGATGGCCTACGTGCCGCAGGCGGCTGCCAGCGCCTTCGCGTTCACGGCGCGCGCCGTGGTGCTGATGGGGCGGACCAGCCGCACCGGCCTGCTCTCCGCCCCGTCCCGGGCCGACCACGCGGCGGCGGACGCGGCGCTCGCCCGGATGGGCATCGCCCACCTCGCCGAACGGCCGGTGACGCGGCTCTCGGGCGGCGAGCGGCAATTGGTGCTGGTCGCCCGGGCGCTGGCGCAGGAGCCCCGGATCGTGGTCCTCGACGAGCCGACCGCCAGCCTCGATTTCGGCAACCAGGGCCGGGTGATGGCCGAGATCCTGCGCCTGCGCGCCGACGGCCTCGGCCTGCTCTTCACGACCCACGATCCCAACCAGGCCGCCCGCCATGCCGACCGGGCCCTGCTCCTGCGCGGCGGCTCGGCCCTCGCCGCCGGCCCGGTGGCGGAGGTGCTGGATGCCGCCAGCTTGAGCCGACTCTACGGCGCGCCGGTCGAGGCGGTGCGGGATCCAGAGAGCGGCGCGCAAGCCTTCCTGCCCGGGGGCTGAGCGTCTGTTCGACGCGAGCGACAGAGGCTCATTCCGCCCCCGATCTCATCCTTCGGTCGCACCTCAGGATGAGGCCGGGGGTGGGGTGGCGAGGAAGCCGTGCGGCGGCTGCCGCCCATCAGCCAGCCTCTGGGCCATTCGTGAGGCCTGCACCCCACGCCGCCCCCCACCGATGGCCGTCCCTGCCGCGCTGGCGTTTCCCGGCGCAGGGGTTACATGACCGGGAGCGGACGAGAAGCGGACAGGAGCGAGGCGACGTGGCGATCACCCGGGACGACGTGCTGAAGGCGCTCGCGGGCGTGACGGTCGATGCGGCGGGGACCAGCCTGCCGGCCTCGGGCCGCCTGTCGGAGATCGTCATCGATCCCTCCGGCCGGGTGGTGTTCTCGATCGGCATCGCGCCGCCGGAGGCCAAGGCCTTCGAGGCGGTGCGGCAGGCGGCCGAGATCGCGGTGCTCAAGCTGCCCGGCGTCAAGGCGGCACTCGCCAGCCTCACCGCCGAGCGCGGGCCGAGTGCCGGACCCGGTGCGGGCCCTGCGCCCCGCCCCGCCGCTCCCGGCGGTGCACCCCAGGGTGGCGCTCAGGGTGGCCCCCGTCCCGGCCCGGCCCTGCCGGGGGTGCGCCACATCGTGGCGGTGGCCTCGGGCAAGGGCGGCGTCGGCAAGTCGACCACCGCCTGCAACCTCGCCCTGGCGCTCCGGGCGCAAGGCCTGAAGGTCGGCCTGCTCGATGCCGACATCTACGGCCCCTCGGTCCCGAAGCTCTTCGGCCTCGATCGCAAGCCGGAGACGATCAACACGCCGCAAGGGCAGCGCATCGTGCCGCTCAACGGCTACGGCCTCGCGGTGATGTCGATCGGCTTCCTGATCTCCGCCGATACGGCGATGATCTGGCGCGGCCCGATGGTGCAATCGGCCCTGACCCAGCTCCTGCGCGAGGTCGCCTGGGGCGAGCTCGACGTCTTGATCGTCGACATGCCGCCCGGCACCGGCGACGCGCAGCTGACGCTGGCCCAGGCCACGCCGCTCGCCGGGGCGGTGATCGTCTCGACGCCGCAGGACCTGGCGCTCATCGACGCGCGGCGCGCCGTGACGATGTTCCGCCGGGTCGAGGTGCCGATCCTCGGCGTGGTCGAGAACATGGCGACCTTCGTCTGCCCGCATTGCGGCGGCACCTCGCACATCTTCGGCCATGGCGGCGCCCGCCACGAGGCCGAGACGCTGGGCGTGCCCTTCCTCGGCGAGGTGCCGCTCAACATGACGATCCGCGAATCCTCGGATGCCGGCCGGCCCGTCGTGGCGGTGGATCCCGACGGGCCGCAGGCCGCCGCCTACCGGGCGATCGCAGCCGGCCTCTGGACGACGCTCAGCGGCGGCGCCGGCCCGCGCCCGGCCCCGCGGATCGTGATCGAGTGAGCACGCCCCCGACCCTCGGGGTGATCCTGGCCGGCGGGCTCTCCCGCCGGATGGGCGGCGGCGACAAGCCGCTGCTCCGGCTCGGCGACCGGACCCTGCTCGAGCGCGTGGCCGAGCGGTTGCGCCCGCAATGCGCGGCCGGGCTGATCCTCAACGCCAACGGGGATCCGGCGCGGTTTCGCGCCTTCACGGGCTTCGTGGTGGCGGATTCCCTGCCCGATGCGCCCGGCCCGCTCGCCGGCGTGCTCGCCGCCCTGGATTTCTGCGCCGCGCACCATCCGGACGTGGCTTACGTCGCGAGCGTGGCCGGAGACACGCCGTTCCTGCCGCACGACCTGGTCGCCCGGCTGCACGCGGCGCGGGCCCGCGACGGCGTCGAGATGGCGGTGGCGGCCTCGGGCGGGCAGCTGCATTTCGTGAACGGGGTCTGGGCGGTGTCCTTGCGTCACGACCTGCGGGCCGCCCTGGTGGAGCGGGGCTTGCGGCGGGTCGGCATGTGGATCGCCCGGCACAATGCGGCGGAAGCCGCGTGGGAGGCGGAGCCGCTGGATCCGTTCCTGAACCTCAACACGCCGGAGGATTTTTTCGCGGCGGAGCGGCTGGTGGCGGACGAGAGCCGTTCCGCGATCCAGTGAGGCTCGGACTTGAACCCTCCCCCCTCTGCGGGGGAGGGTGCCCGGCGGAGCCGGGCGGGAGAGGGGAACCACGTTTCCGGATAGGTCGCGACCGCAGTGACGGGCGCCGACCCAGCATCGTCGCGCTGCCCCTCTCGGCGGGACTTCGTCCCGCTGCGCTCGCATCCGCCCGCCACCCTCCCCCGCGGAGGGGGGAGGGTTCCCGCGGTCATCGCGGTAGCGTCAGCTCAGTGACGAAGTCTTACGCCTCGACGCGCATCGACGTGATCGTGTCGGGATCGCGCACGGGCTCGCCGCGCTTGATCTGGTCGATCACGTCCATGCCCTCGACCACCTTGCCCCACACCGTGTACTGCTTGTCGAGGAAGCGGGCATCGGCGAAGCAGATGAAGAACTGCGAGTTGGCCGAGTGCGGGAAGTTGGTGCGGGCCATCGAGCAGGTGCCGCGCACGTGCGGCTCGGCGTTGAACTCGGCCTTCAGGTCCGGCAGGTCGGAGCCGCCGGTGCCGGTGCCGGTCGGGTCGCCGGTCTGGGCCATGAAGCCGTCGATCACCCGGTGGAACGGCACGCCGTCGTAGAAGCCCTGCTGCGAGAGGGTCTTGATCCGCTCGACGTGGTTGGGGGCGAGATCGGGGCGCAGCTCGATGACCACGCGGCCCTTGCTGGTCTCCATCACGAGTCGGTTGCTGTCGGTCATGGTCGTTCTCCTTGATTCGGACCAGGGTAGACGAAACGCAGGGCGATGGGACGCCCCGCGACGGCGCCGCCGAGCCCCGCCGTCAGCCGCGCCGGGGTGCAGCGGGCCAGCGACGCCAGGGTCTCGGCGACCAGCGCGTCCCGCTGCCGGGGCGGAACGCGCGTGAATGTGATCCGCGGGGTGCCCTGAAGGCTGCCGTCCCGCCTCAGCGAGAAGCGCGCGGTGATGGCGGCGGCCCCGAGATCGGCCGGCGGGCGCCAGCAGGCGGCGAGGTGCGGGTAGAGCGCCGCCAGCGTGTCGGCGGGTCCCTCGGATGTCGCCGTCACCGGCACCCGCACGGTCGCCCGCAGGGTCGTCGGCAGCGAGAGCACCGAGGGGTCGTCATACACGTCGAACTGCGCGGCGGCGGGCGAGGCCGGGAGCGCCAGCGCGAGGCCGGCCAGAAGGCCGGCCAGAACTTCGCCCGACGAGCGCCCGCCGCGCAAGGCTTACTGACCGTCCTGCGCCAGGCTCATCCGAACGATCTTGTCCGGGTTCTGCACGCTGCCGTTCTGGGCCGAGGAGCCCTTCTTGATCTTGTCGACCACGTCCATGCCCGAGGTCACCTCGCCCACCACCGTGTACTGGTTGTTGAGGAACGAGGCGTCGCCGAAGCAGATGAAGAACTGGGAATTGGCCGAGTTCGGGTCCTGCGAGCGGGCCATGCCGACGGTGCCGCGCTTGAACGGCGCCTTGGAGAACTCCGCCGGGATGTTCGGCAGGTCGGACTTGCCGGTGCCGGTGCCGGTCGGGTCGCCGGTCTGGGCCATGAAGCCGTCGATGACGCGGTGGAACACGATGCCGTTGTAGAAGCCGCGCTTCGTCAGCGTCTTGATCTGCTGGACGTGCTTGGGCGCGAGGTCGGGGCGCAGCTGGATGGTGATGCGGCCGTCCTTGGTGTCGAGATAGACGGTGTTCTGGTCGGGCGCGGCGCTCGCCGGGGCGGCGAAATTGAGGGCGGCGACGGACAGCACCAGGGCTGCGAGCCAGCGGATCATGGGGGAACTCCTGGGTGGAAGAGGGCCGCGTCAGGCGGACGCGGCGAAGCGGGCCGCGAGGCGGTCGGCCACCGCCGCGGGCACGAAGGGCCGCACGTCGCCGCCCATGGCGGCAATCTGGCGGACCAGGGTGGCGGTGATCGGCCGCACGCCGGTCGAGGCCGGCAGGAACACGGTCTGCACCTCCGGCGCCATGGCGCCGTTCATGCCGGCGAGCTGCATCTCGTAATCGAGATCGGTGCCGTCGCGCAAACCGCGAATGAACAGGCTGGCGCCGTGCCGGCGGGCCGCCGCCACCGCGAGGTCGGCGAAGCTGACGACCTCCAGCGTGGTGCCGGTCTCGGCGGCCAGAGGCCCGCAGGTCGCCCGGATCAGCTCCGCCCGCTCCTCGGCGGAGAAGAGCGGGGTCTTGCCCGGATGCACGCCGATCGCCACCACGAGGCGGCCGACCAGGCGGCAGGCCTGGCGCACCACGTCGAGATGGCCGTTGGTCACCGGATCGAAGGAGCCGGCATAGAGCGCGGTGCGGTTCATCGGGGTCTCCCGTAGAGCATTTTCGGGATCGGCGAAACCGCCCGTCATGGCGTCACCGCGCCGACGAGCGGCCCGAGGGGCCGGCTCAGGTCCTGGCGTCCCAGCGAGGGGGCGTAGAGGCTCGACACGCTGCCGTCGAGAAACAGCGCGTTGGGGCAGCCGAGCGCATCGCGAAACAGCCGCGCGAAGGCGCCGAAGCTCACCGGCGCCTCCGAGATCGCGAACACGGCGGTGTGCCCGTCCGGGCGCACGCCGACGCCGTTGCGGATCTTCTGCGACGGGCCGTCCTCGGAGATCTTGGGGTGGATGCGGTTGTTGATCACCAGCATCGGGCCGGACTGGGTCGCGAACTCGGCCCGGGGGCGGGCCTTCAGGTAGCGGCCGGTCTCGAGCACGCCGGCCCGGTCGCCGGCGACGTAGAACACCCCGTTCGGCTTCAGGTGGAAGTTGCCCGGGCCGTTGGCGGTGTTGGCGGCTTTCAGCTCGCGCCCGTCCTCGACGTAGAGGCCCACGGGGCTGAGGCCGTTGTCGTACATGCCGGCATTCATCGCGAAGGCGAGCCTCGCCCCCTGCTGCCCGGCGAGCCGGGAGAGCGAGCCGTAGGGCAGGCCGTCGGGCCCGCGCCAGAAGAGCTTCACCCGGGCGCGGCGCAGGTCGACGGTGCAGACCGCGTAGGCCTGGCCCTCGTGGGTCTGGGGCCGGCAAGAGGCCCCCCCGGATGCGGCCCCCCCGGATGCGGCGCCCCTGGACGCGACCGGAGCGGAGGCGGGAGCGGCCGGCGCCGCCAACCCGGGCCCGGCCCCGAGCCACAGGCCCGCCCCCAGCACCCACAACCCGATCCGTCCCGCTCTTCCCACCATGGACCTCTCCGCCTTTCGCCTGCCGACCGGTTTTCGGGGAACCGGTATAGGGCGATCGTGACGATTTGCAGCACGAACCGGGCCCGGAGATGCGGCGTTCTGGGTGCAGGGGGTTCACGCTTCTCTCGCGATCAGGAGATCGGGTCATGAAAGGCATGTTGGCAGCGTCGGCGGCCCTCGCGGGCGCCCTGCTGGTGGTGCCGGCCACCGCCGAGGCGCGCGGCTTCGGCGGCGGTGGATTCCATGGCGGGGGCTTCCGGGGCGGCGGCTTCGGCGGCTTCCATGGTGGCGGTTTCCGCGGCGGGTTCGCGGGGGGGGGCTTCAACCGGGGCTTCGGCGGCTACCGGGGCGGCTTCGGCGGCTACCGCCCCGCGGGCTTCGGCGGCGGCTGGCGCGGCGGCTACGGGGGCTGGCGCGGGGGATATGGCGGCTGGCGCGGCGGCTACGGCTATCGCCGCGGCTTCGGCTGGGGCGCGGCGGGCCTGGGCCTCGGCGTCGGTCTCGGCCTCGCGGCGGCCTCCGCCTACCCGTATTACGGCGGCTACGGCTATGGCGGGTACGGCTACGCCCCGGTCGGCTATTACGGCGGCTACGATTACGGCTATGGCGGCGGCTGCTACGAGGTGCCCCGCGTGCGCTGGACGCCCTGGGGCTATCGCCGCGTCCTCGTGACCCGCTGCTACTGAGGCGGTACCGCGCGAGACAAGAAGGGGCTGCCCGCCGGGGCGGCCCTTTTTCGTGAGGGGCTCCGGTCGCGACGCCTCAGTTCCGGGGCCTCGCGGCCTTCTCCCGCCGCATCGGCATGGCGTCGATCGTGGCGAGGAGCCGCTCGGCCGGGATCGGCTCCGCCGCGGTGAGCTTCGCCCCGCCGTCCTTGCCGACCAGCACCGCCCGGAACCCCGTTGCCGGCAGGCCGAGGCGGCGGCGCAGCGCGGCCGCCTCCCTCCCCTCCCCGATCGCCCGCACCACCACGAGGTCGCGCTCGCGCATCGCGGGGGCCGCCGCCTCGGCGATGCGCATTTGCGCGGCGGCGCGGGGATCGTCGGCGGCAGCCGCGATCACCAGCACCCGGGACTTCCAGCGATAGCGGTCGAGATCGGATCCGGCGGAGGCCGCCGGCACGGCCGCCGCGAGCAGGAGGGCGCCGGCGAGGAGCGAGGCGAAGAGCGAGGCAAAGAGCGAGGATGGGGGCATGCCGAACCCTTTCGCGGGAGCCGCCGGACGGGCCGACGGGCTTCCTCCGCAGGTAAGGCTCTTACAATCTCCGGCCAGCGCGGCGTTGACGCGCGGGGTGGGCCGTCCCAGTTGCGAGGTGCCGAGCGCGAGCGTGGCCGCGAGGCCGGCTCGGGCCGCAAAGCCCCTGCAGGGAGGTCCCGCATGTCCGACGTGAACCGCCGCATCGTCCTGGCGTCCCGGCCCCACGGCGAGCCGACACCGGCCCATTTCCGTCTCGAGCGCGGGACGGTGCCGGTCGCGAAAGAGGGCGAGGTGCTGCTGCGCAACCGCTATCTCTCCCTCGATCCCTACATGCGCGGCCGGATGAGCGCGGCGAAATCCTACGCCAAGCCGGTCGAGATCAACGAGGTGATGGTCGGCGCCACGGTGGCGGAGGTGGTGGCCTCGCACCATCCGGGCTTCTCCGCCGGCGACACGGTGCTGGCCTATGGCGGCTGGCAGGATTTCTCGGTGTCGAACGGCCAGGGCCTGCGCAGGCTCGATCCCGCTTCGGCCCCCGTCACCACGGCGCTCGGGGTGCTGGGCATGCCGGGCATGACCGCCTATACGGGCCTCCTCACCATCGGGGCGCCGAAAGCCGGCGAGACCGTGGTGGTGGCCGCCGCCACCGGCCCGGTCGGCTCGCTGGTCGGCCAGATCGCCAAGCTCAAGGGGGCCCGGACGGTCGGCATCGCCGGCGGCGCCGACAAGTGCCGCCATCTCACGGAGGAGCTGGGCTTCGACGCGGCGGTGGACCACCGCACCGGCGACCTGCCCGGCGCGCTCGCGGCGGCCTGCCCGGACGGCATCGACGTGTACTTCGAGAATGTCGGCGGCGCGGTGTTCGACGCGGTGCTGCCGCTCCTCAACGACTTCGCCCGGATCCCGGTCTGCGGCCTCGTCGCCAACTACAACATGACCGAGCTGCCCCCCGGGCCCGACCGGGTGCCGGCCCTGATGCGGGCGGTGTTGAGCAAGCGGCTCACCTTCCGCGGCTTCATCGTCTGGGATTTCGCCGACCAGGAACAGGCCTTCTTCTCCGATGTCGGCCAGTGGCTGCGCGAGGGCCGCGTGCGCTACCGCGAGGACGTGGTCGATGGGCTGGAGAGCGCGCCGGAGGCCTTCATCGGCCTGCTCAAGGGCCGCAACTTCGGGAAATTGGTGGTGAAGCTGTAGGCTTCACTCCTCCGGGGGGCGCCGTGCCAGGGCGCGCAGGGCTCCCCGGAAGCTGCGCACGTCCTGCTCGGTCATCGCCATGCGGTGGAACATGTCGCGCATGTTGCGGATCATCCCGTCGCGCTTCGCCGGCGGGTAGTAGCCGGCCGCGTCGAGGTCGGCTTCCAGGCTCTCGAACAGCGAGATCACGGCCTCCCGCGGTGCCGGCCCGGAGCGGAGCCCCCCCGAGAACGGCAGCACCGCCTGCCCCGCCGCCCGCCGCCACTCATAGGCGACGAGCAGGACGCTCTGGGCGAGGTTGAGCGAGGCATGCTGCGGATCGACCGGGAAGGTGACGATGGCGTCGGCGAGGGAGACCTCGTCGTTCGACAGCCCGACCCGCTCGCGCCCGAACAGGACGCCGACCCGCTCACCCGCGGACAGCCGCCCGGCGGCCTCCGCCATCCCGCCGTCGGGCCCGAAGACCCGCTTCATCTGGCCCCGCTCTCGCGCCGTGGTGGCGAGCACGTAATGCAGGTCGGCCAGGGCCTCGGCGACCGTCGCGTAGATCGTCGCGCCGTCGAGGACGTGCGTGGCGTTCGAGGCCGTCTCGCGCACGCCCTTCATCGGCCAGCCGCCCTTCGGGTTGACGATGCGCAACGCGTCGAGCCCGAAATTCCCCATCGCGCGGGCGGTCATGCCGATATTCTCGGCGAGCTGGGGCTCGACCAGGATGATGACGGGGCGGGGTGGAGAAGCGTCGGTCATGGTGTGTCGGTCGGCGAGACGGGATGCGCCGGCACATAAGGCCTTGCGCTGCTTCCGCGAAGGGGTACGGCCTCGGGAACTGCCGGGGTCCATCCGCGTTCTCTCAACGGACCTCCTTGCAGCCCCGGTGCCCCCGCGCCGGGGCTTTTTTCGTGACGCCGGAGAAAAACCATTCCGTCCCGGCGCTTCCCCCTGTTTGTGCAGCGCGCTATGACCGCGCCACGGCCGGCCGCGCGCCTCACGCGGGCATGGGGGCGGCCCCCGGTTCACGGAAGGCTGGATCAGACATGGCGAAGATCAAGGTGGCGAACCCCGTCGTCGAGCTCGACGGCGACGAGATGACCCGGATCATCTGGCAGTCCATCAAGGACAAGCTGATCCACCCCTACCTCGACGTGCCGCTGGAATATTACGACCTCGGAGTCGAGCATCGCGACGCCACCAACGACAAGGTGACGATCGAGGCCGCCGAGGCGATCAAGAAGCATGGCGTCGGCGTGAAGTGCGCCACCATCACCCCGGACGAGGCCCGGGTGAAGGAGTTCAACCTCAAGGAGATGTGGAAGTCGCCGAACGGCACGATCCGCAACATCCTCGGCGGCGTGATCTTCCGCGAGCCGATCATCTGCAAGAACGTGCCGCGCCTGGTGCCGGGCTGGACCCAGCCGATCGTCGTCGGCCGCCATGCCTACGGCGACCAGTACCGCGCCACCGACTTCAAGGTGCCGGGCAAGGGCCGCCTCACCGTCAAGTTCGAGGGCGAGGACGGCACCGTCATCGAGCGCGAGGTGTTCAAGTTCCCGGGCGCCGGCGTCGCCCTGTCGATGTACAACCTCGACGAGTCGATCCGCGACTTCGCCCGCGCGTCGATGAACTACGGCCTCGCCCGCAAGTTCCCGGTCTACCTCTCGACCAAGAACACCATCCTGAAGGCCTATGACGGCCGGTTCAAGGACATCTTCGAGGAGGTGTACGAGGCCGAGTTCAAGTCGCGGTTCCAGTCGGCCGGCATCACCTACGAGCACCGCCTGATCGACGACATGGTCGCCTCGGCCCTGAAGTGGTCCGGCGGCTATGTCTGGGCGTGCAAGAACTACGACGGCGACGTTCAGTCGGACACTGTGGCGCAGGGCTTCGGCTCGCTCGGCCTGATGACCTCGGTGCTGCTCACCCCCGACGGCCAGACCGTCGAGGCCGAGGCCGCCCACGGCACGGTGACCCGCCACTACCGCGAGCACCAGAAGGGCAAGGAGACCTCGACCAACTCGATCGCGTCGATCTTCGCCTGGACCCGCGGCCTGTCGCACCGCGCCAAGCTCGATTCCAACGCCGATCTCGCCAAGTTCGCCGAGACCCTCGAGAAGGTCTGCGTCGACACCGTCGAGGCCGGCTTCATGACCAAGGACCTCGCCCTGCTGGTCGGCCCCGACCAGAAGTGGCTCTCCACCACCGGTTTCCTCGACAAGATCGACGAGAACCTGAAGGCCGCGATGACGGCGTAAGTCGCTGGAGGGCGGCCGGGCTCCCGGCCGCCCTTCCGGCCCTCGTTCCCCGCGGCCCGATCGTGGCCGCGGGGAACCCGTCACGCTCCTCTGACCACCAGCGTCAGCGCCGCTTCGTAACCCCCGCCCTCCTGGTCCCCGCTCTCTCGGCGCACCTCCGCGATGCCGCGGCCCTCGGGGTCGTCCCGGCGCATGAGGACGTCGCGGGCATTGCCGATCCGGCCGCGCCGAGCACGGCCCGCATAGGCGGGACTGCCATGCACCGCCTCGCTCACCGCGTCCGGGAAATAGATCTGGCCCGTGAGGGCCGCGCGGCCGCCCAGGATCACCTTCACGTGCAGGTGGGGCGTGCGGCCCGGATACCAGCCCGGATAGATCGTCCGGAAGGCCACGCGGCCGGCACCGTCGGCGACTTGCGTGCCGCGCAGGAAGGTCCGGCCGAGGGTGGACGCGCCCCGCTCGCCCTGATCGGAATAGCCCGAGTAGCGCCCTTGCGCGTCAGCGTGCCAGAGATCGACGCGGGCCGCGGGCAGGGCGACGCAATCCCGTAAGCTGACGACCTGAAGGCTGACCCTGAGCGGCGTACCCTCCCGGTCCTCCCGGATATCCGACCGCAGCAGGCGCGGATCGAGGTAGAACGGTCCCTCCACCGCCTGCGGCGTCAGAAGGCAGGTCGCCTGGGCGGGCCGGGGAGCCAGGAGGCCGGCCGCGAGGGTGCCCAGCATCACGCGGCGCGTCGGGCGATCCGGCATCGGCTCCTCCTGTTCCCGCCGGAGCGGGGTCGTTGCGTCTCAGCTCACCCCGGTCGGCCCATCGAGCACCGCCCGCACCCGCCGCGCCAGCTCCATCCGCCGGTAGGGCTTGTTGATGATCTCGAACTCGGTGCCACCGGCATCGGTGCGCTCCAGCGAGGCCTCGGCGTAGCCGGTGGTGAGCAGCACCTTGAGGCGGGGCTGGCGGCGGCGCGCCTCGCGGGCCAGCATCACGCCGTTCATGCCGCCGGGCATGATCAGGTCGGAGAACAGCAGGTCGACCCGGTCGCCGCCATCCAGCAGCTCGAGGGCCTGGCGGCCGTCGGTGGCGAGCAGCGTCGTGTAGCCGAAATCGCGCAGGATCGCCCGGGCGAGCTCGGCGACGTCGCGGCGGTCGTCGACGATCAGGATCGTCTCCGTGCCCGAGCGCTGCAGCCCGTGGTTGCCCGGACCGGGCGCCGGGCGCTCCTCGCTGTCGCTCATCGGGAAGTAGAGCCGGACGGTGGTGCCGTGGCCGGCCCGCGACTCGATCACGACGGTGCCGCCGGACTGCTTGGCGAAGCCGTACACCATGGCGAGGCCCAGACCCGTGCCGCGGCCCTCCTCCTTGGTGGTGAAGAACGGCTCCATCACCCGCGCCAGGATCTCCGGCGCCATGCCGAAGCCGGTATCGGTCACCGACACCGAGACGTAGCGCCCGGTCTGGGCTAAGCCGGAGGGCAGCTCGTCGGCGTCGAAGACGTGGTTCTCGGTCCGGACCATCACGGTGCCGCCGTCCAGCATCGCGTCGCGGGCGTTGAGCAGGATGTTGACCAGCGCGACCTCGGTCTGGGTCGGGTCGAGGCGGGCGTTCCACAGGCCCTCTCCCAGCTCGGTCTCGACCGTGATCCCGTCCCCGAGGGTGCGGCCGACGAGGTCGCGCATGCCCTCGACCAGGTTGTTGAGGTTCACCGCGCGTCCGTCGAGGCGCTGCTTGCGGGCGAAGGCCAGGAGCTGCTGGGTCAGGGTGGTGGCGCGCTCGGCGGCGTTGCGGATGTTGTCCACCGCCCGCCCCATCCGGCGCGGATCGGCCGCCGGGTCCTCGAGCCCCGATTGCAGGATGTCGACGTAGCCGACCACCACCTGGAGCAGGTTGTTGAAGTCGTGGGCGATGCCGCCGGTGAGCTGGCCGAGCGCCTCCATCTTCTGCGACTGGCGCAGGGCCTCCTCGGCGTCGCGCCGGCGCGACACGTCGAGCTGGGAGCCGAAGAAATAGACCAGATCGCCCTTCTTGTCGTAGACCGGCGAGATGAACAGCGCGTTCCAGAAGGTCGAGCCGTTCTTGCGGTAATTCAGGATCTCGGTGGCGATCTCCTTCCGCTCGGCGATGGCGCGGCGCACCTCCGCCACCGTCTCGCGGTCGGTCTCGGGCCCTTGCAGGAAGCGGCAGTTGCGGCCGACCAGCTCCTCCGGCGCGTAGCCGGTCATGCCGCGGAACGCCTGGTTGGCGAAGATGATCGGGTTGTCCGGCTGGCGCGGATCGGTGACGATCATCGGCATCCGCGTCATCTCGACGGCGGCGAAGAAGATGTCGCTGTGGTGGTCCGACACGTCCGTGGGCACGTCGGCCACGGTCGGCCGGGTCCCGAGTTCGGTCGGCGTTCGCTTCACACTCATCGTCGCTCCGGTGCCCCGCGGACCGAATCCCATCGCTCCATGGGATCCTACACTCGGTACTCCTTACCCTCGGCACTCTGCACAAGGGCCGACGCCGCCCTCGGCGACCGCGACCGGGCGTCCCTCCAGAATCCGGATAGGCCAGGCGACGCAAGGTTGCAATGGTCACGGCCGCCTCGATCGGCCTGCGAGGGCCGATGCGGGCCGAAGAAGCGGCGCCCGGATCGAATTGTCCGGTCTCGACCGCGGCGATGGACTTCGCCGTGGCCCCGCCGACACCGTCCGGGCCCGACCGGATCACGCGGCTCTGCTCTGGCGCAGGTGGCCTTCCCGGATCGTAAGCTTGCGTCCCTCAGGCCCGCATCCGCTCGAGATCGCCGGGGCTCTGCCCCGGCCGGGCGGCCTCGCGCCTCGCCTCGCGGGCTTCGCCCGCACCGGAGAGCCGCAGGGCGGCGTCGAGGGCGTCGCTGATCGTGGCGACCAGGATGTCGGCGGAGGTCGCCCGGCGCAGGCGGTCGCGGCCGGCCGGGTCGCGCTCGCGCCAGATCGCCACCATCACCCGCACGCCCGGGATCGCCCGCCGAGCGAGGCGCGCGGCGAGCCGGATGTGGGAGGTGCTGATCGGCTCGATGTAGGACAGGCAGACCAGGGCGACGCCGTCTGTGTCCGGCCGCTCGCCCTTGTTCAGGGCGTCCTGGCTGGTGATGCGGGCGTTGAGGCCGTGGCGCCCGAGCACCTGGGCCAGCATGCCGGCGGCGGCGGCGTCGAAGGGCCCGCGGCTCGCCACGATCAGCACCGGGGCGCTGCCGCGCCAGGCCGGCGCCAGGTCCTCGGGCCGGCGCACGATGGCGGTGGCGGCCCGGTCCGGCCCGAGGGCGGCCACCGCCGCCTCGGTCTCGGCGCTGCGGACCGCGGAGGCGCCGCGGCGGACCGGCAGCGTGCCCAGCGTCGTCACCACGGTCTCGATCGCCTTGCCGACCGCCTGCTGGCGATCCGCCGCCAGCGCCCCGCTCGCCCGGTCGTTCTGGGCCAGCCGCAGGCCGCCGAGCGCGATCTCGTCGTAATAGGTGGCGAGCGCGCGCTCCTTCAGCACCTGACGCGCCTTGTCGATCGCCTCGAGGGGATCGCCCGCCAGCATGCGCTGGTAGAAGATCTCGGAGGGCGCCAGCGCCGGCCGGTCGCCCAGCATCACGTCGAGGAATTCCAGCCGCTCGACGTGGCGGCCGAGCACCACCAGGCAGACGGTGATCGGGGTGGCGAGCACGAGCCCGACCGGTCCCCACAGGAAGGTCCACAGCGTCGCGGCCAGGATCACCGCCACCGGCGAGAGGCCGGTCGAGTGGCCGTAGAGCAGCGGCTCGACGACGTGGCCGGCGACCGGCTCGACCACCGCGAACAGCACCAGGGTGGCGATCAGCATCGACCAGCCCGGATCGACCGCCGCCGCGAGCAGCAGCGGGAAGGCCATGCCGATGACGGCGCCGATATAGGGCACGAAGCGCAGGATCGCCGCGAGCACGCCCCACAGGATCGGGCTCGGCACGCCGATCAGCCAGAGGCCCGCTGCCACCACGACCCCGAAGGCGAGGTTGAGCCCGGCCTGGGCGAGGAAGAAGCGCGAGAGCCGCGCCACCGCGTCGTCCATCGCCGCCGTGGTGGCGCGCAGGTCGCCGGAGCCGGCGAGCCGGATCGCGCGGTTGCGCAGGTCCTCGCGCTGGGCGAGGAAGAACAGGGTGAAGAGCAGGATCAGCCCGACCGTGGCCAGCGGATGCAGCACCGGCGCCACGAGGCCGCCGAGGGTGGTGAGCAGCCCCGCCTTCGGCTCGCGCACCTCGACCAGCATGGGCTTCTCGGCATCGGCAGGACCGCGCGGCTTAGCGGGTTCCGGCGGCTGCAAGTCCTGGCTGAGGTCCTGCACCGCCTGGAACAGGCGCTCCAGGGTGGCGCCGCCGCCGGCCTGGGCGCGCAGGGTCCCGAGCTTCTCGCGCATCGTCACGGTGTAGCGCGGCAGGTCGGAGGCGAGCTGCGACGCCTCGTTGGCGATCAGGAGGCCGAGGCCCCCGATGGCGCCGAAGGTCGCCAGCACGACGACCAGCACGGCGAGCGAGCGCGGCAGGCGCCGGCGCTGCAGGCCCCGCACCGCCGGGGCGAGGACGAAGCTCAGGAGCACCGCGAGGGTGATCGGCATCAGCACGTCCCGCCCGAGCGACAGGATCGCGCCGATCGCCAGCACCAGCAGGCAGGTCGCCAGCGCCGTGAACACCGGCATCGCGTCGCGCAGGCGGCGCGCCGTCACGGGATCGTCGATCATCGGCCTCTCATACCATTGTGCCTTCGCATCGACGTGTCGATGCGAAGGCGTCCGGCGCCTGTCGGGCTTAGCCGGCGTCGTCGAACGAGTCCGTTCGACGACGCTGCGGTATCAAGCGCGAGGATTTCAAGGAGTGGGCGGCGTGCCGAGGGCGGCGCCGATCTGGGTCAGGAGCTTCGAGAAGTCGACGGGCTTGGGGTGGTAGTCGTCGCAGCCGGCCTGGATCACCTTCTCGCGGTCGCCCGACATGGCGTGGGCGGTGAGCGCGATGATCGGGATCCGGGACGTCTCGGCGTCGGACTTGAGGGCGCGGGCCGCCGACCAGCCGTCGAGCACCGGCAGGTTCATGTCGAGCAGGATGATGTCCGGCCGGCTCGTGCGGGCCTTCATCACGCCTTCCTCGCCGTCATGGGCGAGCACCACCTCGTAGCCCCGCCGCTTGAGCCGCCGGGAGAGGAAATCCCAGATTTCCTCGTGGTCCTCGACGAGAAGGATCTTTGCCACCGCCCCCACTCCACGCTCGCGCAGCCCCGGAGGCCGGACGGCCGGTCCGGCCGCCCCCTCGCACCGCGCACCATCGAAAGACCCTGATACACGCCCGTCCGCCTCTGACGCAGCGGACGGGCGCAGGTATCCCGGGTCCGACTCAAGTGGGCAGGCCCGCCCGGTTGTCACCCCTCCGGCGTCAGCCCGAATGCCACGCTCTCGGATTCCGCCCGCTCGAAGGCCTGGATCACGTGCTGGTAGGAGCGCCAGGTCTCGCTGGCATGGTCCACGCCGGTCGGGCGCAGCACGAACATCAGCATCGAGCGGCCGGTGACCGCGTAGGTGTCGCCGACGCCGAACCGGGCGAGGTCCTGGGTGTCGGGCAGGTTGGTGTCGAGCACCCGCATCCAGGCATCGCCGCCGACCACCTCCGGCAGGGTGAACTCCACCACGTCGTGATAGGCGTTGAACAGGAGCATCAGGGTCGCCTCGCCCCCGCGCCGGTGGATGCCGCTCGTCTGCGCCCGTCCGTCGAGGACGACGGTGAGCGAGCGGGCGCCGCCGTCGTTCCAGTTCTCCGGGGTCATCTCGGTCCCGGAGGGCGTGAGCCAGCTCACGTCCTTGACGCCGAGCTCGTCGTCGTAGGCGCCGGTGAGGAAGCGCCCGCGGCTCAGCATCGGCAGGGACTTGCGCAGGATCAGCAGGCGCTGGGTGAACTCGGCCAGGTCCCGCTCCTCCGCGCCGATCGCCTGCCAGTCGATCCAGGAGATCTCGTTGTCCTGGCAATAGGCGTTGTTGTTGCCGCGCTGGGTGCGGGCGAACTCGTCGCCGGCGAGCAGCATCGGCGTGCCGCGCGACAGGAGCAGGGTCGCCAGCAGGTTGCGCATCTGGCGCATCCGCACGGCGCGGATCTCGGGATCGTCGGTCGGCCCCTCGGCGCCGTAATTGTAGGAGAGATTGTGCGAATGGCCGTCCCGGTTGTCCTCGCCGTTCGCCGCATTGTGCTTCTCGTTGTACGAGACCGTGTCGGCGAGGGTGAAGCCGTCATGGGCGGTGATGAAGTTCACCGAGGCCCAGGGGCGCCGGCCGCGCTTGTTGAACTTGTCGGCCGAGCCGGTGAGACGGGAGGCGAGCGCCGGCAACAAGCCCTCGTCGCCCTTCCAGTAGCCGCGGACCTCGTCGCGAAAACGGTCGTTCCACTCGGCCCAGCCGGGCGGGAAGCCGCCGACCTGGTAGCCGCCCGGGCCGCAATCCCACGGCTCGGCGATCAGCTTGACCGAGGACAGGACCGGGTCCTGGCGGCAGGAATCGAGGAAGCCGCCGCCCTCGTCGAAGCCGTAGGGCTCGCGGCCGAGGATCGTCGCGAGGTCGAAGCGGAAGCCGTCGACCCGCATCTCGGTCGCCCAGTAGCGAAGGGAATCCGTCACCATCTGCAGCACCCGCGGGTGCGAGAGATTGACGGTGTTCCCCGTCCCGGTGTCGTTGATGTAGTAGCGCTTCTGGTCCGGCAGCAGCCGGTAGTACGAGGCGTTGTCGATCCCCTTGAACGACAGGGTCGGGCCCTTCTCGTTGCCCTCGGCGGTGTGGTTGTAGACCACGTCGAGGATCACTTCGAGGCCGGCCCCGTGCATGCGGGCGACCATCTCCTTGAACTCGGAGAAGGCGAAGTCCGGGACGGCGGCGTAGCGCCGGGCGGGGGCGAAGAACGAGAGGGTGTTGTACCCCCAGTAATTTACCAGATCCTTCTCCAGCAGGTAGCTGTCGTTGACGAAGGGGGGGGCGGGCGAGCACCCGACCGGCGTGG
>NZ_LABZ01000147.1 GCF_001043955.1 Methylobacterium tarhaniae | reverse complement strand
TTGTCGTGCAGCCCCCCCCACCCCCCCCCCCCCCCCCCCTCCCCGCCCGTCGCCACCTGCCGCCCCCCCCCCCCCGCGCCCCCCCCCCCCCCCCCCCCCCCCCCCCCCCCGCGGCCGCCCCGCCCCCCCCCCCCCCCCCCCCCCCCCCCCCCCCCGCGGGCGGGCCCGCGCCGCCAAGCCGGGCCTGCGGGCGGTCGAGGCGTCCCGCGCCGCCTGACGCCCAGGGCTCCTGTGACGCTCAAGGCCCCAGTGACCCCCAAGGCCGCGCCGGTCGATCAGCGCCGGCGCTGGCGCAGCGTCTGGGATGGGGCCTCGCCGAATCGGTCGCGATAGGCCGCCGCGGCGCGCCCGAGATGGTTGAGCCCGACGCCCAGCGCCAGGTCGCCCACCTTCGCCTCCGGATCGGCGGCGAGGATCAGGGCTCGCCACCGGTCGAGGCGCTGGGCCAGGATGAAGTCGGAGATCGTGCTGTCGCGGAACCGGCGAAAGCCGTCCTGGAGCGAGCGCATGCTGCTCCCGGCCCTCTCGGCGAGATGCGGCAGGCTCAGAGCGGAATCGAGATGCGCCCGGATGTATTCCTCGGCCCGGCGGACATGCGCGGGCGCCACCGAGACTCGCTGCGCGTGAGCCGGCGCGGCCCCTCCCCCGCCCCGTTCGAGCATGTGCCCGACGAGCAGCGTGACGAAGGCCGAGGCCAGCTCGCGCTCGACCGCGTCGGGGACGGTGCCCGGCCGCTCACGGTTCTCGGCGAGGTGCTGGAGCAGCCGGGCCTGGGACAGGATCGCGGCTCCCCGGGGGAACCGCAGGTCGATGGCCGGATCGAAGTCGAACGGGCGCGGGGCCCGGTCGAGCACCCGGATGACGTGCTCCTCCAGAAGCCCCCGCGGCACGAGCACGATGAGCTTCTCGCAGCCCGCCTCCCACACCATGCGGGTGGGCAAGGCCGGCGAGAGCAGGGTGGCGCGGCCGCCATCGGCGAAGGTCTCGCGGGAGCCGCTGCGCACCAAAGCCGAGCCCGCGAGCGGGATCTGCAACAGGAAGAACCGGTCGAGGCAGCCCGGATCGATCTCCACCCGGGCCCCGTAGGAGACGAAGTTGATCGTCAGGCCGCCGAAACCCGCGGAATGGTGCCGGGCCTCGAAGCGCCCGGCGGCGGCGGGATCGGCGAGGACCAGGCCATGCGGGCAGAAGATCCGCCCGATCTGCTCGCGCGCCAGATCGAGATCTCGCGTCGCCACGACGGCGTAGCGCTCGAGCGGCAAGGCGGCCCCGGAGCGAGGGCGCGGATCGGATGGCGTCTCGTCGTCCATGGCCCAACCGGTCGTGCAGAGCCGAGAGGAGGAGAATGCCTGTGGCGGCAAAACATCCACAAGACCCCGCCGCCGCCGATCCTCCGTTTCCTGCGTAAAGTGGACAGGGCCGCTTTCCAGCGGATAGCCGGAACCGGCACTGAATCCGAGTATTGACCGGAAGAGGAGCAGCAAAAACCTCGATTTTATGTTCAAAAAATCAGCACAGAGAGGAAAAAATGAGCGAAAACGGGCCGCTTCCAGCACGAATCGCGAGGGCAGGCGAAGGGATCGACGGGACGGTATGGAACGTCCTCGGCCATACCTACTACTTCAAGGCGAATTGCGACAGCGCCTTCTCCTTCGAGACCTACGATCCGCCGGGCACCTTCGTGCCGCCGCACATCCACCCGACGCAGGACGAGTTCATCTACGTCCTGGAAGGGACCTTCGACCTCTACCTCGACGGTGAATGGCTCCAGGCCAAGGCCGGCGACTTGGTCTGCATGCCGATGGGCAAGCCGCACGCCTATTACAACCGCACCGACGCGCCCAACCGGGCGATCTTCTGGGTGAGTCCGGGACGCAAGCTGAAGGAGCTGTTCGACAAGCTCCACGACCTCACCGATCCGGAGGAGGTCGTGCGCCGCTCCGCCGCCTGCGAGGTCGACTTCCTGCCGCCGGGCTCCGTGCCGGGCGCGTGAGCCCGGCCGCCACGCACGCGGTGCGGCGGCGGGCCGCCGCCGCATCTCGGCATCGTCGGAGGCGTCCATGGTCTCTCTCGCGGCATCGGCGATCCCCCCTCGCCTCTCGTTCGCGCCGGCCTGGGCCCTCGCTCGTCGGCACTCGGCGGACCCGACCTGATCCATGATCTCCGTCGCGCTTCGACGAGCCATCGGGGCAAGCCGCAAAGCCATCGTCGCGACCATCCACAGTTCCCGCGCCCTGGCGGTCCCTGGCTGGCGCGCTCGTTGGCGATGTCGGCCCCCTCCCCCTCGGCATCCAACTCTCGCTCGGAAGCGCAACCTCGCCGACCTCTTCACAGGCGAAGCCGGCATCACCGTCGAGCACCTCGCCCGCCCCGGCATGGAGAAGAACACCCTGCGGGCGCTCTCCTTTCGATCTCGGCTCGCTCGAGGCCCGGGCGAAGGTCGCCACCGGCCCCCTCCCCCGGCCGCGCCAGCGACGATCGGCCAAGGCCTGCCCGGCGTGAAGACGATTGCGATCGCCGCCTGCGGCAAGCACCGGCGCCGCGGGATGATGGTGAGCCCGCGTTCAATGTTTCCTCTGCGCCGGCCGCCTGGACGGCGCGACGGTCCGCGAGGTAATGCCCTGCCACTTCGGCGGCCTGAGCGGCCGTATCGGCGTCCGCGTCGTGACCCTGAGTGGCCTGGTTGAGGACCTGCAGCGCAGTTTGGAACAGGCGGGTGCTGTGCGGGACTTTGCCCGCACGCTCCAGCGCGGCAAGTGTCGCCCCGATCGAGAGAGACGATTCGGCGAGACCAGCTTCATCGGCGAAGGCGCGCAATTCACGTTCGGTCTCGGTGCGCAGCGTCACGAGGGACAAGAGCGGGAACTCGCGCGCGAATTCTGCCGCGGTCGGCAGTTCGGCTCGCAGCGACTCGGGCAGGGCCGTGGACAAGCGGTACTCCGCCTCGCCCATAGGCTCCGCGCCGTACCGAGGCGCGTACTCGACGATGACCTCGTTCTTGCCCTTGCAGAGGATGATGCCGGTACTCGGTGAATCGGGCTCGTGCCGAAACTCCTCGAACTTCAGGTCGACGACGAGGAAACAGCGCAGTCTGAAACGATAGAAGAGGAGGTCGAGGTCATAGCCCTGGCCGTCGACCTGACGATGGTGCTGCCTGCCGGCGGACGCCAAGCCCTTGCCGAGCTCAAGGAGGAGAGCTTGGAGGTGCCCCAGGAGGCCACGCTCGAGTTCGCGCTCGGACATCTCGGGCCCGAGCGCCAGGACATCGAAGCTGTAAGGATCCTTGATCAGCTGCCGAGCGAGGTCGGATTGCGGCGCCGGCAGGGTCCGGGCAAAGTTCGTCAGCGCCTTGCCCTGGCAGGCATAGGTCGCTCTCGATCTGGTGGACCCGGACGTTGCGGCTCCGCCCATGGTCGGCGGCTTGCCGCGCATACCAGAGCCGTTGCTCGTCTCCCTTGAGTTCCTCGACGAGCTTGATGGCGTGCCCCCAGGGCCATCGTGCAACAGCCTGTTGCACGATCTCGCGGTCAGGAAAGGCCTCCGCGAAGGCCCGCATGTATTTGAGATTTCGCGGTGGCAGGCTGCCATCTCGGGAAAGCCGGGCCGGAGGCCGGCTGCCAGGCGGTCGATGGCGTTCGCGCCTCAGCCGGCCTTTGCCTGCCGGTCCAGGTCTGGCGGCTCCAGACAGCCCATCCTCAAGGAAATCAACGACTTCACCCCCCTTACCAGCTGGTATTCCCCTTCGCCCTCGCTGCAGCACGGTCGCTCGGTGCGGCTGGGCAGGCCGAACACGACAGCAGCAGGCCCGATTCCAGAACCGGCACTCCCGCCGCCATGTGGTCAGCCCGGCGATCCGAGACACGCCACCGTCCTGGCCCCGTCGGCAGGGCTGGCGCGCAATGACCGGTCCAGGCTCGCTCGCCCCTGGCAGGACGCCGAGAAGGACGAGACGACGCCCGAGCATCGCGGGAAGGGTCAGGTCTGGTTTCCGCAAAGGCTACGGTCGCCGATGCGGAATGTCGCTGGCGCGTTGCCCGAGCTGCCTTCGGCTCAGCGCTTGGAGGACGGGCCCCAGGCTGAACTCTCCACGCTTCGTCCGGGCCACCAGCGCACGCAAGTAGCCGCCCGGTGTCTTGATGTGCTCAGCCCGCTGTAGGATCGCCGCGATCGTCACAGCCGCGGCATCGTCGCCCATCACCTCGCGTGCTTCGTCCCAGGCGTTCGGGTTGATCCCGAGCATGGATCGCACGAGGCCTGCCGTGTCCACCAGGTCTCGCCACGTGCCGATCCCGCCACGGGCATAGTCCCGAATATCAGGACAGGCACTCAGAACCAGGCCGAGAGGGTAGGTGCTGCGGACCGGCAAGTGGGACGGCTCGTTTCCCCCATCGGCTGCATCGACCGCAACCAACGGCATCGTCTGCGGATCGGGCGCCGAGGCATCCTTCTTCTTCACATCGAAGGCCTGTTCATATCCAGAAGGTTCGGGTTTTGAATCCTGTATGTGCCGCTCATTTCGGCCGGCATTGCCGCTCGATTCCACCGATTCCTGATGTGCGAGCAACAGCTTGCCCACATCGGTCGCCAAGGCCGCAAGCACTTCGCCAGCGGCGTTCAGGGCGGTCCGAGACGGGACGCGGGGCAGGGCGCCCATGGCCGTTCCGTAGCGGGCCCTGAGCGACATGGCTGCCCCCGGTGCACCCTCGGCCTCCTCGAGGGCCTCGATGAGCTTCACGCAATCCCGCCGAAGCAGCGTGACCCGTTCACGGGCGATGCGGCATGCCAGTGCCTCAGCCCGTACGGCCTCTGCGAGGCTCGCGAACTCGGCTGCACGTGCGACGAGGGGAGACAGATCGAAGCCGTAGGCTTGGGCGATGGTCCCGGCCGGGCCGCGGCGGCAGTATCGCTTCCCGTTCGGACTATCCCGGCGGATGATGATGCCGGCATCGACCAGTGCGGCCAGATGCCGACGAATGGTCGCCTCTCCCATGCCCCTGGTCCGGATGACGAGGGAGCGGTTGGACGGGAACACGACGAGGGCCGGTCCCTCTCCCATCTGCAGCGCCGTCTCAGGCAGGAAGGTCGCGAGTGCGTCGAGGACCGCCAGGCTCGGTGCCGAGAGGCCGAGCTGCGTGCGTGCCTCGGTGATGTCGCGGAGCACGGCCCATTTCTCGACCGTGGTGTCGCGCAGGCAGCCGTCCGCGATCGCCTGCGCCTTCACTTGCGCAGCCGTCAACGGTCGCCGCCCGAAGGGCGTCGTGATGTGGAGCATGCCGTGGTCGAGCACCGGGCCAAGATCGGGCGTTCGCCGCCGCGAATTTTTCGCGAACGACGCTGTTCAGCCTTGCGATGTGCCGGGAGATGTGATTCTCTGAATTTGCGAGAGACAGAGAGGGTCTTCCGGGCTTCGGTTCGGTGGGCCCTTTCTTTTTGCGGTGTCCTCGTCTCCTTTCAGTTCGGGGTGGTGGGGTGGGTTAAGCCTTGCTCGCCCGGTAGGCGGCAAGGATCTCGGGAAGCCGCGCGGCGAGATAGTCGCCGAAGCCGGGCTCGCTCTTCTCGTCGGTCGTCACGCGCACGCCGGACGTGCTGCGCTCGACGCGAGCGAATTTCAGACCCTTGGCGTCCTTCAGCGTCTCGGCCTTCGGCCTTTTCGTCGCCTTGGGTGCGACGGTGAGCCCGGCCAGCACCACGGCGAAGCGCTCGTCCGACGTCTTGCCGGACAGATCCGGAGAGGCGAGGGCGGTGTCGATCTGCTCGGGGGTGGCGGATTTGATCCGGTCGGCCAGAGTGAGCCAGTTGGGCCGGCCGATCCTGGGCGCCGGCCCGATGATGGCGAGCACTGGAGCGGGGATCGCGTCGGCGACGGTCAGCAGGCTTGAAAGATGGGTCGCCTGCATGCCCATCGCCTTCGCGATGACCTCGCGCGTGACTCCCGCCTGCACCATGTTCCGGGCGAAGTGGGCCCGCTCGATATAGCTCAGATCGGCCCGCGCGAGGTTCTCGGAGCCCTGTGCGATCACCAATTCGGTGTCGCTCAACGGGCGCACGATGGCACGCAACGGGCGCCCGAGGATCCGCGCGGCGCGGTGCCGGCGGCGACCATAGGCGATCTCGTAGCGACCGGGCTCCCCGGGCTTCGGACGCACCAGAGCGGGGCTGCGCTGGCCCTCTTCGCGGATCTGCTCCACGAAGGCGTCGAACGCCGCGTCGGTCGTGTCGGGAACGCGATCCGCGATCGCGGATGGATCGCAGATGTCCGGATCGAGCTCGACCACGCTGCCTTCGCGCTCGGCATCGGCGGCGGCGCGCGCCTGCTCCTGTGCCTGCCACGCGGCACCGAACGACCGGGCCGCGCCGGTGCGGCGAGGGGAGGGGGGATTACCAGCTGGTAAGGAGGGTGAAGTCGTTGATTCCGTTGACGACGTGGGACCTTTCACCAGCTCCGAGGCAGGCCGGGCCATCAGATGGCGGATGCTCTTGCTCATGCCCGTCCCCACGCGCCGCGGATCAAGGCTTCGATCTCCCGATTGACATCGTCGAACGCATCGAGCGCCCGCCGGTAGGTGGCCCGGCTCACCTCGTCGCTGCGGTCCTTTCCGAGCGGCGTCTCGTAGATCGTCTGACCGACCAGACCCGAGGTCGAGACGGCCGGCGTCTGGAGCATCGCCTTGGGAAGCACGTAGCTCCCGAACAGGTCCTGGAGCATTCCGACGACCGAGGTCTGCGGCACGCTCTGCGGATCGTATCGGGTGATGAGGTAGCGAAACCAGTCCTGGGCCGGTGGCGGAGCGCCCTCCTCCTGAACCGTCTCCATCAGATCGCTCATCATCGTGAGGAACTGGCGCATGGAGGCCAGGTCGATCATCTGCGGATGAACGGTGATCAGGGTCGCGGTGGCTGCGCAGAGGGCCGAGATCGCGAAGTAGCCGAGCCGCGGGGGGCAATCGATCACCACCACGTCGTAATCCTCGGCGACGCTTTCGATCGCAACCGGAAGACGGGCGAAGAAGGGAGGACCGCTCGACTTGCGCCGCTCAGGGCTCGACATGAGCGGCGCGTAGAACTCGAACTCCTCGAGTTCGAGGTTCGCCGAGGCAAGATCGAGACCGGTGAAGTAGGTCTTGCGGATCACCTCGCGCATCGGGCGCTGGCCGTCGCCGTAGCGGACGGCGTCGTAGATCGTCGGTCCGGTCTCGTCCGGACGAACGCCGAGCAAGGTGGACAGGCTGGCCTGCGGATCGGCGTCGATCGCCAGCACGCGGTACCCGTGGAGTGCGAGATAGTGGGCCAGCCCGGCGGTGTGCGTCGTCTTGGCCGACCCGCCTTTGAAGTTCGTCAGAGCGATGACCTGGAGATGCTCGCCCTTCTCGCCGTCGCGATGGGGAAGATAGCCTCGTCCGACCCTGTCGATCTCGTGAAGGTATCGACGGATGGCATGGATCTCGGCGAGGGTGAAGTAGCGACGTCCCGCCGGTCCGATCTCCAGATCCGGCGTGAGCCGGTCGAAGGGGAGTTGACGAAGGCGCGCCTCGGTGATCCCGAGGAGCCGCGCCGTCTCGCCGGCCGAGAACCGTCGCAGGGTTTTTTCCGCGGTGGGGGGATAGAAGCCGACGGCGAGATCCTGCAGCTTGCCACCCAGGAGCCGCGCGTGGCTCGCTGCAATCTGGTTCGAGTGCGCGTCTGCGCCATCCACGAGGACGTGCTGGTTCATGGTCCTTCTCGCTAGCGGTAAATCGACAGATTACGCCATACCACCGCTAACGGCGAGATGAGACCGATTCGGGAAGAGAGTCGAGTCCCTTGCAAGCGCCACACAAGCTTCTCTGCAGACTCAGGTGTGGAGGAACCTGGGGTAGCCTACGAGATTCGCGCGCGAGCCGAATCCGCTGCCGGGCTGAACCGCGTCGGATCCGGCAGGCCTGAATGCGGGCCCGGCCGGTCCATCAGTCGGAGGTGACGTGGCGCAGGAGGCCGTACCCAGTCTATGCGAGGATCGCTTCGGGCACGAGCGGAATGGCGCGATCAGGGAGGAGGGGAGGGCGGTCGCGATCCCGACATGCGAGACTCCGCCGGCGGTCGTCACTGCGACGGCCTGACCGGCACGCCGCGCGATCCGAGTTCCGATCCAGGACAGCACGGTTTCCGGCAGGGCGCCGATCCGGCCGACGATCGCGGCACCCGGACGATCGGGCGCCCGCCTCATCCGCGCGGATCCGGGAGCGCGCGGGCGACCAGCGCCGAGGCGGCGGTGCGGTTCTCGACGCCGAGCTTGGCGTAGATCTGCTCGAGGTGCTTCGTGACCGTGCGCGGGCTGAGCGAGAGGATCGCCCCGACATCGCGGCTCGCCTTGCCGCGGGCGACCCAGAGCAGGACCTCGGCCTCGCGCCTGGTCAGGCCGAGTTCCCGGCGCAGGTGCTCGACCTCGCCGCCATCGTCGTCGAGGGCAATGCGCAGCAGGATCTCGTCGGCGCCGACGCGGCCGATGCGGCTGAGCAGGAGGCGTCGTCCGTCGCCGGCCGGCAGGGTGAGGGGGCCTGCCGCGTCGCCGTGCAGCCACGCCGAGGCCGCGGGCGGAAGCACGGGTTCGGCGGCCGCAGGATCGAGGGCGCGCAGCAGCTTGCCGGCCTGGGGCGTGCACCAGCGGACCGCTCCGGCGGCGTCGACCGCGAGCAGGAAGCGCCCGGTGCTGTCGAGGGCGAGGCGCGCGCTCTGGGAGGCCCGCGCATTGGCGAGGTGGACGCGGATCCGCGCCAGGATCTCGCCGGCCGAGATCGGCTTCGTGACGTAGTCGACGCCCCCGGCCTCCAGGCCGCGCACGATGTGCTCGGTCTCCGACAGGCCGGTCATGAAGATCACCGGCACATGGGCGAGGCCCGCATCGGCCTTGAGGCGCCGGCAGGTCTCGAACCCGTCGAGGCCCGGCATGACGGCGTCGAGCAGGATGACGTCCGGCGTGATCTCGCGCAGGACCGAGAGCGCGGCGTGGCCTGAAACGGCCACCAGCACGGTGGCGCCCGCCGCCTCGATGGCGGTGGTGAGGAAGCTCAGCGTCTCGGGCGAGTCGTCGACCACCAGCACGGTGTCGCGGCCGGGCTCACGCATCGCTGCCCTCTCTCTCGGCCGCGGCGATCTCGCGAGCCGTCGTCTCGAGCACCGCCATGTAGCGGGGCAGGTCGTAGGCCTGGACGAGGCCGCGCAGCGCGCTCACGAACGGCGCGGAGGCCGTCGCCTCGATCTCGGCGAGCTTCGCCTCGATGCCGCGGACATGGCCGATGCGCCCGAGCCGGATGAGCTCGGCGACCGCCTCCGGGTCCGCCCGCCGCGGCGGCGACGGCGTCGGCGAGGGGGCGGCGACGGTCCATTCGAGGCCGAGCAGCCCCTGGATGCGGGCGAGCAGGTCGCGCAGGTCGAAGGGCTTGGCGATCATCGCGTCGTGCGGCGCATCCTCGCCCCGCACCGGGCTGATCTCGTGGGCATTGGCCGACAGCATGGCGATGCGGGCGAGGCCGTGACCGGAGGCGCGCAAGGTCCGGGCGAGCTCCCAGCCGGTTATGCCCGGCATGGCGATGTCGAGGAGGAAGAGGTCCGGCCGGCACTCCGCCGCGAGGTCGAGGCAGGTCGGTCCGTCGGCGGCCGAGAGCAGCGTGAAGCCGAGGGGACTGAGGATCTCGCGCATCAGCTCGCGGTGGGCCGGGTCGTCGTCGACGACGAAGATCGTGCGCCGGCGCCCGGCATAGCCGGTGACCGGGGCCTCCGCCGGGGCGGCGAGGGGGGGCTCGGGCAGGGCGGAGAGCATCAGCCGCAGGCGGAAGGTGCTGCCGCGTCCGACCTCGCTCGCCACGGTGATCTCCCCGCCCATCACCTGGGCGAGCAGGTGCGCGATGGTGAGCCCGAGCCCGGTGCCGGGCGTGGCCGCGGCGGCGGGCAGCGAGCCGCGCACGAAGGGCTCGAAGATCCGCGCCCGGTCGGCCTCCGGGATGCCGGTGCCGGTATCGGTCACGGCGAACTCGGCGATCTGGCTGCGATAGGTCAGGGTCAGCCCGACCTCTCCCTTCGCGGTGAACTTGATCGCGTTCGAGATCAGGTTGAGCAGAATTTGGCGCAGGCGCTTCTCGTCGGTGGCGACGAGGGAGGGCAGGGCCTTCGGCCGCACGAAGCGGAAGGCGAGCCCGGCCGCCTCGGCCTGGGGCCGGCACATGTCGACGATCTGGTCGAGGAACTCGGGCAGCCGCACCTTGTCGCGGTGGAGCTGGAGCCGGCCGGCCTCCATGCGCGAGATGTCGAGGAGCCCGTCGATCAGCCCCGACAGGTGCTCGGCGCTGCGGCGGATCACCCGCAGGCCGGCCTGGCGCTGGGGTGGGATGGCGGGGTCGGATTCCAGCAGCTGGGCATAGCCGAGCACGGCATTGAGCGGCGTGCGCAGCTCGTGGCTCAGGCCCGTCACGTAGCGGCTCTTGGCGAGGTTGGCGGCCTCGGCCGCCTCCTTGGCCTTCTGGAGCTTGGCGTCGGTGACCTTGTGGGCGGCGATCTCGGCCCGGTGGAGGGCGGTCTGTCGGGCGCTCTCTTCCTGGGCGACGCGGCGGCTCTCCTGCGCCAGCACGAACAGCCAGGCCACGACCCCGAAGATCACCGCCATGACGCAGAACACCGCCTGGAGCGCCTGGGCCAGAACGGCCCGGTGCTCCGCCGGGCGGTGCGCCGCCTCGGCGTAGATAGCCCCTAAGATCAGCCCGGCGGTGGCGCACAGCACCAGCATCACCCCGGCATAGCGCCCGAGTCGCGACCCGACGAGGGCGGCGGCGCGGGCCGGCAGCAGGCGCCCGGCGACGCGGCGGACCTGCGAGCCCAGCCGGGCGTGCGGCTTGCACAGGTCGCCGCAGCGCGCATCGAGCGAGCAGCACAGCGAGCAGATCGGCACCCCGTAGGCGGGGCAATGGGCCATGTCCTCGTGCTCGAAGCCGTGCTCGCATATCCCGCAGGTGATCTCCGGGCGGTGGCGCCAGTGCCGCCGCGGCCGGCGCGCGAGATAGTAGCGCCCGCCCGTCGCCCAGGCGATGAGCGGGGCCGCCGTGAAGGCGGTGGCGAGCGCCACGAAGGCCGCGAAGGCTTGGAGCCCCGCGCCGAACAGGCCCGCATGGGCGAGGCCGGCGACGAGACAGGCCAGCGCCATCGCGCCGGTGCCGACCGGGTTCACGTCGTAGAGATGGGCGCGCTTGAACTCGATGCCCGGCGGGGAGAGGCCGAGGGGCTTGTTGACCGCGAGATCCGCGACCAGCGCCCCGATCCAGGCCGCCGCCACCAGGGCATAGACCCCCAGCGTCCGTTCCAGGGTCTTGTAGACGCCGAGCTCCATCAGCATGAGCGCGATGGCGACGTTGAAGACGAGCCAGACAACGCGCCCCGGATGGCTGTGGGTCAGGCGCGAGAAGAAGTTCGACCAGGCGATCGAACCCGCATAGGCGTTGGTCACGTTGATCTTGAGCTGCGAGATCGTCACGAACAGGGTGGTGAGGGCGATCGCGGCGCCGGGTGCCGCCACGACGTAGCCGAAGGCGACGGCGTACATCTGCGTCGGCTCGCTGGCGCGCTCCGGCGGGACGCCGTGGGAGAGGCCTAAGACGGCAAGGAACGAGCCGAGCAGGATCTTGAGGAGGCCGGGCAGGATCCAGCCCGCCCCCGCCCCCAGCACCGCGGCCCACCAGCGCCCGCGCCGGCCCGGCTCCTCCGGCGGCACGAAGCGCAGGAAATCGACCTGCTCGCCGATCTGCGCGATGAGCGCGAACAGGATCCCGCAGGCCGAGCCGTAGAGGAGGAGGTCGAAGCCCTCGGCCCCCTCGCCGGCGAGGCCAGCGTGCGCCATCCAGGCGTCGAGGGGCGCGTCCGCGTAGAGCGCGATGCAGGCGATGGGCAGGAGGTTCAGCGCCAGCCAGACCGGTTGCGTCACGAGCTGGAACCGGCTGATCAGCGCGATCCCGTAGGTGACCAGCGGGATCACCGCGAGCGCGCTGACGAGGTAGCCGATCGGAAGCGGCAGCCCGAAGCCGAGTTCGAGGGCGAGCGCCAGGATCGCGGCCTCGATGGCGAAGAACAGGTAGGTGAAGCTCGCGTAGATCAGCGAGGTCACGGTCGAGCCGATATAGCCGAAGCCCGCCCCTCGGGTGAGCAGGTCGACGTCGAGGCCGTGGCGGGCGGCGTAGGCGCTCACCGGCACGCCGGTGAGGAAGATCACCAGCCCGACGGTGAGCACGGCCCACAGCGTGTTGGTGAAGCCGCTCGACAGGATCAGCGTGCCGCCGATCGCCTCCAGCGCCAGGAAGGCGACCGAGCCGAGCGCCGTCTGGGCGACCCGCCAGCCCGACCAGCGCCGGGCGCGCTTGGCGGTGAAGCGCAGCGCGAAATCCTCCAGGGTCTCGTTCGCGACCCATTGGTTGTATTCGCGGCGGACCGGGATGATGCGCTGTCGTCCGGGCATGAGCCTCCCTGGCGCGCCCGCTGCGGTGCGAGATCCGGGATCCCTTCCCGACATCCCTCGCGCGGCTCGCGGGAGCGCATGATCCTGTCCGGCTTCGGGCCGGCGCGGAATACGCAAAAACGCGTATATGCTGCGGCGCAATACGCCCCCTAGCCTGAATTCCGCGAGCGGCGGGAGCGACCCCAACGGGCGCCCGCGCGGGACGACAGGAGAGGGCGATGGCGGAGAACGATGTGGGTCTCGAATCGGCGTTGCGGCGCCGGCTGCTGATGGGGCTCGCCGCGGTGCCGGCCGCATCCCTCCTGCCCCGCCTCGCCCTCGCCGCGGCCCCGCCGACCGCCGCGATCAACACCACCGGCCTCGCCGTAACCGACACCGAGGTGACGGTCGGCATCCTGCACTCCGTCACCGGCACGATGGCGATCTCCGAGACCGGGGCACAGCAGGCGGAAAAGCTCGCGATCGAGGAGATCAACCAGGCGGGCGGCGTGCTCGGCCGCAAGATCAAGGTGATCCAGGAGGACGGCGCCTCGGACTGGCCGACCTTCGCCGAGAAAGCGAAAAAACTCCTCGTCAACGACAAGTGCGCGGCGGTGATGGGCTGCTGGACCTCGGCCTCGCGCAAGGCGGTGCTGCCGGTCTTCGAGCAATATAACGGAATGCTGTACTACCCGACCTTCTACGAAGGCCTGGAGGAATCGAAGAACGTCATCTATACCGGCCAGGAGGCGACGCAACAGATCCTCGCCAGCCTCGACTGGGTGGCGAAGGAGAAAGACGCCAAGACCTTCTTCTTCATCGGCTCGGATTACATCTGGCCGCGCACCTCGAACAAGATCGCCCGCAAGCACGTCGAGAACGTGCTGAAGGGCAAGGTCGTCGGCGAGGAATATTTTCCGCTCGGCCACACCCAGTTCAATTCGGTCATCAACAAGATCAAGCTGACGAAGCCGAACGTGATCTTCACCGACGTGGTCGGCGGCTCGAACGTGGCGTTCTACAAGCAGCTGAAGGCGGCCGGCATCGACCTGTCGAAACAGGTGCTGATGACGATCTCGGTTACCGAGGACGAGATCGACGGCATCGGCGGCGAGAACATCGCCGGCGCCTATGCCTGCATGAAGTACTTCCAGTCACTGAAGAACCCGAACAACGAGAAATTCGTCGCCGCCTTCAAGAAGATGTGGGGCGACAAGACGGTGATCGGCGACGTGACCCAGGCCGCCTATCTCGGACCCCACCTGTGGAAGCTGACTGTCGAGAAGGCCGGCTCGTTCGACGTCGACAAGGTCGCAGCGGCATCAAACGGGATCGAGTTCAAGGGCGCGCCGGAAGGCTACGTGCGCATCCATCCCAACCACCATCTCTGGTCGAAGACCCGCGTCGGCCGGGCGCTGCCCAACGGCCAGTTCGAGGTGGTGTACGAAAGCGCCGACCTGATCGAGCCGAACCCGTTCCCGAAGGGGTACCAGTAGGGCGCAGTGTGAACCCTCCCCCCTCTGCGGGGGAGGGTGCCCCGCGGATGCGGGGCGGGAGAGGGGCAGCGCGACGCTGTTCCAGAGTGCGCCCTTCATCAAGCGCGTGACCTCTCCGGAAGCGGCGTCCCCTCTCCCGGCCTGCTCCGCAGAGGGGGGAGGGGGCGGGCGTTTCGCCAAGACCATCCCCGAAAAATCCCAGCCGGAGCCCACCCATGTTCGGTGAATACTCGCTCGGCGACCTCGGCGCGATCGTCGCCATGCAGGGCTTCGCCGGCCTCATCCTGTTCTCGGTCTACGTGCTGATGGCGCTCGGCCTGGCGATCATCTTCGGACAGATGGGCGTCATCAACATGGCACATGGCGAGTTCATGATCCTTGGCGCCTACATGACCTATCTGTGCTCGGGCTTCTTCCAGGCCCACCTGCCGAGCGTCTTTCCGGCCTATTTCTTCGTCGCCATGGCGCTGGCCTTCGTGGCCTCCGGGGCGCTCGGGATACTGGTCGAATGGGCGCTGATCCGACACCTCTACCGGCGGCCCCTCGACACGCTGCTCGCCACCTGGGGCCTGTCGCTGATCCTCCAGCAGGCCTACCGGTCGATCTTCGGCGCCCGCGAGGTCGGTGTCGAGCTGCCGTCCTGGATGATGGGCTCGGTCCAGGCCACCGACACGATCGAGATCCCGATCAACGGCCTGTTCGTGATGGCGGTCACCGTGCTCATCACCCTGGCGGTCGCCGGCCTGCTCTTCGCGTCGGCTTATGGCAAGCAGGTCCGGGCGGTGATGCAGAACCGGGTGATGGCCGGCGCCGTCGGCATCGACACCGGACGGGTCGACCGCCTCACCTTCGGCCTCGGCTGCGGCATCGCCGGCGTGGCCGGCTCGGCCTTCACGATGATCGGCTCGACCGGGCCGACATCGGGCCAGCTCTACATCGTCGACACCTTCCTGATCGTGGTCTTCGGCGGCGCCGCGAGTCTGCTCGGCACCATCGCGTCGGCCTTCTCGATCTCGCAGACCCAGTCGACCCTCGAATTCTTCCTCTCCGGCTCGACCGCGAAGGTCATCACCCTGCTCGCCGTCGTGGCGATCCTGATGCTGCGGCCGCAGGGCCTCTTCACCCTCAAGGTCCGGCGCTGAGGAGCGACCCGCATGACATCCCCGAGTCCCCGCACCGACAACCCGTTCATGACGCCGACGGAATGGGCTTATCTCGCCGTCCTCTGTGCCCTGATCTTCGTCTTGCTCCCACTTGCCCTCGACGGCTTCCGTCTCAATCTGGTGGGCAAGTACCTGACCTACGCCTTCGTGGCGCTCGGCCTCGCGATCTGCTGGGGGTATTGCGGGATCCTGTCCCTCGGCCAGGGCGTGTTCTTCGGCCTCGGCGGCTATTGCATGGCGATGTACCTCAAGCTCGAGGCCTCGTCGGTCGAGAACACCAGGATCCAGTCGACGCCGGGCATCCCGGACTTCATGGACTGGAATCAGGTCACCGCCCTGCCGTGGTTCTGGACGCCGTTCAAGAGCCTGCCGCTGACGCTGATCGCGGTGGTGCTGGTGCCGACATTGTTCGCCTTCGTGGTCGGGGCGGCGATGTTCAAGCGCCGGGTCGGCGGCACCTATTTCGCGATCATCACCCAGGCGATCGCCGCGATCCTGACCATCCTGATCGTCGGGCAGCAGGGCTATACCGGCGGCATCAACGGCATCACTGACCTGCGCACGCTCCACGGCTGGGACATCCGCACCGACTCGGCCAAGACCCTGCTCTACTTCGTCAATGGCGGGCTCCTCGTCGCCTGCGTGCTGGCGGCGCAGTTCGTCAAGCGCTCGAAGCTCGGCCGCATCCTAGTGGCGATGCGCGACAAGGAGGACCGGGTCCGCTTCTCGGGCTACGGTGTCGCGAGCTTCAAGATCTTCGCCTTCTGCCTCGCCGCCGCCTTCGCGGCGGTCGGGGGAGCGATGTTCACCCTCCAGGTCGGCTTCATGTCGCCGTCCTTCGTCGGCATCGTGCCGTCGATCGAGATGGTGATCTACGCGGCGATCGGCGGACGGCTGTCGCTGTTCGGCGCGATCTACGGCACGCTGCTCGTCAACTGGGCCAAGACCACCTTCTCGGAATCCTTCCCCGAGCTCTGGCTGTTCGGCCTCGGCGCCCTGTTCATCGCCGTGGTGCTCGCCTTCCCCGACGGGCTCGCCGGCCTCTGGCGCCGGCACGTCGCGCCGCTCCTGACCCGCCGTGCCAAGGCCCCGATGCCCCAGCGCGCCGCCACGCTCCCGAAGGGCGCTCCCGCCGAGTGAGGATTCTTCGATGAACGCCGCCATCCTCCCCGGCGCGAGTGCCGGCCAACCAGACTTCCTCCTCGCGGTCGAGGCCCTGACCGTCTCGTTCGACGGCTTCAAGGCGGTGAACGACGTGTCGTTCTACGTCGATCCGGACGAGATCCGGGTCATCATCGGTCCCAACGGCGCCGGCAAGACCACGGTGCTCGACCTGATCTGCGGCCGCACCCGCGCCACCTCCGGCTCGATCAAGTACAAGGGGAGCGAGCTGACCAAGCTCTCCGAGAGCGCCATCGTCCAGGCCGGGGTCGGGCGCAAGTTCCAGACCCCGTCGATCTACGACGACCTCAGCGTGTTCGAGAACCTGGAGATCTCGTATCCGCGCGGCCGCAGCGTCTGGGGGGCGCTGACGTTCAAGCGCGACGCCGCCGTCCGCGACCGCATCCACGAGGTCGCCGAGATGATCTTCCTCAAGGATCACCTGAGCAAGCGGGCGGAGTTCCTCAGCCACGGCCAGAAGCAGTGGCTCGAGATCGGCATGCTGCTGATCCAGGATCCCGAACTCCTGATGCTCGACGAGCCGGTGGCCGGGATGAGCGTCGCCGAACGCAAGAAGACCGCCGAATTGCTGCACCAGATCATCAAGGGCCGCTCGGTGCTGGTGATCGAGCACGACATGAAGTTCGTCGAGGACATCGCCCACCGGGTCACGGTGCTGCACCAGGGCAAGGTGCTGTCGGAGGGCTCGATGGAGCGCGTCAAGAACGACCCGAAAGTGGTCGACGTCTATCTCGGCCATTGAGAGGAGAGGCCGCCATGCTCCAGACCGTCCCCGCCGCCATGCCGGCGACCGCGCCCGGCACCACCCCGGCCCTCTCCGTGACCAGCCTCCACGCCGCCTACGGCCAGAGCGAGGTGCTGCACGGCATCGACCTCACCGTGGCGCCCGGCGAGATCGTCGCCGTGATGGGCCGCAACGGCATGGGCAAATCGACCCTGATGCGGACCCTGATGGGCATCCTGCCGGCGAAGAGCGGCACGATCCGGGTGGCGGGCCGGGACGTGACCGGCCTCAAGAGCCACCAGCGCGTCGCCGCCGGGCTCGCCTACGTGCCGCAGGGCCGGATGATCTTCTCGACCATGACGGTGCAGGAGAACATCGAGACCGGCCTCACCGTCACTCGCGAGAGCAAGGTGCCGCCGGACCTCTACGCGATGTTCCCGGTGCTGCTCGAGATGAAGGGGCGGCGCGGCGGCAACCTGTCGGGCGGGCAGCAGCAGCAGCTCGCCATCGCCCGGGCGCTCGCCAGCCGGCCGGGCGTGCTGCTCCTCGACGAGCCGACTGAGGGCATCCAGCCCTCGATCATCCGCGAGATGGGCCGGATGCTGAGGACAATCCGCGACGAGCGTGGGCTGTCGATCGTCGTCTCCGAGCAGGTGCTCAGCTTCGCACTCGATATTGCGGACCGCGTTCTGGTGATCGAGAACGGATCGATCGTCCACGAGGACGCCCGCGCCGACATCGACGATGCGACGGTCGCCCGTTATCTGTCGGTCTAGTTTCAAATATTGCGAGGACGCGCCGCGCCCCCGCGCCGAAGATCCCGGCGGCCGGCCGGGACATCCCCCGCTCAGGGAAAGGGAAACGCATGCCCGAGACGCTGATCAAGGTCGACCTGACCCAGTCGGCCTACGAGAACGATTGCGTGCACAATCGCTGGCACCCGGACATCCCGATGGTCGCCACCGTGAAGCCCGGCCAGGACTTCATCGTCGAAACCTATGACTGGACCGGCGGCTTCATCAAGAACGACGATTCGGCCGACGACGTGCGCGACATCGACCTGTCGATCGTGCATTTCCTGTCCGGTCCGATCGGCGTCGAGGGCGCCGAGCCGGGCGACCTCCTCGTCGTCGACCTCCTCGACATCGGCGCCAAGCCGGAGTCGCAATGGGGCTTCAACGGCTTCTTCTCGAAGCAGAACGGCGGCGGCTTTCTCACCGACCATTTCCCCCTCGCCCAGAAGTCGATCTGGGACTTCGAGGGCCTGTTCACCAAGTCCCGCCACGTGCCGGGCGTGCGCTTCCCCGGCCTGATCCATCCCGGCCTGATCGGCTGCCTGCCCGACCCGAAGCTGCTCGCGACCTGGAACGCGCGCGAGAGCGCGCTGATCGCCACCGACCCGGGCCGGGTTCCCGGCCTCGCCAACCCGCCCTTCGGCCCGACCGCCCATATGGGCCGGCTCACCGGCGAGGCGAAGGCCAAGGCGGCGGCGGAGGGCGCCCGCACCGTGCCGCCGCGGGAGCACGGCGGCAATTGCGACATCAAGGACTTGTCGCGTGGGTCGAAGATCTACTTTCCGGTCTACGTCCCGGGCGCCGGCCTCTCGATGGGCGACCTGCATTTCAGCCAGGGCGACGGCGAGATCACCTTCTGCGGCGCGATCGAGATGGCGGGCTGGGTCCATCTCAAGGTCGAGGTCATCAAGGACGGGATGGCGAAGTACGGGATCAAGAACCCGATCTTCAAGCCCTCGCCGATCACCCCGCGTTACGACGACTACCTGATCTTCGAGGGCATCTCGGTCGACGAGAGCGGCGGCCAGCACTATCTCGACGTGACGGTGGCGTACCGCCAGGCCTGCCTCAACGCGATCGAGTACCTGAAGAAGTTCGGCTATTCCGGCGCCCAGGCCTACTCGATCCTCGGCACCGCGCCGGTGCAGGGCCACGTCTCGGGCGTCGTCGACGTGCCGAATGCCTGCGCGACCTTGTGGCTGCCGACCGGCATCTTCGAGTTCGACATCAACCCGAGCGCTAGCGGGCCGGTGCAGTACCTCGACGGCTCGATCCAGATGCCGATCTCGCCGGACAAGTAGCCATGCCGGTCTACGACTATTCCTGCGAGGCCTGCGGCCCGTTCACGGTCCTTCGCCCGATGGCGCAGTTCCGCGATCCGCACGATTGCCCGGATTGCGGCGCGGCCTGCGCCCGCGCCTTCCTCACCGCGCCGCGCCTGTCGGGGATGGAGGCGGGGGTGAAGGCGGCGCACGCCACCAACGAGCGCAGCCGCCACGCGCCGAAGCGCAGCCACGGCGCCGGTTGCGGCTGCTGCGCCCCGAAGAAGGGAGCCGCAGCCGCGCCTGCGGCGGCGAAAAGCTTCCCGGCCGCGCGGCCGTGGATGATCAGCCACTGACGTCACCCGGCCCCTCGCTCCGCCCGGGCGGAGCGGGGAGGGCGCCCGCCTGCTTGAGCACTGCGACGGGCGCGCAGGCGGGCTCTCCCGCTTCCGTTCAGCTCCACGACCCCAAGGGACACGACCGTTCTCGGGGTATCGAGCGCTGCGGAAGAAGAAAAAGCGACTTGCCTGGTGCTTGGACATTCCACCGCGAACGAAGAATGAAAGTAGAGCCGCAAAGGCCCTTTCCCGGGCCGCATCCGAGTTCGGGACACGGTCAGTACCGCCGCACCTCGTACCGTTGCGTTTCGTTTTCCATTATCGTACCACCTCCGAAGGTGCCAGGTCGCTGTCTCAGCAGAAGGGGTGCTAGCTGTCGCAGGCCATTCCGACCCCCGCCCAGAGGAGCAGATGCCCTGCCGCATGATCGCCCTGCACCAGATCGTCAAAGTTAATACGCAGATCACCTCTGCCTAGATCGGCTGGAAGCATGAGCCTAATCGACCTAATGATCATCCTCTATGAGGATGAGATCGGCCTTCCTAGAGTTTGCAGCTTCTTCCAGTCTCTTGGTTTTGAAAGCCCAAAGCTTTGGAAGGCGGGGGGCAATCTCGAAGAAGATGCCGATGCAATATCCGCATTTTCTCGTGACAGGACTCCGCTTCTTTTGAAGGAAGCCGGCGCCGTCAAGTTAGACAAGAATATCTTATCTCTGTTGTATCAACCTTCATCGGTTGTCATAAGAGTCCTCAGGAGAGATGCGTACGGAGCTTCGATCGCAGCGTTATCGGAGAAGCTTCCCAAGCAAAGCGGTTTTCCGGACGGTCGTCTGCCTTTGGATCTCGACAGCGGCCGCGCTTCATTGATGGCGGTCACCGCGCGAAGAATGAACCAGCGTGCCATTCTCGATGCGAGAAAAGTTCCCACGATCACCATCGACTACGAGGACATAGTTCAAGATCCCGCCAAGGCTGCCCGAGCCATACACGAGCAGCTGCCGAATGCGAGCAGATGGATCCCGAACGATGACGCTCGACAGCCAACCGTCGAGGCTTCGCCATCGGAACTCGCGGTTGACCGCGCCGCCGCCGAGTTGAAGGCCGGTGCCGAATACATTCGGCAGCGGGCGCATGCATCTCCTGTTGCAACGAAGGTCCTGGCAGCGGACGACGATCGCCGTGCAGCAATCGTTTACCTCGTGAAAGACGAAGAAGATATTATTTTTACAAATCTCGCGTGGCATTTCGCCCAGGGGTTTCGTCAATTTATCATAGTAAATAATGCAAGTCATGATAATACTTTTTCAGAAATTGAGAAATTTCGTCGCCTCGTCGAACCTCTAAATGGTAAGGTTTTGATTTTAAATGATCATGAAGTAGGGTATTATCAAGGACGAAAGACCACGGCTGCAGCCTCCTTGGCGGCGTCTTATTTCGGGGCGGAGTGGGTTTTTGCGTTAGATGCAGATGAGTTCCTGCAGTTCAACAATGGTGTCAATGAAACTCTGTTTCGAATAGAGAAAGACATGGAGCGCCAACTCGGCTTACGGCGCACAGATCCATTGTATTTCGCATCTATCAAGATGTCGTATTTTAATTATTCATGCACAATGGAAGACGACGCATCGGAATCCTCGCCTATCAGACGCATGACATATAGGATGCCGAAGGCCATAGGCACAAAGGTTGCAGCCCGATGGTCGCAGGAATTTCGTTTTGCGCAGGGAAATCATAACATCCACACGGATTCCGGGCAGGTTGTCCCAGCGATCGATGTGACTCGGTTCGGAGTCACGATGCGCCATTTCCCACAGCGCTCTGAAGACCATTTCGTGAGAAAGGTCCGCAACGGAGGCATTGCGTATGCCAACGCACCGGAGCTGTCGCCCGGCACGGGTTCTCATTGGAGAAATTGGTACAAGATCTTGGAGGAGAAGGGGGAGTCCGCCCTGCGCGAGCTCTTCAGGGCGAACCATGTCCGTGACAGACGGGAACTCAAGCATGATCCGATGCCGCGACTGGCGATCACCAGCTCCGGGATTACGATCGTGCCAGGTCAAGAATCTGCTCTCAATCTGAAGTTCGACCGCGCGCCGGAAGTCGCCATCGGCGGCAAAGCATTCGAGCCGACTCTCATAAGCCTCAAGGCTGATCCGGCACCTGAACCTGTTGCACTGCGATTGGGAACGAGCGATGTGCCGACTTTCTTCCAAGTATTTGTTCGGAAAGATTATGAATTCAAACTCGATGTACGCCCGCGCTACATTCTAGATTTGGGCGCGAACATCGGGCTTGCTGCGGCCTATTTTGCCGGGATTTATCCAGAGGCGCGGACGATTTGTGTAGAACCAAACCCTGAGAACTTCCGTCTCTTGTCTCAAAATATCGCTCCTTACGAACTTGTGACCGCAGTGCATGCGGCAGTCTGGCCTCGATCAACGACGTTGCAACTTGTGGAAGAGGATAAGGCCGGCAAGAGCTTGGGCTTCTGGGGAAGTCAAACCCGGCCAGCCGAATCCAAATCAGGCAATGTGGTCGCCGGGATCAGCATCCCCGAATTGATGGAACGCTATAACCTGCCCACTATCGACGTGCTCAAGGTCGACATCGAAGGGGCCGAGTTGGAGCTGTTTTCGACCGACTCGTCTGCTTGGATTCCGTCCTGCCAATGCATAGTCGTCGAGACCCATGACCGCTTTCGGCCAGGATCGCATGCGGCAGTCATGGATACTATGAAGCAACATGCCTTCACGTTCGAACGCTCGGGAGAAAATCTCGTCTTTCGGCGTAAGCCAACATGACGTTCGAATTGCGGAAAATGGGCGTGAGCTTGCGGCAGTTGCATAGCTAAGAGCTTGAGATGCTCACCATACAAATACGGAAGCCGAGGGCATTGACGGTTCTCACTCGCAGAAACTGACTCCGTTCTGCGCGCATCGAAAAGCAAAACGCAACTCATACCATCGCGCCGATGCGTCGACTCGTCGATGCATCGGCGCGATGGTATGAG